>NZ_JAAWVW010000002.1:0-330726 GCF_014855505.1 Musicola keenii | reverse complement strand
GGTATGGAAAACACAAGAATAATTAGTAATAGTTTTTTATAATGATGCATAAAATTGCTGTTGCAAAAAATAAACGGGTATGAGAGCTTTATCACAAGCTTTGATGAGGGAACAGCAATGAGCGTATATATTAATGCGGTGGAAACCTATTTGCCCGGCCCGGTTATTAGTAATCAGGAGTTGGGGGATAAAATCGGATTTAAACCTGATTTAATTAAAAAACTTTTCGGTAATACCGGTCGGCATTTCGCTGTTAATATGAATACCGGTAAACCAACGGCGTCGTCAGCGGAGTTAATTAGCATTGTTATCCGTAAGCTTCTTGCCAGCACAGGGATAAATAAAAATTGTATTGATTTTATTATTGTGGCATCCGCCACGCCGGATACGCTATTGCCAAGCAGCGTAAATCAGGCGTGTCATGCCATGGGATTTCGGCAGATTGAAACCTACCAGATTGTTTCGGGGTGTTCCGGCGCCGTACAGGCGCTGAAACTGGCCCGCGAGCTGGTGGCGACGCCAGATAATGGCCTAAGCAACGGTCTGGTTATCGGGGTTGAAACGGCCCATAAGTTCCTAAATTTCTTTGATGAAAATTCAGGAAAGAAAGAGACGAAGGAACTGGTGAACTATACATTGTTCGGTGACGGCGTCGGTGGATGCCTGGTTTCCAATCAACAATCGGCATCCAGTATTGAGATCGAACATATTTCTTTTAAATATCTGGGTATTGATGAAGCGGTCGGTCAACTGGCGAATTGGCGCGGCAGTCGTAATGACATTGAATATGGCGCTTTGCTGAATGAAGAATATAAATTGATTGAGAAATTAGTGCCGGTTATTACTCAGGATACGGTTAATGCATTGACGGATAAATTAGGCGGGCGTCCAGACTGGCTGTTGCCGCCACAACTTTCCGGCTCGATGCTGGTGAAAATTTTGTCCGATATCGGTTATTCGACAGATAAAATATTCAGCCTAGTGGACAGAATTGGTAACACCGCCAACGCTGCATTATTTTTCCAAATAAAAGAATTTAGCGATATTTCTCTTTCCAATGAATGCGCTATCGGTATTTCTGTTGAGTCTTCACGTTGGCTGGCGGGCGGTTTGATTCTCCGAAATAGAAAAGATCTTTTATAACATGGCGTAAAAAGGATTTTTATCTATACCCCAAATAATTCGAGTTGCAGGAAGACGGCAACCGAGTGAATCCCCAGTCTCTGACCTGAGTAAACGCATCGGGATTTACGTATCAGCCGCCTTTTTGAAGCACGAATTATTGGGGTGTAAAGAAAATAGGGATGTTTATGAAACAGGATAATGCACTAAGTCGGATCGCCGCCTCGAAAAAAATCACGGCGGAAGGGAAACGTATTGTTAATATTGCCACCTTCAGTAATTTCAATCACAAAGCGTTGAATGACCTGATTACGTTCAATCTGAATGAACTGGGTTGCTATCCCTCCTTTTATGATGGTCTATACAGCGACTATTTTCCCCATGTACTGGGCAATGCCGCCGACATCAAAACATTTGGCGCGCAATTCCATTTTTATACCTTGGATACTTCCTTTATTGAAAACGACATCGGTGTATTGCTGCCTGCGGCTGAGATTCGCGAAAAAATTCAGGAGCAAAAAAGCCGGCTGGCATATCTGCTGAATTTTGCTGGCGCCGGCTGTGGCGCTCACGTCGTGCTGAACACTATTCATATCGGCGAGTCGCAACTCAAACAGATTATCGCGCAGGATCAACGGGCGGAACTGAAGCAACTGATCGGAGAGTTTAACTCGTTTCTTTTGGCGTTGGGGCAAACGGAAGACCGCGTGACAGTGGTCGATTTGCAGGCGTCTGGCGGGATAACGGAAGACCCCGCGACCAGCCGGACTGCGCAGTTACTGGGGCTGGGCGTCGGTCTGGCGGCGTTGGATGCCATCGCCCGCGTTGGTGCCGCATCCATCCGGCAGGCGCTCGGGAAAACGCTGAAATGCGTGGTCAGCGATCTGGATAACACGCTGTGGAAAGGTATTTTGGCCGACGACGGTGTCGACGGCATCCTGATGGCGGATAAACACATCGGCACGGGCCACCTGCGTTATCAGGCGTATCTGCGCACGCTGTACGATCAGGGCGTCATTTTAGCCATTTGCAGCAAAAACAACCTGGAGAATGTGGAAGAAGCGTTTAAACGCCGCGCCGATGAGATGCGTATTTCGCTGGATAAGTTCTCCGTGGTGAGCGCCAACTGGCAAGGGAAAAGCGGCAACATCCTGAATATCGCCAACGAGCTGAACATCTCCCCGGAGCACATGCTTTTTATTGATGATTCGGCGTTTGAATGTGCAGAAGTCAAAGCACGCATTCCGGCGATCACGGTGCTGGAGTTTTCCGGCGACATGGCGGAGAACGTTGCTGCGCTGATTTCCGCCGACTATTTCCAGCGTCCGACGATCAGCAGCGATGACCGTATGCGCAATTTGAGCTACGCGCAAAACAAGCGCCGCACTGAGCTGCAAAAAGAGTTTGCGGACGATCAGGCTTTTTTGAGCAGCCTGGATATGACGCTGACCATCCACCCGGTGGAGGCGGGCTCGCTGGATCGTGTATCGCAACTGACGTTGCGTACCAACCAGTTCAATATGACGACGCAACGGATGAGCCCGCAGGATGTCGCCGGCTACCTAACCCGGGAGGGACATCAGGCGGTTACGCTGGCGTGTCGCGATCGCATCGGCGATTACGGCACCATTGGCGCGATATTTTTGCGTTTCGCCAGCGACGGTTGCCATATCGACAATTTCATCATGAGTTGCCGTATCTTCGGGCGGCAAGTGGAGTTCGCGGCAATGCGCTGGCTGTTCGGTCTGTGTCAGGCGCAGGGTGTCGACCGGATCACCGCCGTATACGGCCCGACCGAAAAGAACAAAAAATTCCAGCGGTTCTATTCGGATTGCGGGTTTGCTGAAACAGCCAGCAACCTGTTCACCATTCTCGACCCAGCACCTGCATTACTGGCCGAGAAAAGCAATACCGTCACTGTCAACGAGAGGGAATGACCATGAAACTGGACGATTTTATCGGCTTGATTAACACCAAAACCGGCATGGGGCTGGCGACCGAACAGGCTCAGGAAGATTTGACCAACCTCCCGGAGTGGGATTCGCTCACGTTCGTCTATCTATTGATGGAGATCGAAAAACAGCAGAACGTCAAAATCGATGTCGAAAAGGTGTTGCAGTGCACCACGCTGAATGACATTTACCGGGTGGTGAGCCATGAAGTTGCGGCAAGTTTCTAAGGAACGGCGCCAGACGCTCTCTTTTCTGGCGATATCCAAGGGCATCCCTGCCATTACCGTTATGCGCGAGATCGATGTTTCGCGCATCGTCGCGGGCGGGCTGCAACGCAGGATGACGGCGATAACCATCAAGGCCATCAGCGATGCGCTGCGCCAGTATCCGCAACTGAACGCGATGATCAAATACGGCAGCGCCAGCACGTTGATTTGCCCAGATAACATCAGTAGCCGGGTGACGCTGGAAAAATCGCTGAACGGCGTATCCGGCGTGTATTCCCGGGTGATCAGCAATACGGATCGGTTGCCTGTTGCCGAGATCGATCGGGCGTTGCAGCAGTTCAAACTGGAGGACGCGGCGACCAGCGAGCACTACGAGAAAATCCGTTTTATTCAGCGTTTGCCGCCGTGGCTGGCCAGCCTGTTGCTGCGGTTGGCCATGTTGTCGCCGACGTTGCAGGCGCAAACCTGGGGCAGTTTCACCGTGACGTCGTTGGGGAAAAACGGCCCTGACGCCTGCATTCCTCTTTCCGGCTCTACGTTCACGTTTACGGTGGGGGTGATCAATGAAAAACCATCGCGAAACCCGCAGGACATGGCGACGTCGCATGTAGCGACGCTGTCGATGATCTTCGACCATCGCGTACTGGACGGACGGCTAGCGTCAGAATTTCTGGCACAGATAAAAAGCAATATGGAAGGTGTTGCACTGGAGTCAGCATCATGATGCTGGATGAACTCAAGAATTTTGTGTTGCTGCACAGTAATGTGCTGAATGTCGGCGCGGAAACCCGCGCCATCCTGCCGGACATTCATCATCTGGGCGATGACCTGCCGCATAGCTGGAGCCAGGTGTTTTACCGTCAGGCGCAACACTATGAACATCAGGGGGAATGGCTCAAGGCGTGTTCGCTTTACAATCTGGCGCGTTTTCCCTATCCGGAAACGCCGCTCCAGCATGAGTGCAATCAGCATTGCCTGCGGTTGTTCCGTCAGCAGTATATCGATAGCGGTAAAGTGACGCGGGCCACGTTGTCGCAGGGGCGGCAGGTATGCTACTTCAGCCAAAAGCGCAGCGGCAACGTCGTCATTATCAACGGCGGTATTATCTCGCTGAAAGAGCAATGGGTGCATCTGGTGGGGCTGTTTGAGCGTTTTGACGTGACCGTGGTGCTGACGGAAATGCCGGGGGTAGGGGAAAATCAGCTGCCCTACAGTGAGCAATCTTTCCGCATGTACAGCGATGTGCTGGATTATCTTGCGCAGGATCGTCCCGATATCCGGTGCCATATTTTCGGTCTGAGCTTTAGCGGGTTTATCGCGTATAAAAACAGCCTGACCGATAGCCGTATCCAGGGGATCACCATGGCGGGTACGCCGCTGGATTCGCTGTACCACGATCGGGATGTCTACCGGCGTCTGCCTTATGTTACGCGGCTGGTTATCAGGCAGAACGTGGGGAAAACCCATCCGGAACTGGATGACGACGACAAGGTATTTCGTTACCTCGATACCACGTTCGTCCTGCGTCAGGGAGATATTAATCATAGCGTTAGGCTGTATTACGTTCAGAGCTTGCGCGATGAGGTGATCCCCAATGCCGAAGCGGACACGATCCGCCGTTTGTCCCGGCATAACCATGTGCTGTCGCTGGATGATGTGCATGGGTCGCCCGGATACGGTAAAACCGTGCGGGTCTATCTGCTATGGTCGCTGCTGGATTCGTTACGCTTGTCGCGGGTGTTGCTGCGTGTCGCCGGGGTGGGGGTTCGCCTTTTGCGGTGTCTGAAGAGGTAGTGTCGGACACTCGCGGTGATAACCGCCGGGGCGGCGGTGTCCCGGCGAGATAGGCGTGCGCGCCGACGCCTGTATGACCCGACTGGCGTGTTGAGTTGAAAACCGTTTAGCCTGTTGTCAGTTTGGGGCGGTAACACCGCCCGTTTTTTTGTGTGCCCTCGACGCAGCCGTCAGCGTTTCTGGACATAGGTCATGGCCAGCGCCAGCGCCAGCACCAAGCCTTTGATGATATCCATGGCGTAATAAGGCACCGATAACATCACCAGACCGTTCTGCAAGACCCCGAGCAAGACGGCGCCGACCAGCGTTCCCAGCGCGTTCGGCTTGCCGGAGCCCGCCAGCGAGAAACCGATGTAAGCGGCCGCCACTGCATCCATCAGGTAGCCGCCGCCGGCGTTCACCTGGGAAGAGCCGATGCGGGATGCGAGCAGAATTCCGCCTAGCGCCGCCAGCAGCGACGAGATCAGATACGCCAATACGCGGTAGCGGGCAGTGCGGATACCGGCGAGTCGCGCCGCTTCCGGGTTGCCGCCGATGGCATACATCCGGCGACCATGCTGGGTCAGGGAGAGGTAAAGCTGCACCACCACCGTGACTGCCAGCATGATAATCACGATCACCGGTACCTGACCCAAGGTCGCGAACCGTTCAGGGATCACGCCTTCCGCCATCTCGCCGCTCGGCAGTAACATGTTTTGGGTAATAGAGCCGCCATAGCTGTAGGTCATGGCGACGCCCTGGATCACGAACAGGCTGGCGAGTGTCGCCAGCATATCGGGGATTCGCAGCACCACGATCAGAAAGGCGTTGAACAGCCCCACCAGCAGGCAGATCAACAGCGTCAGCGCGATCGCCCCCGCTGTGCCGAAACCGTGCCAGACGAACAGCGAGATAACCAGCGCGTTGGCCAGCGACGCCGTAGAGCCGACGGAAAGATCGAATCCGCCGACCGACAACGACATGGATACGCCGATGGCGATCACGGTGACGATGGCGATAGAGCGCAGGATATTAATGATGTTGTTGGGATCCAGAAAGGTGTCTGACGCCACCCCAAATAAGCTGATCAGCGCCATGACGGTAATCAGCATGCCCCATTTGTAGAGGAACTCGAACAGGCGATGGTAAAGGGGCTGCGTGCCGTTAGGGGAAAGTAGCTGACTCACGCGGGAGTTCCTCCGGTTGAATAGAGTAATAATGTTTCTTCGTCGGTCTGAGCGGCGTCCAGTTCAGCCACGATCCGCCCGTCCCACAATACGCAGATGCGGTCGCACAACCCCACCAGTTCGGAAAATTCGCCGGAAGCGTAAATGATACCTTTGCCTTGCTGCGCCAGTTCGCCAATCAGGGCGAACAAATCCTGTTTGGCTTTGATGTCTACGCCTTTGGTCGGCTCATCCAGAATCAGTACCTGCATGTCGTTGCGTAGCCACTTGCCGATGGCCACCTTTTGCTGGTTGCCGCCGGACAATCGCCGCAGTTTCTGCTGTGGCCCGCGGGCGCGGATGGTCAGCCGATGGATCAGATCCCTGGCCCAGGACAGCGCCTGACCATGCCCGAAAATACCGTAGCGGGAGAAGCTGTCGCTGGCGCTGATGCTGAGATTCATGGCGACGGATTCGTCAATAAAAATGCCTTCTTTGCGCCGCTCCTCCGGTACCAGCGCGATGCCCTGCGCCACCGAATGCGCCGGCGAGGTCGGCCGCCAAGGGTTGCCCTGATAGGATGCTTCTTCCAGCCGGCTGCGGGTAGCGCCGAACAGCGCTTTGCACAGTTCGCTTTTGCCCGCGCCCGCCAGCCCCGCGACCCCCAGAATCTCGCCCTTGCGCAGGGTCAGCCTGATATCGTGCAGCAGTGTATCGTCATGTAGCCCCTGAATCTGCAACAGGGGATCGGCATCCGGCCGCGTGCGACGCGGCGGGAAAATATCGTCCAGCCGATGCCCCAGCATCCGCTCTACGATCTCTTCGCCGCCAAGCCCTTGCATGGCGCCGCTGCTGACGAATTCGCCGTCGCGCAGCACGGTGAGGGTGTCGCAGATGGCGCTGAGTTCATGAATACGGTGGGAGATAAAGACGATGCCGATGCCTTCACGTTGCAGACGGCGTACTACGCCGAACAGACGCTCGCTTTCCGTGTGGTCGAGCGGCGCGGTCGGTTCATCCAGAATCAGGAAACGGCAGCGGTGGGACAGCGCGCGCGCCAACAGGATCTGTTGTTTCTCGGCCAGCGAGCAGCGGTCAAGCCGCTGTCGAACATTGATGCTGATACCCGATTGCGCCAGCAGGGATTCCGCCTGGCGGCGCAATTGTGACCAGTTTAGCAGGTGGCCCGGCTCCGCCAGCCTATCGAGCATGATGTTTTCCGCGACCGACAGCGTGGGCACCAGCGCAGCGTCCACCTCTTGCTGCACCAGATGGATGCCGTGGCGTTTGGCATCGCGCGGAGAACGAAGGGCGATCTTTTCGCCATCCAGCAGGATATCGCCGCTGTAGTGGTCATAAGCGCCGGACAGCACCGCCATCAGCGTTGACTTGCCCGCGCCGTTGGCACCGGTCAGCGCATGGATGGATCCCCCCTCCAGCGAAAAATTCACTTGTCTGAGTGCCGGGAAACCAGCGAAAGAAATGGAAATGCAGCGCATTTCCAGACGTGATGGCGGTGTTATGGACATAATGAATCGCAGCAGGCTCGTTACGGAGATGGTTACGGGTTTATTCGGCAAAAAAATACCATATTCATCACTGAATAGAACGCCAGAGTGCGGGGAGAAACGCCGTCCTGAATGACTGAAAAAGCATATCTTAAGTAAAAAAGTTATTAAAACCCGCAAATGATGTGCTTAAGATGAAGCACAGTCTCGACATCCGGTATCGTGCGCGGCGCGCGCAGCGGGTGTCCGTTCGTAAGGAATCCACGATGAGTACGACCGCTATCCGGGTTCAGGTCGGCCCGGACAACTATTTTTCTTTTCCCGGCGCTATCGACCGGTTATCCGATTTTTACTCCAGTCAGGCGCTTGAACAGGCGTTGTGGATCGGCGGCGAACGTGCGCTGGCCGCTGCCCGTCCTTATCTGCCGGCGGTGTTTGACGCGCCGACGGCGCGTCATTCCGCGATGACGATGCACTGCAATGAGCGGGATATTGCCGCATTGACGACGCTGGCGGGCCGCGATCGCCAGGTCGTGATCGGCGTCGGCGGCGGCACGGTGCTGGATACCGCTAAGGTGGTGGCCCGTCGGCTGGGTGTGCCGCTGGTGGCTATCCCGACGATTGCCGCCACCTGTGCAGCCTGGACGCCGCTCTCGGTCTGGTATAACCAAGACGGGCAAGCGCTGGGGTTTGAGATGTTCGACGATGCCAACCATCTGGTGCTGGTGGAACCGCGCATTCTGCTGGTGGCGCCGGTGGACTATCTGCTCGCGGGGATCGGCGATACGCTGGCGAAATGGTATGAGGCGGTGGTGCTCAGTCCGCAACCGGAAACGTTGCCGCTGACGGTGCGTTTGGGGTTGCAGACGGCGCAGGATATCCGCGATGTGCTGTTGCGGCAGAGTGAGTCGGCGTTGAAGGCGGTCGCCAGCGGCGTGTTGAATCAGGATTTTCTGGATGTGGCGGATGCCATCATCGCCGGCGGCGGTATGGTGGGTGGGTTGGGTGAGCGTTACACCCGCGTCGCGGCGGCGCACGCGGTGCATAACGGGTTGACGGTCTTGCCGCAGACGGCGCGTTTCCTGCACGGCACCAAAGTGGCTTACGGTATTTTGGTGCAAAGCGCGCTACTGGGGGATGTGGCGACGCTGCGTCAGCTCACGTCGGCTTTTCGGGTGTTCGGGTTGCCCACCCATCTGCGCGAGCTGGATGTGGATATTGATGACGAAGCGGCGCTGCGGGCGGTCGCGGCCCGGACGTTGCAGCAAGGGGAATCCATCCATTATCTGCCGGGCGAACTGAATGAAGCCCGCTTGCTGGCCGCCTTTCGTCAGGTTGAACAGGAAGGCTGAAAGCCGGTATACAGGGTGAGAGGCGGTTAGCTGTTCATCATCACGGCGGGATGACGGCGGAGCGGCCACCGTGCGGGCACTGTTTCAGGCGCTTCGCACGGTGCGATGAACCGCCCGCATTTTCTTTCATTTCATCATGATGGCACCCGGCGTTTGTGACGCCTGACGACAACCAACAGGATTACTGGAGCTTGTCGTAGGGAAAGGAATTTTTGATATAACGGGCGTAATAACGCGCCTTCGCGTTCGAGTCCATCAACTCCTCGTAGATCATCCGGGCGACGTTTTTATACTGATAAAGACTCCCGTTCAGTAATTCGATTTCCAGAATGTTGTTTTCCGCATCGTAGCCGACGGCGAACAGTTCGGTAGATGAAACACGCTTACGTTGCAAACCCATTGCTCCCTGTTGATTCCTGCCTGTGTCCCGTTATTGGCCGCAGATAACACGCTTTCGCGGTTACGGCATGGATGGGGACACCGTTAGTCATTGCTCAATATATAGCCAGAAAGGGTGTTGGGCAAACGGAATAGACCAGTGGCCTATCGCAAAACGCCCGGTAGTCCATCACTCGATATCCTGTGTGCGCCGGCGGCGTTCGAAGGGCGGCGAGAGCACTAACACGGCGGTTTCGTCTGGCTCGGTAGTCGATGAGAAACCGCTGTCAGCAATAATGAGCTGCGCGTGGCGTCGTTATCTGTTGTCCGGATCCCGGCTTCGTTTTTGATTACCTGGACGCCCGCGGGCCTCTTGTGGGGAAACCCGGCGTCGGCGGCCAGATAATGAAAGAAAATAGCCTGACACACGGATGGATATCAGGCGATGAACGCCGGGTATTAAACAACCCGGTGTGACTTTACTGCAAGTATTTTGCGTGGAAGCGCAGATGATCTGCGATAAAACTTGTAACAAAGTAATAGCTGTGATCGTAGCCGGGTTGCAGGCGTAGCGTGAGCGGCCATTGGCGCTGACGAGCCACAGCGGCCAGCGCCTCCGGTTGAAGCTGGGTGGTCAGAAACGGATCGCTATCGCCTTGGTCGATCAATATCGGCAATGGCGCTGCGTCACTGTGCGCCAACAGATGGCAACTGTCGTATTGCAACCACTGTTGTTCGTCCAGGCCGAGATAGGCGGCGAACGCCTTTTGCCCCCAGGGAACCTGCGTCGGGTTAACGATGGGCGCAAACGCGGAAACCGAGCGGAAACGGCCCGGATGCCGTAGCGCCATCATCAGCGCGCCGTGTCCGCCCATCGAATGGCCGCTGATCGACTGGCGATCGCTGACGTTAAACGCGCTGGCGATCAGCGCCGGTAGCTCGTCGCTGAGGTAGTCGTACATCTGAAAATGACGATCCCACGGCGCTTGGGTTGCGTTCAGGTAGAACCCGGCGCCCTGGCCCAGATCGTAGCTCGCGTCGTCGGGAACGTTCTCGCCGCGCGGGCTGGTATCGGGTATCACCAGCGCCAGCCCCAGTTCGGCCGCGGCGCGTTGCGCCCCGGCTTTGGTGGAAAAATTTTCGTCGCTGCAGGTCAGGCCGGAGAGCCAGTAAAGCACCGGCGGCGGCGTAGCGTGGTATGACGGCGGCAGGTAGACGCTGACGGTCATCGGGCAGCTCAGCGCGGCGGAATGGTGACGGTAGCGCCGCTGCCAGCCGCCGAACGCGCAGTGTTCTTCCAGTAATTCCAGCGATGTGCTCATGGCGATCCCCCGATTAGCTGAAATGTACAACCGAGCGGATGGATTTGCCTTCGTGCATCAAATCGAACGCCCGATTGATCTCTTCCAGCGGCATGGTGTGGGTGATGAAATCGTTAAGCTGGAATTCGCCGCCCATATAACGCTGCACGATACCGGGCAACTGGCTGCGCCCCTTGACGCCACCGAAAGCGGAACCGCGCCACACGCGGCCGGTGACTAACTGGAACGGCCGTGTCGAGATTTCTTCCCCGGCCCCGGCCACCCCGATGATGACCGACTCGCCCCAGCCTTTATGGCAACACTCCAGCGCTGCGCGCATCACATTGACGTTGCCGATGCACTCGAAAGAGTAATCAACGCCGCCGTCGGTCAGTTCGACGATGACGTCCTGAATCGGCTTATCGTAGTCTTTCGGGTTAATCAGGTCGGTCGCACCCAGTTTGCGCGCCAGTTCAAACTTGCTGGTGTTGAGATCGATACCGATGATGCGGCCGGCCCCGGCCATTTTTGCGCCGATGATCGCCGACAGCCCGATGCCGCCCAGCCCGAAAATCGCCACGGTATCGCCCGGCTGTACGTTGGCGGTGTTTGCCACCGCGCCCATGCCGGTCGTTACGCCGCACCCCAGCAGACACACTTCTTCCAGCGGCGCCGCTTTGTCGATTTTAGCCAGCGAAATTTCGGCGACCACGGTACGCTCGGCAAACGTGGAGGTGCCCATGTAGTGGAAAATCGGCTTACCGTCTTTGAAGAAACGGGGGGTGCCGTCCGGCATCAGCCCTTTACCCTGTGTGGCGCGAATTGCCTGACACAGGTTGGTTTTGCCGGAACGGCAGAATTTGCACTCGCCGCATTCCGGCGTGTACAGCGGGATGACATGGTCGCCGACGGCGACGCTGGTGACGCCTTCGCCGACGGCTTCCACGATCCCGGCGCCTTCATGGCCGAGAATGGCCGGGAATACGCCTTCCGGATCCTTGCCGGATAAGGTGTAGGCATCGGTATGACAAACGCCGCTGGCGACGATGCGTACCAGCACTTCACCTTTCTGCGGCGGCATCAAATCCACGTCTTCAATCGACAGCGGTTGGTTAGGGCCCCAGGCGACGGCGGCGCGGGTTTTGATCATTTGCATGGTGATACTCCTGGTTATGTTGGGCTAGACGCGATGCGCCGTACCGGGGTGTGTTCCCCTGATGGGGCGCGGCTCAGGCGCCGCTTTCGATCATCAGTTTTTTCAAGGCTTCTACGTTGGGGCCGAATGCCCCCTGGCGCCACACCAGCCAGGTGTCGATAACGGCGACCCCCGACGGCAGCGAGTGCGGTTGTACATTCCGACCTGCAGGCAGAGCGTGCAGGACGCTTTGTGGAACCAGTGCGGCGCCGTTGCCTGCGGCAACGGCGGCCAGTAACACGGAATAGGAGGGCACTTCGACGAGGAGTGCCGGCGTAATACCCTGGGCGCGGAACCAGGATTCCAAATGCTGGCGGTAGCCGCAGCCATTGGCAAAGACCAGCAACGGCGACTGACGCAGTTGTTCTGGCGTCGATGCATCGGTGATCGCCTGTGCCGTCACCAGCGACAACGGTTGGGCATAGATCTGGCAACTGTGCAGTGACGGATGATTAACCGGGCCTGTCACCAGCGCGGCGGCCAGCTCCCCGGCGTTAACCCGTTCTATCAATGTTGCGCAAGGCGCGGTATGTAAATGGACTTTCACCGACGGGTAGCGTTGGTGATAACGCGCCAGCAGCGGCGGCAGTTCGGTCAGCAGCAGGCTTTCCACCGCGCCAAGCTGAAACAGGCCGGAAGGTTCGCCGTTGTGGGTCAAACTGAGCGCTTCATCGCTCAGCGACAGGATTTTTTGCGCGTACCCCAAAAAGTTGTACCCGGCCGGAGAAAGCCGGACGCGCTGTTTCTCGCGGATGAACAAATCGGTACCCAACTCTTGTTCCAGCTGACGCAGCCGGGTTGTCAGATTGGACGGCACACGCTCCAATTGCGCTGCCGCCCGCACCAGCGAGCCCGTTTCGGCAACCAGACAAAACATACGCAGTTGGGTGAGATCCATGATTTCTCTATCCGTGAATAACTTCTTATAGTTGATGATTTATGGTGAGTATATGGAGGGATGGCAGGATTGGCAACCCTCAGACCGAGAAACGGACATCAAGGCGGGAAGGTGTGAGTCATAAAAATGATGGAGGTAATTGTGATCCTGATTAGATTTATTTCTTTTTTGTTAATAAATGGGGTTTCTTTTATGTCATATTAGAAAAAATAGTGTGGCTAAATAAAGTTGACGACGCGCAGGTTTTATTTCGTCACGATGGATGTTATTTCGCTATGACGGATGTTATTCCTTCATGAAATAACACCATAAATGATTCTCCGGAGGCCGCTATGATTCGTTTAAGCGATACGATGGTGAAAAAAGTCATCACATTTATCTTTTCCTCCGTGATGATTACCGGCGGATGCGCGGCGATGATTCATCTGGATGTATTTTTTTCCATGAATGAAAGCCAGCATGAATATGCTCTCCCCAGCCAGGGGGATTCCTCCATTGATAACGGACATTATCAAATATCTCGTACCGTGAAACATATCATGGCAGCGGTTGTGCATCTTCAACGTGGTGAAAGGGAATATGCGGTTCCTAATGTGATTCAGGCCGCAAAAGCGTTGCAGGATAGCCGCATGGCGTTACAGGCATTTCAGCGCGATAGTCATTCCGATGCCGTGAATGATCATGTCAGCGAGGTCGGCTTAGCCTGGCAGCAGCTGCTGGATAGAGGGCTTGAGCCGATGTTGCAGACGGCCCATGCCGGGCTGCCGGAAACCACAACGCAGCACTATCGGCATCACTTCATCCCGCTCAGTCAGCGCTTTGAGCAAACCCTGAACCGCTATCAGGATGCGCTGAGCAAGGAAGAGGCGCAGTCAACGCGATGGCCTTATGCCGATAGCGTCTGGAGTCTGATGTTGGCGACGTTGCTGGCGGCATTACTGGTGCTGATGTTACGCCATCCTGCATTGGGCGATGTATCTCACCGCCTGTGGGGCGTAGTCAGAAGGTATCTAGGGCGCTAGTGGTTGCGTTGATAACGCCGCTATTTCCCCCGCAATTCAACCCGTCTCTCCGGTTCCATTGTTATGGAACCGGTTTTTTTATTGCGCCTGATGTTTTTTTCTGAATCTGATGTCGGTATTTACACCGTATGATTAATTGTCGAAATAATCGCCAAAATATTTTCCCTCAGTTAAGGATGGCTTAATTTTAAATAGGTAGTTTCATTGATGTAAGTTGAGGTTTTTGTAATGTGGTCAAGGCAGACTGACTTTGAATGTCGATGAGATTATAGTGACTTAATGTTTTCGTACTTGTTATTTCTAACGTCGGGGAAAATTAAGCTTGTCACTAAATACATTGTGAGTCATTCATTCGCTAGGGTCATTTTCGTCATGTTGACGAACACAGCAGCAGTAGGGAGAACTTCTGTAAATACCGGGTATGCCGGAAGCAGGGCAGCCAACAACAACATGTACCCTAAGGTACAACTAATTATCTGGAGCCTGTTATGAACGTTTTAAAAGATATTACCGTCAGAAAAATGTTGGTCATCATTTTGACTCTGTTTACTGTTATCTGGGGTGCAGTATCAATATTTACCATGCAGTCTTTTAGCGAAGTGAATTCGCTGATGGACGATAGTTTAGCGCAGAAAAAAAGCTATAGCTTGCTGGTGAAAGGTAACGACCAGTATTTTCGCTCCGTAACCCGGATGTTGCGGGCGGCGGATTTTCTGCAAACCGGCGATACGAGCAACGCACAAAAAGCCTTCGACGCTTCTGCGGCGGCGCTAAAAATCAGCCGCGATATGCTGGAGCAATTTAAGAATAGCCGTCACATCGGCGTCAGCGATGAGGTGGTCAAATCGATGATCACGTCTTGGAGCAACCTGCTGGATAACGCTGTCGCGCCGATGCTGGCGGCTTCCCGTGATGGCCGTGCAGAGGATTTCCGCCAGATTTTTCGCAACCAGTATCCGCCATTAAGCGTTGAGTTCGGCGCGATAGCGGAAAAATACTCGGCGGCGACACAATCTGACTATGGCATCGACACGGCGAAACGTCATGCTGACTTCAATCAGAAACTGCTGTTGGCGGCATTGATTATCGGGATTTTCGTCCTGGTTATGACGGATCGGTATCTGGTGAACTATCTGGTCAAACCGATCAATCTGATCAAGCATCATCTGGGATTGCTGACCGATGGCAAGTTGCACACCGAACTGGATGAGTTTGGCCGTAACTGTGCCGGTCAGTTGATTCCCTATATCAAATCGATGCAGAAGAGCTTGCGCGATACCGTGGTGGTGATTCGCGATAGTTCATCGAATATCTACAACGGCACCAGCGAACTCCGGCAGGGTAATGACGAGTTGTCGAGCCGTACCGATCAACAAGCCGCTGCGCTGCAGGAAACCGCCGCCAGTATGGAAGAGTTGACCTCTACGGTGAAAAACAACGCGGATAACGTGCATCAGGCGAGAAAACTGTCGGAAGAAGCCCAGCAAATGGCCCGAAAAGGGGGCGAAATTACATCGGGTGTGGTGCAAACCATGCAGAGTATTTCGGATAGCTCTCGCAAAATTGCCGATATTACCAGCGTGATCAACGGTATCGCTTTCCAGACCAACATTCTGGCATTGAACGCAGCGGTAGAGGCTGCCCGGGCTGGTGAACAAGGGCGTGGATTTGCGGTAGTTGCCGGTGAAGTGCGTAACCTGGCGCAGCGCAGCGCGCAGGCGGCCAAGGAAATTGAAACCCTGATCAGCGAGTCGGTGAGCCGGGTACAGATTGGTTCCGATCAGGTACAGGAAGCGGGCAATGCCATGGGCACCATTATCTCGTCGGTATCCCATGTGCACGACCTGATGGGGGAAATCGCCGCCGCCTCTGATGAACAAAGCCGCGGTATCTCTCAGATTGGCCAAGCTGTCACCGAGATGGACGGCGTCACGCAGCAAAACGCCGCGCTGGTTCAGGAGGCATCTTCCGCCGCCAGTTCGCTGGAAGAACAGGCACGTAATCTGGCGGATGCGGTGTCGGTGTTCGACATCGGCGATGATCGCGAATCGACCATGTTGCGTCGTCCGTCGGCGCAAACACTGAAACGCCCGGTACAGAAAGCCGCACCTGCACTGAAAGCACCCGCGAAAGCGAACGCATCAAGCAGCAGTAATTGGGAAACGTTCTAATTCGTGACCAACAGGGTGTGCATGCCATCCCGGAGCGGTAAACACTCCGGGATGGCGCGTTTTGCGGTCATACTTTAGTTGCAGGCGCGTTGATGTTGCGGAGTTCACTCACCTGCCGCCTTACTGTAATGCGCATATTCAGGGGATAAAAATCGGGGTTCACCCGGTATTTTTTTATCTCTCGCCTATACTTGCAAGGACGTCGGTATTGGGTGTGAACATCAAACAATGATTTATTTTTTATGCCCTACGGCATGATGTCGAATGACTGATTAATAGGTGTGGTTACTCCGGCTGTATATTGTGATTCCATGAAAGTTCAGGAGTGGCGCACATGCATATCACTTTTATCGGGAGCGTATTATGTCTTTCCTAAAAGATATCAGTATACGAACAATGATGTTGATAATATTCGTTTTTTTGCTGATTGCATGGGGAGCTGCATCCAGTTACAGCCTTTATTCCTTGAGTAATGTCACGACGCTATTAAATAAAAGCGGTATTCAAAAAAATAGTTACTCCTATTTAGTCTATGGCAATGATCAATATTTCCGCTCTGTGACACGCATGGCGCGGGTAATGGATTATTTGCAATTTAATGATGCCAAAAATGCCCAGACAACACTGGATATGGCAAAGACGGCCATTGTTAATACCAAGGGTGCGTTGGAGAAATTCAATAGCGCCGAGCATGTCGGTGTGGATGCAGAGACTGTCAGCGGTATGAGTAATACGTGGTCAGCATTATTGACGACAGCGATAGAGCCCATGTATGCCGCACTGCAACAGAATGATCTGGATAAATTCCGCGATATTTTCCGCAAAATTTATCCACCCGCCAGTTGGGCATTTGGCGATGCGGCACAAAAATACACCAAACAAATCACCAGCACGGACTATGCGTCAGCCGTCACGGCTCAGAACAACTGGAACCGTAACGGCTTGATCGCCGCGATGATTGCCAGCCTGGTGATCTTTGTCATGGTGGAGCGCTACCTCACTCGCTATATGGTGAAACCGGTCAATCAAATCCAGGTGCATATGGCGCTGCTGAGTGCCGGGCGGCTCGATAAGGAGCTGGCGGTGTTCGGCCGTAACTGTATTGGTCGCATGATTCCCAACATTAACGAATTACAGCAGAGCCTCAGACGAACCGTGATGCTGATTCGGGGAACGGCCGCCGCTGTCTATCAAGGGGCGACGGAGATTCGAGAAGGCAACAACGATTTGTCCGGTCGTACCGAGCAGCAGGCGGCATCGTTGCAGGAAACCGCCGCGAGTATGGAGCAGTTGAGCTCTACCGTGCAGCACAATGCGGAGAATGTGCATCAGGCGACCCGGCTGGCGCAGGAAGCGAGCGAAGCCGCCAAGCAGGGCGGAAAAATTACCGATGACGTGGTGGGCACCATGGACAATATCAGCGCCAGTTCGCGCAAAATCGCCGACATCACGTCAGTCATCAACAGTATTGCTTTCCAGACCAACATTCTGGCATTGAACGCGGCGGTGGAAGCGGCGCGAGCTGGCGAGCAGGGGAAAGGATTTGCGGTGGTGGCCAGCGAAGTGCGTAACCTGGCGCAACGCAGTTCCCAGGCTGCCAAAGAGATTGAAACGCTGATTGCCGAGTCGGTATCCCGCGTGAGTACCGGTGCGTCACAGGTGAAACAGGCGGGTGAGTCGATGCAGACGATTATTACTACCGTGGCGCATGTCAGCGATTTGATTGCCGAAATTGCTTCGGCCTCGGATGAACAGAGCCGCGGCATTATCCAGATAGGGCAGGCGGTGAATGAGATGGACGGCGTAACGCAGCAGAATGCGTCGTTGGTTCAGCAAGCGATGGCGGCAGCGGCAGCGCTGGAGGAGCAAGCGCGGCAACTGACGGAAGCGGTGGCAGTTTTCCATCTGGACGATGGGCGGGAAAGTCGTTCTTCGACGCCGATGCCTTCGCCGACGCTGCGTCGTCCTGCGCTTGCGGCGACAGCGGCGTTGCCGCCGGCCAAGAAAGCAGGCGGCAGCGACAACTGGGAAAAATTCTGAAATCTACCCCTGTCGAACGGCCGGCATTATGCCGGCCGTTATTTATCCGGCGAGCGTTTTCGCACGCGATAGCGCCCAGTTGAGGCTATTTCATCAGCGATGAAGCACAATCACTGGATAATCGCCGGGCACTTCGCTAGGCTGTGTCCCTTATTCGCGCAGGGGCTGACGCAGACCGTGACCCGCGCGATAACGGGTTCGGCGCGGCGCACCGCCAGAGTAGCGTTCGACGTCCGGCCCGGCACTACCGCCTGAAGTCTACAGGCATCTGGTTCGCCTCGCGGCCAGAATGAGTCACACCTGCCGGAGAAAAATAATGTCGTCAATATTGTCAAAAGAAGCAGCCCAGGTTCATGAGGCGCTGCTGGCGCGTGGTCTGGAGACCCCGTTGCGCGGCGAATTACAGGATGCGGAAACCCGCAAACGCCTGATTGCGCAGCATATGACCGAAATCATGAATCTATTGAGCCTTGATTTGAGTGACGACAGTTTGGCGGAAACGCCGCACCGCATCGCCAAAATGTATGTGGATGAAATCTTCTCTGGGCTGGATTACGCCAATTTCCCCAAAATCACCATTATTGAAAACAAAATGAAGGTCGATGAAATGGTGACGGTACGCGATATCACGCTGACCAGCACCTGTGAGCACCATTTTGTGACCATCGACGGTAAAGCCACGGTGGCTTATATCCCCAAAGAGGGTGTGATTGGTCTGTCCAAGATCAACCGCATTGTACAGTTTTTCTCGCAGCGACCGCAGGTGCAGGAGCGTTTGACGCAGCAGATTCTGGTGGCGTTGCAAACCTTGCTGGGTACCAATAACGTGGCGGTCTCCATCGACGCGGTGCACTATTGTGTTAAAGCGCGTGGTATTCGCGATGCGACCAGCGCGACCACCACGACGTCGCTCGGCGGCCTGTTCAAATCCAGTCAGAATACCCGCCAGGAATTCCTGCGCGCGGTACGTCATCACAGCTACTGAACGCGCGTGTAATGCGCCGGGTATCCGGCGCGCAATAGCCCCGCTTGATGCTGAAAGACGTGGGCTTTTGTGCGCACGGTCACTACAATTTCCCCATTGTTCCCCTTTGCAGCAGGACATCATGTCGCCTTATCTGCCGCCTTCCCGTATTCCCATGCTGGATTTTGCCCGTGGGCTGGCCATGCTGGGTATTCTGCTGATGAACATCGTGTCATTCGGTTTACCCAGAGCCGCCTATCTGAACCCCGCCTGGAACGGGCCGCCTTCTACCGCAAATGCCTGGGCCTGGGCGCTGATGGATCTGGTAGCGCAAACCAAATTTCTCACGCTGTTCGCGTTGCTGTTTGGCGCCGGTTTACATCTGTTGATGCGGCGCGGTACGCGCTGGATCAACGCCCGCTTGTTCTGGCTGATGGTGTTTGGCCTGATTCACAGCGTCTTCTTTTGGGAGGGCGATATTCTGCTGGATTACGGGCTGATTGGCCTGGTTGGCTACAGCATGCTGCGTTATGCCGACAGCACCCGGATGTTGGTGCGTACCGGGGTAGTGATTTATGTGATTGGGCTCATGATGTTGGCGGTGCTGAGCCAGATCCTGAGTCCTGTCGGCGGTAATTTTTGGCAGCCGGGGGCGGCGGAGGTGAGTTATGAAGCCTGGTGGCTGAGCCAGGGCGGCGCGGAAGCCTGGCTGAATCGCCTATCGCAGCTCAACGAAAACCTGCTGTCGTTGGGACTGCAATACGGCTGGCTACTGACCGGCGCTATGCTGTTGGGGGCGGCGCTGATGCGCAGCGGATGGCTACGCGGCGCATTCAGCCCGCAGCACTACCGACGTATCGCGCTGTGGCTATTGCCGCTGGCCTTGCTGATCGATGGCGCTGGGGTGGTGGTACAGTGGCGCTTGCAATGGGACTATCGCTGGTGCGGCTTGCTGCTGCAAATTCCCCGCGAGCTGGGGGCGCCGTTGCAGGCGATCGGCTATCTGGCGCTGTGCTACGGCTACTGGCAAACGCTGGCGCAATGGCGCATTACCCGCTGGATCGCCAATGTCGGCCGGATGGCGTTGAGCAGTTATCTATTGCAGACAGTGATCTGTACCACCGTGTTTTACCGTCTGGGTGGATTTATGCAGTTTGAACGCTGGCAGTTGCTATTGCTGGTACCGCCGATCTGGCTGTGTAATCTGCTGGCGGCGTGTTGGTGGTTGCGCTATTTCCGGCAGGGGCCGCTGGAGTGGTTGTGGCGCGTGCTGACCCGTCAGGTGGCGGGCGTGCCGTCCGCCAAGGAGACGGAGTGAGATATCCGCCGGGCTCAGCGTGAGGCGGCGGGCGCTTTCTGGCGTAGCGGCGGTTCCGTGCGGTTGCCGAGATCGGGGATGAGCTCCGGCGGCACCGCCGGGTAGCCCGGCTCGTCGTCTGAAACCTTGTACTCCGTGGGGATGGGGATTTGCGGCCCCAGAAAACGCGGTTCCCGCTTCAGTACGTACAGGTCGTACAGCATTGCCAGCCGGGCGCCGAATTCCCGCATGCGCACCGGCCAGATATCTTTCGGTGACGGCACGGCGAAGCATTGTGCCTGAATGCCTTTATGCAAGGCGATAAACAGCGCCCGCTCGCAGTGAAAACGCTGGGTGATGATGGTGAAATCATTGGTGTCGAAGACTTTGCGGGTGCGGACGATGGAGTCCAGGGTGCGGAAACCGGCGTAGTCGAGCACGATGTCCACCGGCTGAACCCCGGCGGCAATCAGATCGCGCCGCATGGTCATGGGCTCGTTGTAGCTTTGCAGCGAGTTGTCGCCGCTTAGCAGCAGGTAGCTGATTTTACCGCTGTTATAGGCGTTGAGCGCACCCTGAATCCGAAACAGGTAATACTGGTTGATGACGCCGGCCCGGTAATATTTGGCGGTGCCCAACACCACCCCGACCTGACGTGGAGGCAGATCCTGCACGTCGTCGTAAATATAGGGCGCGGTGCGCCAACTGATGCAGCGGTCAAGCAGGAACGCGGTGCACGCCAGCACGAGCAGGCTGGTGAACAGTCCGAAAATCACGCGCTTCCACATGCCTCTGCCTTTGTCCGCTCGAAGGAAATAATCATGAGGCAAGGCTACTTTACCCGCCGTAGCGGTGCAAGGCGAACAGTCCGGAAGTGGCGGCTGTTGATGGTTTTTAAACCAGAATGCGGATGTCGTATGGCTGAAGGATCACGGGCTGGGAGGGCCAGCCCGTCAGCAGGAAGGCGGTTATCCGTATCATGCAGGATAACGCTTAGATCAGGCTCCCCCACAAATCGTATTCGTCGGCGTGTTCAATCCTGACCGTCACCAAATCGCCAACGTTCACCCGTTTTTCGCCGTTGAGGTAGACCGCGCCGTCGATTTCCGGCGCATCCGCCATGCTGCGGCCAATCGCGCCTTCTTCATCCACCTCGTCGATCAGCACTTTCAGTTCGCGCCCTACCTTGGCTTGCAAACGCCGGGCGGAAATCTCTTGCTGCAACTGCATGAAGCGGTGATAGCGATCTTCTTTGACCGCTTCCGGCACCGGGTCCGGCAAATCATTGGCGGCGGCGCCGTCCACCGGGCTGAATTTGAAACAACCGACGCGGTCGAGCTGCGCTTCTGTCAGGAAATCGAGCAGCATCTGGAAGTCTTCTTCCGTTTCGCCTGGGAAGCCAACGATAAAGGTCGAGCGTAGCGTCAGTTCCGGGCAGATCTCGCGCCAGCGTTTGATGCGTTCCAGCGTGCGTTCGACCGCGCCGGGACGCTTCATCAGCTTGAGGATTTTCGGGCTGGCGTGCTGCAACGGGATGTCCAGATACGGCAGGATTTTGCCCGCCGCCATCAGTGGGATCACCGTATCGACGTGCGGGTACGGATAGACATAATGCAACCGTACCCAGATGCCCAGCGTGGCCAATTGTTCGCACAAATCCACCATGCTGGTCTTGACCGGCTGCCCGTTCCAAAAGCCGGTGCGGTGTTTTACGTCAGCGCCATAGGCTGAGGTGTCCTGGGAGATCACCAGCAGTTCTTTCACGCCGGCGTCTTTCAGGCGCCGGGCTTCGTCCAACACGGCACCGATAGGGCGGCTGTCCAGATCGCCGCGCATAGACGGGATGATGCAGAAGGTGCAACGGTGATCGCAGCCTTCGGAAATTTTCAGATATGCGTAATGGCGCGGCGTCAGTTTCACGCCTTGCGCCGGCGTCAGGCTGGTGAACGGGTTATGTTCCGGTTTCGGTACATAGTGATGCACATGCGACAGCACCTGTTCATAGCTGTGGGGGCCGGTAATTTCCAGCACGTTGGCGTGCACTTCGCGGATCTGGTTTTCTTTGGCGCCCAGACAACCGGTGACGATCACTTTACCGTTTTCGTTCAGGGCCTCGCCGATAGCTTCCAGCGACTCCTGTACGGCGCTGTCGATAAAGCCGCAGGTATTGACGATCACCAGATCGGCGTCGTTGTAGCTGGGCACCACCTGATAACCTTCGGTACGCAGTTCAGTCAGAATACGTTCGGAATCCACCAGATTTTTCGGGCATCCCAGGCTGATAAAGCCGATGCGATGGGACAAGGGCATGCCGGTGTCGTCGTTCTGGTCGGCCAGCGTTTTTTGCGGCGCGGACAACGTGGTGGTTTGTGAAGGATCGAAGGTGTTAACTGTCATAGCGTCTCGTACATCGGGTTGTGTAGAACAACATCATGTTGAAAATGTTGTGCAGGAACAGGTTGAGCAGGAAAAACGCGGCGGATTATACCTGAATCGCCGTCAGGAAACAGTCCTTGTCGACTAAAAAACAACCAGCGGCGGCGGCCTGGCGGCGGGTTCGCCGGATAAGGGCTAAAAAATGCAGGGAGAAACTTCTCTCCCTGCGGTGAATTCAGCCTGTCGACGCCTGACCTGGCGTCTGTCGCCAAGCGTTATTGGCAGCGATAACTGCCGGAGGCCCGTACATCGCCGCTACCAGTGTAAGCGATGTGTTGAGGGTAGCGACATAACGGCATGTGGATACTGCCGTCGCTGGAGCTGATGCCAATCGTTGAGGGCGCGATGCCTTTTTCAACCCAGTTGCGCAGCGCGGTGAACAGTTGATCCGAGCCGTTCAGGTATTGCGGTAACGGAACCCGCGAACTGATGATATTGCGACCGGTTTCCGGGTCGATCGATGAGCTGGCTTTCAGGGTGCTGTCGTGCGCCAATCCCGGAATCAGGTAAAGCCTGACGAATGGATCGACGGCAGCTTGTCCACCCATGGCGGCAACCACCCGGTGGTAATAGTTGATGGTTCCCTGCGGCATGATTTTTTCATCGGCCAGGCCGTGATAAATCAGTATTTTGCCTTTTGCCGCGCGTAATCCGCTGAGGTTGGGATCGTCGGTGTTGATGCGGCTAAATGCCGTTTGTAGCTGTAGACCCTGGTCATAAGCATGTGCCAGTTCGGCATAGCTCAATGTTTTCCAGCCATTTTTCCCATCGCCCCCCGCATTTTTAAAGCTGTCGCCAGCGATATCGGCGCGTTGCAGTTCCAACGCCACCAAGTCACTGGCGATCGGGAAGGCTTTTTCTCCCGCGAGCGAGGCCGGCAAATTGGTGCCGCGTGTTAATCCCCACCAGAGATGGTCGGGTTTTTTTAACTCGGGCCCGGAGGCATTGTCCTTGGCTGGGTCGGGCGATGTCCCGGAACGGGTTTGTCCGTACCAGATTTTATTGACCGCGGCGGCTTCCCGGCGGGTCAGACAGGCTGGATTCGCGCTGGTTCCCGTCACGCCGTTTCCCGCCTCGTGTTGACAGAGTACGTCGGCATCTTTGGTAGGGTCATAGCGGCATTGCAGCGGATCCAACAAAAATCCCAGCCCTAGGGTATCGCAGGCGTTTACCGCCTTTCCGCTAACGTAATTCAATTTCGCCGCAGCGATAGGCTGGTTCAGGTCGCGCTGCATGACGATCTGGGGATAAAGCTCGCCGGTGATAAATTTTGTCCAGTTAATCGCCGGGGCGCCGGCAAGAATGCCATCGAAATCCCGCGGGTATTTCTGTGCCAGCTTAAGCCCTTGGCGTCCGCCGGTGGAGAAACCGTCCCAATAGGCATAGCGCTGTGCCGTGCCGTAGTAGGCCCGCACCAGCGCTTTGCTCTTGACCGCCATCTCGTGCAGGCTGCGTTCAGCGAAGTCCTGCCACAGGACGTTGTTGATTTTCCCATCCGGCAACATAGCGAATGAACCGTTATTCAGCAGGGTATGTCCGTGATCGGAGGTGACTACCACATAACCTTGCTCGATTGCGGGAATATATTGCGGTCGCGTGCCGATTTGGGCGGGATCCGCGTGGACGCCGCCGGCCCATCCACCGCTGCCCATCGCACGAATAATCTTGTTCCAGCGCTGCGGCTGCGGCAGCCAAATCTCGATACCAATGCCGGCGGATGTCGACGACGCGGCTTTATCTCCGGGCATTCCCGGCCCGATCACCAGTTTGACCAGACACACATCGACCGGCGCGGGCGGATAAGTCTGGGCGGCGGGGGTGTTGATATCGGGTAACGCCGTTGCTGATGATTGATCCAACTTTAGCGTTTCGCCCTGTTTGAAGGACTTGACTGTCATGACGGACGTTTGCGCATCCGGTTTAAAATGGGTTTTAAGGCTGTCATCACAGGCCAGGCCCGTAGCGGCCTGAGCCTGGGATAAACCCGCGGTTATCAGTAAGGCCGAAACGGCGCCTGCGGCTAGCCGTTTTGGATGGTATCGGAACATAAACCTCTCCTCTTATTATTTTAGGGTACGTGTCTACCGTGTGAGGTGACGGTTTATTCTCAACATCCGCATGATATGAAACGAATTAAATTGCGTGGCGAGGCATTAGGCAGACTAATGGCTGGATACGCAAAACATGAACGCTCCTCGCAAAAAACGATGACCGGTCAATGCATAATCCTGCTATGTATGTCATGGGAATGCGACGATGCACGAAACCTCCTCTGTATTACTTAACCGATTACTGGCCTGTGGGAAGTTTCGCCACATCCAGATCCTGCTCAAGCTGGCCGAATTGGGGAGTGTGCAGCGAACCGCCGACGCTATTGGCATCACACAGTCATCGGTCACGCAGACGCTGGCGTATCTGGAGCAACTGCTCGATATCCCGTTGTTTTTACGCCATGCCCGTGGTGTAACGCCCACACCGGCCTGCATGGCATTTATCCCCGTGGCGCGCCACTTACTGCAGGGGATCAGCGATAGCGCAGAGTGCATTTCCGCTTACCGGCGTATGGGGGAAGGGGTGGTGCGGCTGGCGGCGTCCTCGTCGGCGATCAACTATCTACTGACCCCGTCGTTACCGCTGTTTCATGCGCAATACCCCACTATTCAGGTGCAACTTCGTGAAGCCGAGGGCGCGGATCAACTGCTGGCTATCTCCCGGCAAGAGGTGGATCTGGTGATAGGCCGCCTTCCCAGAAAGATGCCGGATGGTTGGTATTTCTCGGCGTTGCGGCCGGACCGGCTCATTGTGGTCGCCAGCGCGCAACACCGGTTGGCCGGCAGAGAGGTGGGCTGGAGCGAACTGGCGGAAGAAACCTGGGTTCTGGCGCCAGCCGGCTCATTGGTGCGCGAAAAGATGGATGAAATCAGCCGCTACTTTCCCTGGCCGCTCAGCGCGTATCCGCTGGTTACTCGCTCTATTTCCCTGTTCAAAACGCTGTTGGTGCAGCATGACCTTGTCGCGCTGTTACCGCTCAGTTTTATCAGCCATGCGATTGCCGCCGGCGAATTCTGCGAGCTAAAAATACCGCTGGTTTTCGATGTGGCACCGATGGGGTACATGCTGCCCGACGACAATGGCCGTGATGCGGCGCGCAAGCTGGCCGATTTTCTGAGCCGCCGTTTTGCATGCCTGAATGAAGCTTCGGTGCCGCAGGCGGTGTGCTGATTTTTCCCGTCCCGGAACAGGGCGAAAACACACTGGGAAACGGCAATGGGCGGTTTGTGCTAACGGTGTGTCTGACCGACGCTCAGCGTTCCGGTGGGGGGACGCGCGGCGCCATGAGGGGCAGGGCCGGTGCGCCCATGGTGGGCGCACGTAGGGGAAACGATTAGCTCAGCGGTAGCATCACCGTCTGTTGAAAGGCTGGGCGCTCGGTCAACTGTTGGTACCAGCGCTCCAAATGTGGATGCGGCTGACGCGCGATCGGCATGTTGAACCAGGCGTAAGCGAAACACCCCAACGGGATGTCGCCAATGCCGAAGTTGTCGCCGGATAACCAGTCCTGCCCGGCCAGTGCTGCATCGGCGACGGACAGTAGTTTTTCACAGTTCGCTTGCCCATTGGCCACCGCCTGCAGATCGCGGTGTTCCGGCGCGGTGCGAATCAGGTTGATGAACACCTGACGGAATGATTCAGAAAAGCCGATGGCCCAGTCCATCCATTTTTCAGCCGCCGCGCGCGCTTTCGGGTCAGCCAGCCAGAGCGTACCGGCGCCATATTGCGCCGCCAGATAACGGACGATGGCATTCGATTCCCACAGCACCAGATCGTCGTCCTGCAGGCAGGGCACCAATCCGTTCGGGTTTAATGCCAGATAGTCGGCATCACGGTTGCGGCCAAACTGCCCGCCAGCCGGGATCCACTCATAGGGTACATTCAGTTCCGCTGCGCACCAGCGCACTTTCTTCACGTTGGTCGAGTTGTCCCGGCCCCATACTTTCAGCATCACGCCACTCCTTATAACAATGAACGCCACCGTCTGCCCAGATAGCAGCCTGCGGCACAAATCACGATGACCTACCCGATTAACACCTCACCCGCCATCAATGACTCCGCTACCTTAGGCGGTGACGGCCCACCATGCAACGGACGTTTTAGCCGTGGTAGAAAGCTCGGTAGGCGATGCAAGCGCAGCATGGGAAATATGGATATAGCTTTTTTATATTTACTTATCCGGCTTATATTCCCAATAATAACCGTGGTTTATTCTTGCAGACAGGACAATATATAAATGATATTCCCCCATTCCTTGCGCGCTGCGCTGGCGGTGACGCTGTTGGCTTCCGGCGTTTCTTTGGCGATGGCGCAGAGCGATCCGCACACGATTATTTTCGGGGTAGCGCCCGGCCCATATGGCGACATGGTCAAACAGGCGATCAAGCCTGAATTGGTCAAGCAAGGCTACAAGGTCGAAGTGCGTGAGTTCAGTGATTATGTTCAACCTAATCTGGCGCTGTCCAACGGCAGTATCGACGCCAACCTGTTCCAGCACTCGCTGTATCTGGAAAAATTTTCCGCTGACAAAGGGCTGAAACTGACCCGGCTACTGACGGTGCCGACCGCCAGCATGGGCTTTTATTCCCATAAAATCACGTCGCTTGATCAGCTGAAGAAAGGGGATGTCGTCACCCTGTCGAATGATGCGACCAATCTGGCGCGCGGCCTGCGGTTTTTGCAGTCGCTGGGGTTGATCACCATTAAAGCGGACATTGACCCGACCAAAGCTTCCGAGAAGGATATTCAGGATAACCCGCGCGGATTGGTGTTCCGTCCGCTGGAGGCGGCACAACTGCCGCGTACTCTGGATAGTGCCACCGCCTCGCTGGTGAACGGTAATTTCGCTATCGCCGCCGGGCTGAAGCTCTCTTCCGCGATCAAGCTGGAGACACTGGATGAGAACCTGAAAAACGTCATTGCGGTGCGTACCGATGATGTGGACAAACCGTTCGTCAAAGATATCAAGGCGGCGGTGGAGTCCCCGGCGTATGCCGCAGTGATTGACGATCCCGCCAGCATGTTCAGCCAGTTCCAGCGTCCAGATTGGATGAAGGCGAAAACGCCGACACCTGCACAGTAATGGCTCAACCCTCGTTGGAGAGGGTGTTGACAAGACAGCCGGTCATGGATCGGCTGTCTGTTTTTTTCCGATCAGCAGCAGGAGTTTGCGGATAATGATTCAACTAGACAATATCTGCGTGGATTTCCCGCAGGGAAAACAGGCAGGTACGCGGGCGGTGGATAACGTCAGCCTGCATATTCGCCGGGGAGAAGTCTATGGCATCGTAGGCACCAGCGGCGCGGGCAAAAGTACGTTGCTGCGGACGATTAATCTGTTGCAGCGTCCCAGCAGCGGTCGCGTGGTGGTCAACGGCGTGACCATCAGCGATCTCAGTGGGCAGGCACTACGCAATGAGCGGCAGCGTATCGGGATGATCTTTCAGCATTTCAACCTGATGCAAACCCGGACGGTGGCGCAGAACGTCGCGTTTAGCCTGCGGGCGGCGGGCCAGTCGACGCAGAATATCGCGCAACGGGTGCCGGAGATTTTGGCGCTGGTAGGGTTGAGCGATAAAGCCGGTTCTTATCCGTCGCAGCTTAGCGGTGGGCAGAAGCAGCGCGTGGGGATCGCCCGCGCCATCGCCAACCACCCGGAGGTGTTGCTATGCGATGAACCGACATCGGCGCTTGATCTGGAAACGTCGGCGTCGATTTTATTGTTGTTGAAGGAGATCAATGCAAAGCTCGGCATCACCATCGTGTTGATTTCGCACGAGATGAGCGTTATCAAATCGGTCTGCGACCGTGTGGCGGTGATGACCGGCGGAAAGGTGGTGGAAGAGGGCGATGTGTTCGATATTTTTGCCACGCCGCAGCATGAGTTTACCCGGCAGTTAGTCTCCCATACGTTGAATTTGGAACTGCCTGCGCGCCTGAAAGAGGAGTTGCAGGGGACGTTGCTGAAAATTCTGTTCGTTGGCGAATCGGCAGAGCAACCGGTGTTATCGGATGTGGCGATGCGTTTCGGTGTTTCCGTCAACATTCTGCATGGCAAGATCGAGTATATCGGGCATCGCGCGCTGGGCATTCTGGTCGCGCTGCTGACCCATCCTTCCGATGCGGCGCTGGTGGCACAGGCCGTGGAACATATTCGCCACAGAACGGCACAGGTGGAGGTGTTGCATGGCTGAGTTATTGACTGACCTGATTAGCGCATTTGGCGAAACCTTTCAAATGGTCGGGATTTCCACACTGCTGGCGATCCTCGGCGGGTTGCCGCTGGGGTTCCTGATTTATGTCACCGATCGGCATCTGTTTTGGGAAAATCGGTTCTGTTATCTGCTCAGCACGATAACGGTTAATATCATCCGTTCTATTCCATTCGTCATTCTGCTGGTGTTGTTGTTGCCGCTGACGCAGTTCTTGCTGGGCAGTACGATCGGGCCCGTGGCGGCGGCGGTGCCGATGTCGGTGGCGGCCATTGCGTTTTATGCCCGGTTGGTGGATAGCGCGCTGCGCGAAGTGGATCCCGGTATTGTGGAGGCGGCGGAAGCCTTTGGCGCGAGCCCGATGCGCATCATCTGCACCGTCTTGCTGCCTGAAGCGCGCGCCGGGCTGTTGCGCGGCCTGACGATTACACTGGTCAGCCTGATCGGTTATTCCGCCATGGCCGGGATTGTCGGCGGCGGCGGCGTAGGCGATTTGGCGATCCGCTTCGGCTATTACCGTTATGAAACCCAGGTGATGGTGGTGACGGTCATTGCATTGGTGATTTTGGTTCAGATCGTGCAGACCCTGGGGGATGGGTTGTCAAAGCGGGCGGATAAACGCGAACGTCGTTAATTATCGGATATAACCAGGCCACCGGAGAAAGGTGGCCTGATATACCCGAAATATTGCTGGTTGCAGATGCGTTGCTTTATTACTCGGTTCTTCTTCGATCCAGTGCTGTGACGCCGCAGTCCGCTGCATGATTTAACACCTCAGCCGGGTGCTATGCCGTAACCTGAATTATTTTGGTATTGTGAAAACATTTATCCCGACAAGCGTGATAATTACTCAAGGAAAGAAATAATAGTATCGGCCACAATCGCTGTCGCTTTTCTGTTTTCCATGTCGAGAAAGTGGCCGGCATTAGGCACGATTTGAAATTGGCTTTTCGGAATATGACTACCAATCTGTTTGACATCGTCGGCAGTCGTATATTCGTCCTTTTCTCCATTAAGAAACAGTGTTTCAATTTCTATTTTTCTAAATAGTTCAACATAGTCAGTCTCCTGAATAGGTAATACCTGTTCAATATGGAAACGTACCTGTTTCAACACCTCGCCATGCAGAGATGTCAAATATTGGTAATTGAAATGTTTAATTAATGGCGGTAGATATTTCCCGACTTCAAGATTCAGCATTTCGGCGGCTTCACCGTAGCGATCCTGTCGCATCAACGCGCGTGCGCCCTCAACATAGGCGCGCATCTTCTCATTGATACGCGGAGAAAACGAAGCCACGATCGCCTTCTTGATATGGGCTGGATGCCGGGCCAGCGCCAGCAATGTCGCCAGCCCGCCCCATGAAATCGAATAAATGTAACTCGGTTGGAGCTGCTCGATAATATCCAGCAGGATATCCACCTCATCCTCTTTGGTAATAATTTTGGTTAATTCGTTATGTGAGAGCGATTCGCCAATAAATGGCATATCAAAGAGGATAACGTTAAATTTCCCCGAGAGGCTCTTGACGGTACCACGAAAAGCAGTAGTGGTGGATAGCGCACCATTGACCATAATAATGGTCTCATTAGCCGGGTGGAAATTATGTTTCTCAACATAAACATTCCAACCATGACAATTAATGATGTTCTTTTCTACACCCATAATCAAACTCCGTTTATTTTTTCTTCCTGATGGATGACACTATCTGTGTTCAGCAGAATTTGCTCTATAGATAGATTGTTTTCTCTTCCGATGGTGATAAAAAATAAGGAAAAAAAAGATATTTTTTTATCTTTGATTGCGCGCTGATTTTGCCTTTATTTATTAACGACAAATTTATCACACTCTTCAAATTAGATAAATGTCACATAATTTATTCAGACTATTCCTCTTCACAAAATAAAATAATTCACCAAAAAAACCATCTTAAAATGGATGTCATTGAAATTATGTGGTACCTAAACAAAACTGGGAGCATGGCGAACATGTGGTCAATGAGTGATTTTTTCTAAATGAAATTAGTTTTTGGGCGTCGGCGTCATTAAGGCCGTCAGGTGGTTCGGATGTGGGGTTGAGCTGGATCCCTGCGTGAGTGCAGGGTAAATTGGCTGTTTTTTCAGCCTGTTCCGGTGGCGTCAACCGGTTCTACCTTCGTATCATGTTTAACGTTCCGGTCGTTCAACGGTGCGCCTGTGGTGGAGATGTTATGCTGACGGCTTGATTGTTATGTATTTAAGGCGCCGTTGATAATCTTTACAGAAGCGTGCTTTTCTTTCAGCGCGATGGCGGGTTACTTTGAAGCGGCCGGCAATTTTCCCTCATGTTTAATGACTCATGGACAGCGTGCGCATGAAGATAATGACACCATTCTATCGTGTTACTACCGTGGTGATGGCAGCCTCATTTCTGACCTTCTTTTCCCCATCGTCATACGCAGAACAACCCTCAGCACCACCGCAGATTGATGCCAAAGCTTTTATCCTGATGGATGCAGCCAGCGGCCGCGTGTTGGCTGAACTGAATGCCGACGAGCGCCTTGACCCGGCCAGCCTGACGAAAATCATGACCAGCTATGTCGTAGGTCAGGCGATTAAAGCGGGCAAGATAAAGCCGGATGATCGCGTCACTGTGGGAAGCGATGCCTGGGCCAACGGCAACCCGTCGTTGCGCGGTTCGTCGCTGATGTTTCTTAAACCGGGCGATCAGATTCTGGTGTCCGATCTGAATAAAGGCATGGTGATTCAGTCTGGCAATGATGCCAGTATCGCGCTGGCCGATTACGTCGCAGGCAGCCAGCAGGCGTTCATTTCATTGATGAATCAATATGCCGCTTCGTTGGGGCTGAGCAATAGCCATTTTCTGACGGTGCATGGGCTGGATACGCCCGGTCAGTACAGTACTGCCCGCGATATGTCTCGGTTGACGCAGGCGCTCATTCGCGATCTTCCCGATGAGTATGCATTACATAGCGAGAAAGCCTTTACATTCAATAAGATTAATCAGCCTAACCGCAACCGCTTACTGTGGAGCGCCACATTACGGGTGGACGGCGTAAAGACCGGTTTTACTAATGGCGCGGGATACAATCTGGTGTCTTCGGCGGTGGAAGGCGGCACGCGGTTGATAGCCGTCGTGTTGGGATCGTCGTCCGATGCGATACGCTTTCGCGAGAGTGAAAAATTGCTGGCCTGGGGATTCCGTTTTTTCGAGACCGTCACGGTCGTGCGTACTGATGAGCCCTTTACCACTCAGCGCGTGTGGTTCGGCGCGGAAAATCGCGTCCGGCTGGGGGTAACGCAAGATGCCGCGGTGACAGTGCCGAAAGGCCAGGTAAAAAATGTGAAGGCCAATGTTACCTTGAATGCCCAGCCGCTACAGGCGCCGCTGAAGCAGGGTCAGGTCGTGGGAAGCCTTGATTTCACACTGGATGGCGTCGTGGTCGGGCAGAGGCCGCTGGTGGTGATGGACGACGTGCCGGAGGCCGGCCTGTTGGGCCGGTTGTGGGACGCTATTCTGATGAAACTGTCCGGTTGGTTTGGCGGGCTTTTTTCCTGAAAATACCCGCCGACAGCCGATGCCGGCGGGCGTGATTTACGAGGCGTCCGGAACCAGCAGGCTGATACTGTTGGCCTTTAAGTGTTGCAGGTAGGACGCTTCCGGCATGTGGCTGGTGATCACCGTATCAAACAGCGTCAGCGAGCCGATACGCGCCGGTTTGCGTTTGCCAAATTTACTGCCGTCCACCACCAGGATGACATGCTGGGAAAGCGACATTGCCCGATGTTTCATCTCAAGTTCCGCGAAGTTGAAACAGGTAGCGCCGGCCGAAAGGTCGATGCCGCCTGCGGAAATAAAGGCCTTGTTCGGGCAAATCTGATCCAGTTCATGTTGACGGCCCAACGGGGTAAAAATGGCGTTGTCGGGATGGTATTCCCCACCGCAGAGGATGACCCGGCCGTTAGGTTTGTGCTGCAACGCCAGAAACGTGTTCAGCGAGTAGCAGATACCGGTAAACGGTAGATCGTCGGGGATGGCGTCGATGATGAAGGTAGTGGTGGTGCCGCAATCGAAAAATACGGTGTCATTGGCCTCAATCAATGAGGCTGCGATTTCACCCGCAGCGCGTTTCTCCGCGACATGTCTGGTTTGTTGATCGGAAACGAAATAACTGCTGGCGTTGCTGACTTTTAAATCGCTGACAACATATCCGCCGAGCAGCACCACTGAGGCGTCAGGCTGGGCGTTGAGATCTCGGCGCACCGTCATCTCCGAAACTCCCAGCAACTGAGCCGCATCTTTCAAATGTAGTTTGTCGGCCTTTTTCAATGCCTGGGCCAGTTTATTGATGCGTGTCGCGCGGCGCATTTCCATGATTTTCCCCGATATAAATTCAGACGTGATTATCCGTTGTCTTCTTGTCCCGCGGAACTGCCCGTTAGTCGAGTCGGCGCTGGTTAGCCTCTTGCTTTCGGACGAAGAAACGGAATCTTGTTAGGTGACGTTGCAGCCCAAAATGTGAAGAAGGGATGCGGTGTATACGGCCGTCGATGTTGCGTGCGCGTGATATGACCACCGTAAAGTGATGTCCAAAATGACGTCCGACATACTGCGCGCTAATCGACAGCTGCAACATAAGCTGACTGATGGGGTACTAATATAATCGCCGGAAAAGGGAATGAGCAAACCTGCAATGCAAAAGTTATAACGATCTTGCAGGTATTAGTGTGACTAATTTCCGTGATAGCCGTCACGTATAGTGATGACTTTTGTTGGAATAAAATGGGGCGAAGGAAAAAACCGAGACAGATCCGCATCGCGAATAAGAAAAGGCCCGTTGTTCTTGAACCTCACCGGCGTGAACAACGGGCTCCTCAATTTAGGGATATCAAAGAAAAGCAGTGGCATTTATTGAGACTGCCGGTGCGAAGGAAAGTTCGCAAAATTTTAAGAAAAAACTGACACTGCTTTACAAAACCAGATCAGCCGGGCAATTGCGGCCAGATGATGACGATCAGCGAACCTGCCAGCGTCAGCAGGACGTTGGCGATGGCGTAGGTGCCGGCATACCCCAACGCCGGAATATTGCTCCGCGAAGCATCACTGATGATCTCCATGGCCGGCGCACAAGTGCGCGCGCCCATGATGGCGCCGAACAACAACGCCCGATTCATGCGTAGCACATAAGCGCCGAACAGGAAGCAAATCACCACCGGCAACAGACTGACCAACAGGCCGGACAGCAACATCTGAATGCCAATGTCTCCCAGACTGGTATTGATGGTGTTGCCCGCACTGAGCCCAACCCCGGCCATGAAAACCATCAGGCCAAACTCTTTCACCATGTTCAGCGCGCCTTGCGGTATATAGCCGAAGGTCGGATGGTTGGCGCGCAGAAATCCCAGCATGATGCCGGAAAACAGCAAACCGGCGGCATTGCCGATGCCGAAGGAGAAATTTCTGAACTGGAACGTGACCAACCCGACCATGATGCCGATGATAAAAAATGCACAAAAGGCCATCAGATCAGTGACCTGACTGTGGATGGAAATAAAGCCAATCCGGTCGGCGATACTTTTGACGCGACGGGCATCGCCGCTGACCTGCAACACATCACCCTTGTTGAGCACGACGTTGTCGTCGATCGGCATTTCAATCTGGCTACGCACGATGCGATTCAGGAAGCAGCCGTGATCGGTCAGCTTCAACTGGCTCAGGCGTTTGCTGACGGCATTGTGGTTTTTTACGACGATCTCTTCGGTAACGATGCGCATATCCAGCAAATCGCGTTCGAAGACTTCTTTGCCGTCACGAAAATTGGGGTTCAGGCGCGCATGCGCGTCCGGATATCCCACTAGCGCGATTTCGTCGCCCAGTTGCAGTACCGCATCGCCATCCGGTGTGGCGAGGATACCGTTGCGGCGGATCCGCTCAATGTAGCAGCCGGTCTGGCGGTAGATGCCGAGCTCACGCAGGTTTTTACCGTCGGCCCAGGCGACCAGCTCCGGGCCGACCCGATAGGCGCGGATGATTGGCAGGTAGATTTTGCGCTGACTGTCGGTGTCCAGACCGCGCTCGCGGGCGATTTGCTGGGCGCTGGTCGGTAGATCCTGATGTTGCAACCGGGGTAGATAACGAGCGCCGAAGATCAGGCTGACGAGCCCGATAAGGTAGGTCAGGGCATATCCCAGGCTCAGGTGTTCTTGCTCGACCGACAGTAATGGGTTGCCGGTGAAGGCGGTGCGCAGCGTATCACCGGCGCCGACCAGCACCGGCGTTGATGTCATGGACCCGGCGAGCATCCCCGCACTTAACCCGATTCCCCAGCCGAACAGCTTGCCCAACAGCAGCGCGAGCAACAATGCGCTGCTGACCATTACCAGCGCCAGCATCAGGTAGTTTTTGCCGTCGCGGAAGAAAATGGAAAAGAAGTTGGGGCCGGCCTCCACGCCGACGCAAAAAATGAACAGCATAAAGCCCAGGCTGAGCGCTTCGGTGTTGATGGCGAAATGCTGTTGGCCCAACAGGAGCGACACCACCAGTACACCGATGGAGTTGCCGAGTTGTACCGAACCAAGCCGCAGTTTTCCCAGACAAAGGCCCAGGCTAAGCACCACAAACAGCAGCAAAATGTAATTCCCGTTTAACAAATCAGAGACGTTTATATTCATGGGATGTAACGTGTTGTTTACCGGTAAGTTCTTGATATAAAAAATAAAGTGGTCTAAATTTATCACATTATAAGGATTCTATCCGCGATGAAACCATCATGGAAAAGAAAGGAATAGGCCTCGAACGTAATACGCTGGGTTATCTCCCCCATCGTGCCGCCAACGCCGGATAACCCCGTGTGACTGCGATGCAATGGGCTGGGAGCGCGGGTCTGGTCAGGCGGCGCCATTTTAGAACGTTCTCCTGCGGACAACCAGCGTGATAGGTGGGAATGTGCGTAAAATCACCACGTTGACCCCACATCAGGGATATCTGCGTCAATCGCCGGAAGTCATTGATTTGATGTCCGCTGGCGGTGATGGCGTTTCATCCATTTTGCGGAGGCGGCAGCATGACAAACAATAGAGGTTGGGTTGGTGTCGTTGGCTGTTTTGTACTGTTTATTCTGGTGTTTCTGAGTCAGAAATTGACGCTCTCCCGTGTCGCAATCAGTGAGGGGTTTCGGGGCGAGCCGGGCATGTTGCTGTTCCTGCTGCCGGGGCTGGTGTCCTGTTATCTGTCCGGATGCCGGCGGTTGAAATATACCCTGCTCGGTGCGTTGGCAGCGTCGTTGATCTGCCTGCTGCTGTTGCAAGTGCGGTGGAACGAGCCAGTATCGTTCTGGCAGGAGCTGGCGTATCTGGTGGGGGCTGTCTTCTGGTGCCTGTTGGGCGGGCTGGCCTTTCTGTTTTTGCGGGCCGTGAGCCGGCACTATTTTCACTGACTTTGTTTTACGGACTTTGTTTCGTTGATTTTTATCACCAACCTGCCGGTTCTTCTGACGGTCGGTGATTGGGTGTGACCCACAAGAGATAGAGGCGCGTATGGCGCCTCCGCGTCGTCCGATTACTGATACAGCCCCAGATGCTCTTTGGCATAGGCCTCAAAATCAGTACAACCGCCGATATGTTGTTCATCAAGGAAAATCTGCGGAACGGTCTGCACCGGTTTACCGACAGTCTTGGACAAATCGTCTTTGGTGATCCCCTCAGCGTGGATATCCACGTAGCGGAAACTGAAATCATCGCGATCCGAAGCCAGTTTTTCAGCCAATTCTTTGGCGCGGACACAATAGGGGCAACCCGGTCGTCCGAAAATTACTGCGTACATGTGAACTCCTTACTTACTTTTGGAATCAGCATCGCGTGCATGCACATGCGATGCGAGTGAAATATCGTTATTCAGCCAACGCCCAGACGGCCCCGGCAGGTGGTTATTTATCGCGGGGCGCAGCCTATACATACAACGGCGCTACTATGCCTGCAACGACAATCAATAGAAAGTGGTCGATACCTGTTGCTGTCATCCGTATTGACGATGATTCGCTGAGGAAACGTGCGTCGGCGCGTTGTCTGATGGGGGGAGTGACGTATAATCGCCATCTGTGCCGTAGTCTGCGGGGGAATGCCGGATTATTTGCCCGGTTTGCCGGATGATAACGACGCCAGTGACGCCCGCGCTGTGTAATTTCAACATTGTGTTCCAAGGATACCCGACGTGACGCCAACCATAGACCTGCTGTGCCGGCATCGTTCGATTCGCGCTTTTACGCCAGAACCGATTGGCGTAGCACAGCGGGAGGCGATACTCGCCGCCGCCCAGAGCGCTTCCAGTTCCAGTTTTTTGCAATGCAGTTCGATCATTCGCATCAGCGATCCGGTGTTGCGTCAGACGCTGGCGCATCTGGCAGGCGAGCAGCCCTGGGTCGGGCAGGCGGCGGAGTTTTGGGTGTTCTGCGCCGATTTCCATCGCCATCAGCAGATTTTTCCGCAAGCGGCGTTGGGGATGGCAGAACAACTGTTGTTGGGCTGTGTAGATACCGCGTTGATGGGGCAGAATGCCCTGACGGCGGCGGAATCGCTAGGATTGGGCGGTGTGTTCATCGGCGGGATCCGCAACAACATAGCGGAAGTGACCCGACAACTGCAATTACCGCAGCAGGTGTTGCCGCTTTTTGGGTTGTGTTTGGGGCATCCTGCTGCCGATCCGGATTTAAAACCGCGTCTGCCTATCGGGTTGGTCTTGCATGAGAACCGCTATCGGCCGCTGGATGGCGAATTGCTGGCGGAGTATGACCAGCATATCGAGACGTATTACCGCCATCGCGACAGCAATACGCGCCGTGAAAACTGGAGCGAGCATGTCCGGCGCACCCTGGGCAAGGAGCGTCGTCCCTTCATGTTGGACTACCTGCATCAGCAGGGGTGGGCCACCCGATAGTCGCGGAGCGTTATGAAGATTGCCATTTTATCGCGGGACGGTTCGCTCTATTCCTGCAAACGCCTCAGCACTGCGGCAGAAGAGCATCATCACAGTGTTGACGTCATCGACCCTCTCTCCTGTTATATGAATATCAATTCCGCCATGCCCTCGATTCATTATCAGGGGCGACAACTGACGCATTATGATGCGGTGATCCCGCGTATCGGTTCGGCGATTACTTTTTATGGTACGGCGGTATTGCGTCAGTTCGAAATGCTGGGCAGCTTTGCGCTCAATAATGCCGCTTCGGTGATCCGCGCCAGAGACAAATTACACTCGCTGCAACTGCTGGCGCGTCAGGGGATTGATCTGCCTATCACCGGGTTTGCCCATTCGCCGGACGATACGGCGGATCTGATTAAGATGGTCGGGGGTGCGCCGCTGGTGGTGAAACTGGTGGAGGGCACCCAAGGCATCGGTGTGGTGCTGGCGGAAACCCAGCAGGCGGCGGAGAGCGTGATCGATGCCTTTCGCGGACTGAACGCTCATATTCTGGTGCAGGAGTACATTCGGGAAGCGCAGGGTAAGGATATCCGTTGTCTGGTGGTGGGCGATCGAGTGGTCGCGGCGATTGAGCGTCAGGCCAAACCGGGGGATTTTCGCTCTAATCTGCATCGCGGCGGTTCGGCGAAACGGGTACGGATTACGCATCAGGAACGGGCAATTGCGGTCAAAGCCGCAAAAACATTAGGACTGAATGTTGCGGGTGTTGATATACTACGCGCCGAGCGTGGGCCGCTGGTCATGGAAGTCAACGCATCGCCGGGCCTGGAGGGAATAGAAACCACCACCGGCATGGATATCGCAGGGATGATGATCGAATTCATTGAGCAGCATCACCGCGCTGTCCCCCGTTCCGCCAAGGTTCGGTAACACTTTCGGCCCTGGCGGCCTGCTCGGATGTTCCTCTGCGTTTCGGCGTCGCTGCCGGCACGTTTCGTTTATCCGCAAGTCGGAATTTTTTCTCAAAGAGTCATTTAAAAGGCGGTCAATATGGATTCAATCATCGTCCCTGATTTGAATTTGCTTCGGCGGTGGCTGGATCAACTGGGCATTATTTATTTCGAGTGCGATTCCTGTCAGGCGCTGCATCTGCCGCATATGCAGAATTTCGATGGCGTTTTCGACGCCAAGGTGGATATTGCCGACAGCGTGATCCTGTTTTCCGCGATTGCCGAAGTAAAACCCACTGCGCTGATCCCGCTGGTCGGCGAGTTGAGCCAGATTAACGCCAGTTCGCTGACCGCCAAGGCTTTTCTCGATATTCAGGACGACAACCTTCCCAAGCTGATTGTGTGCCAGACGTTCAGCGCCGGTGCCGGTATGACGCTGGAACAGTTCCGCCACTTTATGCAGCAGGCCGAGCAGCAAGTCTCCATGGTGATCATGGAAGCCAGCGCCAATAATCTGCTGTTTTTAGGGGAGGAGGAAGAGAGCCCTGCTGGTCGTCTGAACTCGCCAAGCCTGCATTGATTACGTTACGTATCAAGCGCTGTCTATTAGATTTTCTTATTTTTGATAAACCGTATTTTATGCGGTTTATCACACAATCTTGCCAAATATATTTCTGTGTTTGTGCTTTGCTGACGCAGCACATAGATAGAATCTGCATAAATAATCGATAAAACCCATTTTTTACGTTCCGGTATGGTGCGGTTGTAACACTGCGGTTATGCTTTATTTCTGTATGGAGTATGAGACAACCTGTTGTCTGGTTTGTTTAAAGATCAATCGTTTCAGTGATGAAATATGCCGGTACAGGGTTATTTATCTTGATGCGTGATAAACGCAGATAAAGAGCATTTTGTATCCGGTTAATGCGCTGTTAACCCCATAATTCACCGCCTGGAATGGAGGAAGGAACGGATGTTCACCCAACGTAAAACATGGCTTTCGGGTGTTTTAGCCGGCTTACTGATGGCCGCGTCCGTCACCGCAACTGCGGAAGAAAAAACACTGCACGTTTATAACTGGTCTGACTATATCGCTCCGGACACGCTGGAGAACTTCCAGAAAGAGTCAGGTATCAAGGTCGTTTATGACGTGTTCGATTCCAACGAAGTGCTGGAAGGCAAACTGATGGCCGGCAGCACAGGATTCGATCTGGTTGTGCCCTCCGCCAGTTTTCTGGGCCGCCAGATTAGCGCCGGTGTGTTCCAGCCGCTGGATAAGAGCAAACTGCCAAACTACAAGAATCTCGATCCGGAACTGATGAAGCTGATTGAGGAGCACGATCCGGGCCACAAATACGCCGTGCCTTATCTGTGGGCGACTACCGGTATCGGCTACAACGTGGATAAAGTGAAGGCCGCGCTGGGCAAAGATGTGCCGGTCAACAGTTGGGATCTGGTGCTAAAACCGGAAAATCTGGAGAAGCTGAAAAGCTGTGGCGTTTCCTTCCTGGATGCGCCAGCTGAAATCTATGCCACTGTGCTGAATTACATGGGTAAGGATCCGAACAGCACCAAGGAATCCGATTACAGCAAAGATGCGACCGACCTGCTGCTGAAATTACGTCCGAGCATCCGTTATTTCCACTCTTCCCAGTACATCAACGATCTGGCTAATGGCGATATCTGCGTGGCTATCGGTTGGGCGGGTGATGTGATGCAAGCTGCCAACCGCGCTAAAGAAGCGAAAAATGGCGTGAATATCAGCTATGCCATCCCGAAAGAAGGCGCGCTGGCGTTCTTTGACGTCTTCGCGATTCCGAAGGATGCCAAGAATCTGGATGAAGCCTATACATTCCTCAACTATTTGCTGAAACCGGATGTGATTGCCAACATCAGTAACCATGTGTACTACGCGAACCCGAATAAGGAAGCGACAGCGCTGGTGAGTGAAGAGGTGCGCGGCAACCCGAACATTTATCCGCCTGCGGATGTACGTGCCAAACTGTTCACGCTCAAGGTACAATCACCGAAAATCGACCGTGTGATTACACGTTCGTGGACCAAGGTCAAAAGCGGCAAATAACCGTCGTCGGCCTTGATTCATAATCCTGCAGACAGGCGGCTTCAACACCGCCTGTCTGTGCTATTTGTGTTGCAGTCAAACGGCTGCGATTTTGTTCTGCTTCCGCCGGAGAGCAATATTAGTGAACGAAGCGATTCCCCGCCCTCAGCCCAAACTCCAGAAAGTGACTACCCCGTTGCTGGAAGTGCGTAACCTGACCAAATCCTACGACGGACAACTTGCGGTTGATGATGTCAGCCTGACCATTTACAAAGGCGAGATTTTTGCGCTGCTGGGCGCCTCGGGATGTGGTAAATCCACGTTACTGCGTATGCTGGCCGGGTTTGAACACCCCACCCACGGTCAGATTGTGCTCGATGGGCAGGATCTTTCCTTGGTGCCGCCGTATCAGCGCCCCATCAACATGATGTTTCAATCCTACGCGCTGTTCCCGCATATGACGGTGGAAAAAAACATCGCATTTGGCCTGAAGCAGGACAAACTGTCGCGCGGCGAAATCCGTGACCGCGTCGAGGAGATGCTGACGCTGGTGCACATGCAAGAGTATGCAGGGCGCAAGCCGCACCAACTTTCCGGCGGCCAGCGTCAGCGTGTGGCGCTGGCGCGCAGTCTGGCGAAACGTCCGAAATTGCTGTTGCTGGATGAACCGATGGGGGCGCTGGATAAAAAACTGCGCGACCGCATGCAGTTGGAAGTGGTGGATATTCTTGAACGTGTGGGCGTGACTTGCGTCATGGTGACTCACGATCAGGAAGAGGCCATGACCATGGCGGGCCGCATCGCCATCATGAACCGTGGCAAGTTCGTACAGATCGGCGAACCGGAAGAGATCTACGAGAATCCGACATCGCGTTTCAGTGCCGAGTTCATCGGCTCGGTGAACATGTTTGAAGGCATGCTGACCGAACGCCAGGACGATGCGTTGATCCTGCAAAGTTCGGGGCTGGTTCACCCGTTAAAAGTGAATTCCGATGTATCCATCGTGGATGGCGTGCCGGTGTATGTCGCGCTGCGTCCGGAAAAAATCATGTTGTGCGAAGAAGTGCCGGCGGAGGGGTTCAACTTCGCCGTCGGCGAAGTGGTGCATATCGCCTATCTGGGCGACCTCTCGATTTATCACGTCAGGCTCAGCAGCGGGCAGATCATCAGCGCCCAGTTGCAGAACGCCGACCGTTTCCGCAAAGGCTCGCCCACTTGGGGTGACGAAGTGCGTTTGTGCTGGGATGCGGACAGCTGCGTCGTGCTGACGGTGTAACGGACGGGGAAACGTCATGACAATGCTATCTGAACACCGCGAACCGCCGGGACAGAGTATGAGTCCGTTGCGCGCTATGCTGGCCCGGCTGCGGCTGGCTCATGGCCGTAAACTGGTGATCGCGCTACCGTATCTGTGGCTGCTGTGCCTGTTCATGCTGCCGTTTCTGATTGTCTTCAAAATCAGTTTTGCGGAAATGGCGCGTACCGTACCGCCGTACACAAACCTGATGGAGTGGGCGGAAGACCGCCTGCAAATAAGCCTCAATATCGGCAACTATCTGCAATTGTTGTCTGACCCGCTGTATATCGACGCTTACCTGCAATCGTTGAAAGTCGCGGCGGTTTCCACGCTGTGCTGTTTGTTGGTGGGCTACCCGATGGCCTGGGCGGTGGCGCACAGTCGGTCATCCACCCGCAATATTCTGCTGTTGTTGGTGATCCTGCCGTCCTGGACTTCGTTCCTGATCCGCGTCTATGCCTGGATGGGGATCCTTAAAGACAACGGTATTCTGAACAATTTTCTGATCTGGCTGGGCGTCATCGACCAGCCGCTGACCATTCTGCATACCAATCTGGCGGTGTATATCGGGGTGGTGTATTCCTATCTGCCGTTTATGGTGCTGCCGATTTATACCGCGCTGACTCGGCTGGATTACTCGCTGGTGGAGGCGTCGCTTGATCTCGGCGCACGTCCGGTACGCACGTTCTTCAGCGTGATTGTGCCGCTTACCAAAGGCGGCATTATCGCCGGTTCCATGCTGGTGTTTATCCCAACGGTAGGGGAATACGTGATCCCTGAATTGCTCGGCGGCCCGGACACCATCATGATCGGTCGCATCCTGTGGCAGGAGTTCTTTAACAACCGCGATTGGCCTGTGGCCTCAGCGGTAGCGATGGTGATGCTGATCCTGCTGATTGTGCCCATCATTTGGTTCCACAAGTATCAGAACAAAGCGGCGGAGGATCAGGAGTGAACAATTTACCGGTAGTGCGTTCGCCGTGGCGCATTCTGATTCTGGTGCTGGGATTTACCTTCCTGTACGCGCCGATGCTGATGTTGGTTGTCTACTCGTTCAACAGCTCGCGCCTGGTGACGGTATGGGCGGGCTGGTCGACCCAGTGGTACAGCGCGCTGTTTGAAGACTCGGCGATGATAAGCGCCGTAGCGCTCAGCCTGACTATCGCCGCCGCCTCGGCGACGATGGCGGTGGTGATCGGTACATTGGCGGCGGTGGTGATGGTGCGATTCGGTAATTTTCGCGGTTCTACCGGCTTTGCCTTTATGCTGACTGCGCCGCTGGTGATGCCGGATGTGATCACCGGCCTGTCGCTGCTGCTGCTGTTTGTCGCGTTGGGGCACGCCATTGGCTGGCCGGCGGAACGCGGCATGTTCACCATCTGGCTGGCGCATGTAACCTTCTGCTCGGCCTATGTCACGGTGGTGATCAGTGCGCGTCTGCGTGAACTGGATCATTCGATCGAGGAAGCAGCGATGGATCTTGGTGCGACGCCGCTGAAAGTGTTTTTCATCATCACGGTGCCGATGATTGCGCCGGCGCTGATTTCCGGCTGGTTGCTGGCGTTCACGTTGTCGCTGGACGATCTGGTGATTGCCAGTTTTGTGTCCGGGCCGGGTGCGACGACGCTGCCGATGCTGGTGTTTTCCAGCGTGCGCATGGGGGTCAATCCGCAGATCAACGCCCTGGCGTCGTTGATTTTGCTGGTCGTCGGCGTTATCGGGCTGATCGCATGGTGGTTTATGGCGCGGGCGGAAAAACAGCGGCTGCGGGATTTACGACGCGCGGTGCATAACTAACGCATTTTTCTGTTTTGTTTGCCTTTTTTCCGATAGCGCCACCATACTTAGGTGGCGTTATTGTTTCAGGAGAAACACACCATTCTATACGGTAAAAAAGCGATAATGCGGCGTAGCGCGTTCGCGCCGGTGGCGGTGATGGTGGCGGGAATTGCGATTATCACTACCCGCTGTTTGAGGATCCTGCTGATGGTGGGAGAACTGGGTGTCAGCGAATTTGTCGACTGGCTAAGCAACAGCGCCAGAGAATGGGATACCACGCTGGTGTTGTTGGGGGCATTGGTGATCGTCAGCCTGGAAATTCGTTGCGGGTTTGCCGTGCTTTCCGGCATCAACTGGGGGCGCTGGTGCTTTCTGGCGGCGGAATGTTTGGTGACGGTGTATATGTTAATGGCGTCCATGGTCGACTTTTTACCGCCCGTATTTCATATCGGCGGTGGGACGACCGGCGAAATACTCAACAACCTTCTGCTACAACAACTACCTGATGCGTTACTGATCTTGTTGCTGTTTGTTCCCCGGCGCAGTCAGCGTTTTTTTGCCCAGCCGTCCTAACTTTCCTGTCTGCTGGTGGTACAATCAGCCCCCTTTTGTGTATTGACGACAGATTTCAGCCTTCCCATGCAATGTACCCGCTATAACGACGGAACCTGCCGCTCCTGCCAGTGGCTGGAGAAAGACTACACGCAGCAGTTAGCTGATAAGCAGCAACACCTGTGTGGATTGCTGACGGGCCATCCGGTGTCGCAGTGGCTGCCGCCGGAGGCATCGGCGGAAAGCGCATTTCGCAATAAGGCCAAGATGGTGGTGAGCGGCAGTGTGGAGCGGCCGCTACTGGGGATGCTGCGCCGCGATGGTACGCCGATCGATCTGTGCGATTGTCCCCTCTATCCGCAAGATTTTGCGCCGGTATTCGCGGTGCTGAAGCCTTTTATCGCCCGGGCCGGGCTGACGCCCTATAACGTGACGCGCCGCCGCGGTGAACTGAAGTATCTGCTGTTGACGCAAAGCACCCTGAGCGGCCGTTTCATGCTGCGCTTTGTATTGCGATCTGAAGCCAAACTGGCCCAACTGCGCGCCGCCTTGCCCTGGTTGCTGCAGCAATTGCCGCAGTTGGCGGTGATCTCCGCCAATATTCAGCCGGTACATCAGGCCATCATGGAGGGCGAGCAAGAGATCCCGTTGACGGAACAGCAGGCGCTAGAGGAACGGTTTAATCAGGTGCCGCTGTACATCCGGCCGCAGAGCTTTTTCCAGACCAATCCTCAGGTTGCTGCCCGGTTGTATGCCGCCGCCCGTGCGTGGGTGGCGGGGTTGCCGATCGACAGCTTGTGGGATTTGTTCTGCGGGGTAGGGGGATTCGGGTTGCATTGCGCCCGTCAGGAACGGGCGCTGACCGGCATTGAAATCAGCGCGCAAGCTATCAGCTGTGCGCGTCGCTCGGCAGAGCAACTGGGGCTATCGCAGGTGAGCTTTGCGGCGCTGGACTCTACCCGTTTCGCCGTCGGCGAAAGTCGGACGCCCGATTTGGTGATCGTCAATCCGCCTCGTCGGGGGATTGGCGCTGAATTGTGCCAGTATCTGGCGCGCATGGCGCCACCCTACTTGCTTTATTCCAGTTGTAACGCGGAAACCATGGCGCAGGATATGGCGCGTCTGCCGGCGTATCGGGCGGTGAAGGTACAATTATTCGATATGTTTCCCCATACCGCTCATTACGAAGTGCTGGCGTTATTGCAACGGTCATCGACGGCCAGCCTACCGGGGGAGTTTTTTCATCCCCAACAGCGTTAGCGCGCAGAATGCCGCACCGACCAGAAAAGTCGCGGCGGCGCCCCAGTAGCTCCACAGTACGCCGGCGATCGTACTGGCCAACAGCAAGGCGATGCCGCTTATCAGATTGAACATGCCGTAGGCGGTACCACGCAGGTCAGCCGGCGCTTCGTCGGCGATCATGGCCGCCAGCAATCCCTGCGTCATCCCCATATGCATGCCCCACAGTGCCACACCCAACAGCAAGCCGAACCCATGTGTGCTGCATGCCAGCACGATATCCGCCAGAATCAGCACCACCAGCCCGGTTTGCAGCAGCGCACGGTGGGATACGCGATCCGCCAGTTTACCGAAGGGGTACGCCGAGCAGGAGTAGACCAGGTTCATCGCCACCATGACCAACGGAATCAGCGGCAAAGGAATGTTTAATTGCTGTGCCCGCAGTACCAGAAACGCCTCGCTGAAGCGGGCGAGGGTGAAAATGGCGCCGGCGCCGACTACCCACCAATAACCAGCGCCGAGGCGCTTGAGGTTATCGCGACGGATCGGATTGGTGCGCGGTGCGACGCGGCTGGGTTCCGGCTCGTTCAGACCAAAAAACAGCAGGGTGATGGACAACAGACCGGGGAGCGCGGCGACCCAAAAAATGGCCCGAAAATCATTGTGCCACAGCAGCATCAGACCGACGGCGATCAGCGGCCCGGCGAAAGCGCCGAAGGTATCCAGCGATTGGCGCAGACCAAAGGCTGCGCCGCGAATGTCCGATGGCGTAATATCCGCCACCAGCGCGTCCCGAGGGGCACTGCGGATCCCTTTACCGATGCGGTCCAACAGGCGGGCGCCGAGTACCATTCCGATGGATGGCGCCAGTGCGAACAACGGTTTGCTGAACGCGCCCAGCCCATACCCTAGTAACGCCAGCCCTTTACGTTTGCCGAGATAGTCGCTAAGTACGCCGGAAAATACCCTGACGATGAGCGCGGTGGCTTCCGCCAACCCCTCCACCAGACCGATCAGCATGACGCTGGCGCCCAGCGTCGATGTCATAAACAACGGCAACAGGCTGTGAATCATCTCGGAGGAGATATCCATCAGCAGGCTGACGCCGCCCAACACCCATACCCCTTTCGGAATGCGGTTTAGGGTCGATAAGAGTGGAAACATAATGTGCGCCCGGTTCGGTGGATTGTGGTGCAGCCAGTGATGCAACGTGCAGAGCCTAGCAGGTTGCGCGTCAGGTGTCAGGCGATGTTGCCGGTGAGCCCGCGGCACCTGTCCGGGCGGCGGGCTCTGAGGGTTATTGCTGCGGGAACCACTTGTCGTTGATGGCTTTGTAGGTGCCGTTGGTCTTGATGGCGGCCAGTGCGTTATTCAGTTTTTCCAGCAGCGCCTGGTTATCCGGCCGTACCGCAATACCGAGACCGATACCGAAATAGGCTTCATCCGTCACTTTTTCGCCGACGGTGGCCAAATCCGGGCTGGTCTTCAGCCATTCATTGACGACGGCGGTATCGCCGAATACGCCGTCAAGCCGGCCATTTTTCAGGTCGATCAGCGCATTCTGGTAGCTGTCGTAAGGCACGGTCTTCACTTCCGGATGTTTATCCTGCAGGTATTTCTGGTGAGTGGTGCCGTTTTCCATACCGATACGTTTACCTTTCAGATCCGCCAGCGAGTGATACTTGCCTTTTTGCGCGATCACGATGGCGGAGTTGGCGTAGTAAGGCTGGGTAAACGCGACTTGTTTACTGCGTTCAGGGGTGATGTCCATGCCGGAGATCACGGCGTCGTAGCGGCGGAATTTCAGCGCCGGGATCAGACTATCGAACGCCTGATTGGTGAAGCTACAAGTGGCCTGCATCTGTTTGCACAGCGCATTAGCCAGATCGATATCGAAGCCGACGATCTGGTTGCTGGCGTCCAGGGATTCGAACGGCGGGTAGGTGGCGGAAGCCGCGAAACGTACCGTCTCGGCAGCGGTGGCGCTCAGGGTGAAACCCGCCAGCAGGGTGGCAAGGACGATTTTTTTCATGATCACTCCAATCTGTTTTTGTACATTCGTATTACGGCGTGTCGCCAGTGGAAACACCATGCCATCAATAAAATACATATGCAAATATTATGATTAAAAATTCAATAATATCCTATGGGCTTGGTGGTATTGAAATAATGTTTATATTTTACAATGAGATATTAAGGTCAAGAGGGCAGTGGGATGGGCGGTTGAATAATATTTCACCATGGGTGAATGTTATGTTAATGCCGGCAGGCGCAACGACGCCCTGGCGGCAGGGCGTCGATATGTTCAGGCGCTACGTTGTTCGAAAGCCAGTGCGCGACGTTCGAGAAGACGCATCAACAGCGTCAGCAGGCCATTGACGCACAGATAGACGATACCGGCGGCGCCGAACACCAGTACATCATACGTCCGCCCATACAGCAGTTGCCCGTGGCCCATGACCTCCATCAGCGTGATGGTATACGCCAGCGAGGTACCTTTGAACACCAGCACCACTTCGTTGGAGTAGGAGGAGAGCGCGCGCTTGAAGGCGAACGGCAGTAAGATATGCAGTGTGTCGCGTCGGTTCATGCCGAGCGCCGCGCAGGATTGCCACTGCCCGGCTGGAATGGCGCGTACCGCACCGTAGAACAGCTGGGTGGTGTAGGCGGCGCTGTTGAGCGCCAGCGCGCTGACGGCGCACAGCCAGGGCTGGGACAGCAGGCTCCACAGCCAGGGGATCTGGCGGATGGACTCAAACTGACCGGGGCCATAGTAAATCAGAAAGATCTGCACCAGCAGCGGCGTACCGGTGAACAGCGTGATATAGATCTTGGCCAGCGATGAGAGCAGCGGCGTCTTCAGCGTCAGAATCACGGTCAGCGCCAGCGATAGCACCAGCGCAACCAGCAATGAGGCGATGGTTAGCAACAGGCTGGTATGCAGCCCTTTGAGCAATTCGGGGATGTAGCCGAGCATCAAGACGGCCTCCGTTCAAAGCGCGTAGCGCGGGTTTCGATGCGCTGTAGGATCGCCTGACTCAGCAGGGTGATCGCCAGATAGATAGCCGCCGCGATCATGTACCAGGTAAAGGGTTCCTGCGTGCGGGTGGCGATGCTTTTGGTTTGCAGCATCAGATCGTTAACGCTGATCAGCGACACCAGCGCGGTATCCTTGAGCAGTACCAGCCACTGATTGCCGAGGCCCGGCAGGGCATGGCGCCACATTTGCGGCATGATCAGACGCCGAAATATCACGCTTTTGCTCATGCCCAGCGCCTGGCCGGATTCCCACTGCCCGCGAGGAACGGCCTTGAGCGCGCCGCGCAGGGTCTGAGAAGCATATGCCGCATACAGTAACGCCAATGCGATAACCCCGCACAGGAACGGGCTGACCTCGAAGTTATCGATATTCAGCTTCACTGGAAACTGCGCTACGCCCAGATTGAGGGTAAAGCCATCCGCCAGCGTCAGCAGCAGCTGGGAGGAGCCGAAGTAGATAAACAACACCACCAGAATTTCCGGCAGGCCGCGTAACAGTGTGACCAGTGCCGTGCCGCAGGCCGCAACCGTTTTCCAACGGGCGGTTTCCCACAGGGCGAACAGCATGGCCAGCGCCAGCCCCAGCACCAGGGCGCAAACGGCAAGGCCGACGGTCATCCCGGCGGCGCTTGCAAGAGGTTGAAGTTCAATCATTAGCGTCGGATTATTGCTGGAACCATTTCTTATAGATGGCCTGATAAGTACCATCCTGCTTGATTGTGTTCAGCGCGGCGTTGAATTTTTTCACCAGTTCGTCGTTGTTCTGGCGCACCGCGATGCCCAGGCCAATACCGAAGTAATCTTTATCCGCGACTTTGTCGCCAATGGCGGCCAGGCCCTGGTTCTGTTTCAACCATTCGTTGACGACCGCTGTGTCGCCAAACACGGCGTCCAGGCGTCCGTTTTTCAGATCCAACACGGCGTTCTGGTAGCTGTCATAAGGCACGACCGTGATGTCTTTATGTTTATCCAGCAAGAATTTTTGATGCGTGGTGCCGTTCTGAACCCCGACACGCTTACCACTCAGGGCGGCGACATTCGCAATCTTTTCTTTCTGGGCGATGAACATCGCCGAGTTTTCATAGTAAGGCTGGGTGAAAGAAACCTGCTGCTGGCGTTCCGGGGTGATATCCATGCCGGCGATGACTGCATCGAAACGACGGAATTTGAGGCCGGGGATCAGGCTGTCAAACGCCTGGTTGCTGAACGTACAGGTGGCCTGAATCTGTTTACACAGTGCATTGGCCAGGTCGATGTCGAAACCGACGATCTGGTTGCTGGCGTCCACGGATTCAAACGGCGGGTAGGACGCTTCGGTCGCGAAACGAAGCGTGTCTGTGGCGGAGGCGGAAACGCTTAATCCGGCCAGCAGGGCCGCGAGGATGATTTTTTTCATGATTATTCCTGATAATGTCAATGAGACAGATAGCCAGCGAATTCGGGTGTCTGGGGCTGAGTGAAGTGCGAGGCGTCGCCCTGTTCCACGATACGGCCATTTTCCATGTACACCACACGGCTGGCGGTTTTGCGTGCAAAATCCACTTCATGGGTCACGATAACCTGCGTGATGCCGGTTTCGCTCAATTCCTGAATGATGCTCACCACCTGGGCGGTGATTTCCGGATCCAACGCGGCGGTCGGTTCATCGAACAGCAGTACGTTGGGTTCCATCATCAGGGCGCGAGCAATCGCTACGCGCTGTTGCTGACCACCGGACAGGTGCAGCGGATAACGGTCGGCGAAGTCGTTCAGACGCAGACGGGTCAGCAATTTTTCGGCGCGGGCGTCGGCGTCCTGGCGAGTTAACCCCAACACCCGGCAGGGTGCTTCCACCAGATTTTGCTGCACGGTGAGGTGGGGCCATAAATTGTATTGCTGAAACACCATGCCGACATGGCGGCGCAACTGGCGAATAGCGTCTTCGCCGGGGGCGTCGCGGAAATCAAATTGGGTGCCGTCAATCGCCAGCGTACCGGAACGCGGCATCTCCAGCAGGTTAAGCACCCTCAGCAGCGAGCTTTTCCCTGCGCCGCTGGGGCCCAGTAACACCAGGGTTTCCCCGGAAGGACAATCAAGAGTGATGTCAGACAGCGCCTGATGTGCACCATAAAAACAGTTAATGCCGGTTAGTTGAATACTCATGCGTAAGAATTGAATAGACATTGATGCCGCAGATGGTAGCGTCGGCAGGATACTTCTGCAATCGCCCCGGCCCAAAAATTGCAATTACACGACTTTTTGTTGATCTACCAGCACAAAATTGTGCGGCATGGTGAAAGCGGATATCGTTCAACATCGTATCCGCCCTGATGCGGCGCGCCTTTCGTCGCGGTGTTCTGCCTTGCCGCCGTGTTTCATCCTCTGTGCCCAGCCGGCCGACCCGCTGGGCCGCACCCGTCCAACGCCACCTCCTGCACTTCCTCGCCGTGAACAGGTTTCCCTGCATAACACGAAATGTTGACCCGGCTCTTGTCGCCCTTGTTTTTCCGGTAAACGCTGTCCATCCGCCGCCTTGGTGTGAGAAAGTGTGCCGGGCTGACGCCTGCGATAAGGCGGAATATGGCCTTCCCGGCTGACAGTGAAGCCGGCGGCTTTAACGACACAGGAAAGGGAGCGAGCATGATGCAGTTAACCACCACCCCGACGCTGGAAGGGTATGCCATCGATGCCTATTGCGGTGTCGTGACCGGCGAGACGATTCTGGGGGCGAACATTTTCCGTGACCTGTTGGCTGGGCTGCGGGATATCGTCGGCGGCCGTGCCGGCGCTTATGAGCATGAACTGCGCCGGGCGCGGGAAATCGCGATGCAGGAAATGGAACAGCAGGCGCTGGAGCTGGGTGCGAATGCGATTGTCGGTATCGATATCGACTACGAAACCGTGGGTAAAAACGGCAGCATGCTGATGGTGTCCGTCAGCGGAACCGCTGTGAGGGTAAGCCGTCGGTGAACATGATGCGGCGCCTGATAACGGCAGCACTGTTGTTGACGATGCTGTCCGGTTGCCAGATGTCGGATTCCCGAACTGATGAAGGGCGCTATGTGCTGGAACGGGCGGTGAAGGCGCGTTCACACTCGTCACGAGTGCAGTTTCTGGTGATCCATTACACAGTCGGCACGTTTCCTCAGTCGTTACAGGTGCTGACGGAAGATGAAGTGAGCGCCCATTACCTGATCCCCGCCGTCCCGCCCCTGTACCACAGCAAGCCGATGGCATGGCAGTTGGTGCCGGAGTCGCAGTCTGCCTGGCATGCCGGCGTCAGCCATTGGCGCGGCTACAGCCATCTGAATCAGGTTTCGATTGGGATCGAGCTGGAAAACCCGGGCCCGCGGGATACCGCCTCCGGGGCTGAGTGGACGCCCTATCCCGCGTCACAGATCGCACTGGTGGCGGATTTGGCGCGCGATATCATTCGTCGTTACGCCATTGCGCCGCCGAATGTGGTGGCGCACAGCGATATCGCGCCGCAACGCAAAACCGATCCCGGCCCCTTGTTTCCCTGGCGGGCGCTGGCGGAACAAGGTATCGGCGCCTGGCCTGACCCGGCGCGGGTGACGTTCTATCTGCAAGGCAGAGCGCCGTATGCGGCAGTAGACAGCCGGACGCTGCTGGAAAAGCTAGGGCGTTACGGGTATGAGGTGACGGAAGGGATGAGCGCTCGCCAGCAACAACGGGTCATCGCCGCGTTTCAGATGCACTTTCGCCCACAGCGGGCCGACGGGCAACCGGATGCGGAAACCGACGCCATGGTTGATGCATTGCTGGAGAAGTACGGCGCATCGCGCTGATCCCGACGGCCGCGTTTAGCGATTCCCGAGAGCCGCATTTAGTTATCGCCGGGCAAGCTGTTGTAAGGGTCTGGCAATTCCGCCTCTTCCGCCAACTGCGCAATCCGTTGGGTCATGCCGCGAAAAATGAACACATGGGCCGGGGTCATCAGGTACCAGTACAGCAGGCCTTTCCACCCGTCAGGATGCCACCAGGCGTGGATGCCGACGATGCGGTAGGCACCTCGTTCGTCGATGGTGAAGGTCAACCGTCCCAGCCCGGGCGCTTTCATCCCGAACAGCAAGTTCAGGCTATGAGGCGGTTGTACGGCGAGCGCCCTCCAGCCGTTGATGTTATCGCCGGTGCGTAACGCATTACGCGCAGGCCGGCCATACACCACTTTATTGCCGCACAGATCGTCGATCCGTGCGCGTATCCGCCATAACCGGTTGGCGTAAAAGTAGCCGTCCGCGCCGCCTACTCGCTGCGTCACATGCCAGAGCGCTTTGCTGCTGGCGACGGTTTTCTGACTAAACCCGACCCGTTTGGGATAAAAAGCAAACCCAGGGCGCCAGCGTGCGCGGGCAGTGGCGTCGAATCCCCAGTCTGGGTGGCTCATTTCGTCGATTGTGCTGTTGAGCGCGGCGGCGATGGCGTCGTCAACGGTTTGCAGGCGTTGGGGTATCAGCCGTTGCAAACTATTGTCAGTCATCACGATATCCTGTTGCTGGCTGGCGATTAAGGCGTGGATAAACGGACGCGGCAGCGAAGTGACGGCCTGGAGGAAACAACGGGACAGCGCATTGAGAGACAGCGGCAGCGGGATGACCCATCGGCGTTTGCCCGCCAGACGGATAAAGCGCCGTAACAGGCTGATATAGCTCACGAGTTCCGGCCCGGCCGCTTCCAGCACACGGTGTTCGGTTGTGGGATGGTGCCGGATTTCATCCAGGTAGTGCAGCAGGTTGTCCAGCGCGATGGGGGATGACTTCGTGCGTGTCCAGTGCGGCGGCATGAGTATGGGCAGATGCTCGACCGCACTGCGTATCACTTCAAACGCGACGGAGCCGGGGCCGATGATGGGGCCGATGCGTATTTCCGTCACGGGAATGCCGCAGTTGCGTAAAATATCGCCGGTTTGCTGACGGGCGTGGGCGTATTCGGATAACAACGGCGGTGATGAGGAGACGGTGCCGAGACAGATAATCTGCCGGACATGGCTGGTGCGTAGTATGTGGCGCAGGTTTTGCGCTGACTGACGTTCGCGATCGACGAAATCCGGCCCGTCTTCCATATTGTGGAACAGGTAATAGAGGGTCTCCGCCTGCCATAGCCCTTCCGGTAAGGTGTGGGGTTTCATCAGATCGAGATATTCGTTGCGAACCCCAGGGAGCGCCAGAGCGGACAGGCGTTCGGGGTGGGACGAAGCCGCGATGACCGGCTGCCCCTGCCGGCTTAGCCAGGCGGTCAAGTGACGGCCAATATAGCTGCTGGCGCCGAGAATCAGCACGGGGCTGGGATGGATGTGGGCCATGATGCTCTGCTCCTGCCTGAGCGGACAACCTGAAAAGCATGACCATATTGGATGAGATGGTTGTCGTGCGCAACCGATTTACGCCGCGGCAGACAGGTGCCGCGGCGGACGGTATCGCTGACGTGGATACAGACGGTTATGCCAGAACGATATCGCCCTGCAACTGACAGCTGCAGGCCAACACATAACCTTGCGCCACCTCTTCCGAGGTCAGCGTCATGGTGCTGGTGGTGGTGTACTGCCCGTGCAGTATCCGGGTTTTGCAACTGCCGCAGACGCCGGCGCGGCAGGCGGCATTGACCGGCTGGTTGTGGCTTTCCAGCGCCGTTAGCAGGCTGACGCCCACCGGTACTTTCACCTGCCGCAGCGGATTGCGGATCGTCATGGTGAGCGTGTTGTCGTCGTCAATGTTTTCCGCCGGCTCTGCGCCGAATTGCTCTTTAAAGAACCGATCCGGGCTGACGCCTAATTGTAGGCTCAAGGCTTGCGCCAGTTTCATATAGGGGTGCGGCCCACAGGTCATGACGGTACGACGGGCGATATCCGGTACTTGTTGTTGCAACACGGTTTCCGTCAGCCGGCCGCTGAGAAAACCGACGGCGGCGTCCTGTTCAGCCATTAGCGTCAAGCGCAACTGCTGAGGATAGCGTTGGCTCAGCGAGCGCCACTCATCGGCAAAGATCACCTGCTGCGGATCCCGCACGTTGAACATCACTTGAACATCGACTTCCGGTTGCATCGCCAGCAGCCAGCGCGTCATGGCCATGATCGGGGTGACGCCGCATCCCGCCGCCAGCATCAGGTAACGATCGCTGACCGCTCGGTGGCAGGTGAATTCACCCTGGGCATCGGAAAGCCAGAGGTAATCGCCCGGTTTAACCTGTTGCGTCAGCCAGGTGGAGCCGAGCCCGTTCTCCAGTCGGCGCACTGTCAGTGTAATAAAGCGACTCAATCCCGGTGAGGAGGACAGGGTATAGGCGCGCAGGGTATCGGCGCTGCCGTCGATGCTGACCAGCGCGTACTGGCCGGGTTGCCAGGGGTAAAAATCGTGGCTTATCAGCGACAGCGTCCAGACATCCGGCGTTTCCTGATGGATGCTGTGTACCTGCATACGGTTGGGACACGATGGCGTAGGCATGGTCATGTCTATTCTCCTTGATTCTGCCCAACGGCCTGCTGATGGGCCGCTGGGCGACGGCCGTCAGGCGGTCAGAATGGCGTCCAGATCCTGTTCCACCGTGGTGATGGGGCGCATGCCGAACTTCTCGTTCAAAATGGCCAGCAGATTCGGCGTCAGGAAGGCGGGGGCGGTCGGGCCGGTGTAGATGTTCTTCACGCCCAGCGCCAGCAGTGTCAGCAGGATGACGATCGCTTTCTGTTCGAACCAAGACAGCACCAGACTCAACGGCAGATCATTAACGCCGCAACCCAGTTTTTCCGCCAGATTCACCGCCAGCATGATGGCGGAGTAAGCATCGTTGCACTGACCCACATCCAGCAGACGTGGTAAGCCTTCCAGCGTACCGAAATCCAGTTTGTTGAAGCGGTACTTGCCGCAGGCCAGCGTCATGATCAGGCAGTCGTTCGGTACGCTGCGGGCGAAATCGGTGTAGTAGCTGCGTTCCGTACGGCTGCCGTCGCAGCCACCGATCAAGAAGACATGGCGCAGTTTTTTTTGTGCGACCAGATCGATCACGGTATCGGCGGCACTGAGCAGCGTCTGACGACCGAAGCCGACGGTGATCAGGTGCTCGATTTCGCTGTAGGGGAAGCCGGGCAACTGCTGCGCTTGTGCGATGATCGCGCTGAAATCGTCGCCCTCAAGATGTTTCGCGCCCGGCCAGCCGACGATGCTGCGTGTCCAGATGCGGTCGGTGTACTGGCCGACGCTAGGGTCGATGATGCAGTTGGAGGTCATCACGATCGGCCCCGGGAATTTGGCGAATTCCGTTTGCTGGTTCTGCCAGCCGCTGCCGTAGTTCCCTACCAGATGCGGGAATTTTTTCAGTTCCGGATAGCCGTGGGCCGGCAGCATTTCGCCATTGGTATAAATATTGATGCCGGTGCCCTGGGTTTGTTCCAGTAGCATGCGCAGATCTTTCAGGTCATGGCCGGAAATCAGGATGGCTTTGCCCGCGACCGGACGGACATTGACCTGCGTCGGTTGTGGGTGCCCGTAAGTGTCGGTTTCGCCGTGATCCAGAATCGCCATGACGCCGAAGTTCATTTTGCCGATGGCCAGCGCATTATTCAGCAGGGTTTCGACATCGCTTGGACGAGTGCCGAGCCAGGCCATAAAGGCATGGAATTCCGCATACAGCGCGTCGTCGTACTGCCCCAGTACATGGGCGTGTTCCATGTAGGCCGCCGCGCCTTTCAAGCCATAGAGACACAGCATACGCAGGCCGTGGATATCATCGCCGATGGCGGCCTGATCCTGATTCAGTGCGAACTGGGCGGCCTGCTCACGCAGAACGACGATATCGTCGCCCGCCAGTTCCAGCGTGGCCATCGGGTGATCGACGTTGACCGAGGCGTCCAGCAGGCGGCAGCGCGTCGCCAGGGAATGACGCAAGGCGATCGCTTCTTTGGCATAGCCGATGATGCGCTGGGAATCGAAGTTAACGTTGGTGAGCGTGGCGAAGAAAGCACGTGGGGTAAAATGGTCGATCTCATGGTCGACAATGCCTTGCGCTCTGGCCTGCAGCGCCCAGGCGGAAAGCCCCTGCAGCACGGCGACCAGCAGATCCTGCAAGTCGGAGGTTTCGGCGGTTTTGCCGCACATGCCTTGCGCATAGGCGCAGCCGTTGCCGGCAGGGGTTCGGATGGTCTGTTCACATTGCACGCAGTACATGATGACGTCCTTTTAAAGTTGTATTTAAAATGCCACTTATAAAGTAGTCCGGTTGACGGCGACCAAAAAGGTTTTTTTGATGCAACTTTAAGTAAGTTTGACATAGCGCAATTTTGCATCGCGGATGACAATCACTTGCATTTGATATCCCTAACGGTGGATTGGCTGAAATTTGCCCGGTTATAGCGCCATTGCATGCGCATCCAGGCATATACGGGGATGGGGGCTTGACCCTGTCGTGGTTTTGTCGTCATGCTCATAAGGCATATGCAAAAGGAGGGCGCGGATGTATCTGGAAAGAATCGATATTCTGGGATTCCGTGGGATCAACCGTTTGTCGCTGACGTTGGATGACAACACGGTGCTGATTGGCGAAAACGCCTGGGGCAAATCGAGCCTGTTGGATGCTTTGTCGCTTTTGCTGGCCCCGTCGTTGCCGCTCTATCATTTCGACCTGCAGGATTTCCATTTTACGCCCGGCGATGAAACCAGCCGGGAACGCCATCTGCAAGTGATCTTCACGTTTTGCGAATCTGCTCCCGGCCACCATCTGGCGCCGCGTTACCGTTCTCTTTCTCCAGTCTGGATCAAAGGGGAGAGTAAACTGCACCGCATTTTCTATCGTCTGGAAGGCGAAGTGGACGAAAGCCAGGCGATCTTTACCTGGCGCAGCTTTCTGGATGCGGGGGGGCATGCTCTGCCGCTCGATAATATTGATTGGCTGGCCAGCGAGGTCATTCGTCTGCATCCGGTGCTGCGCTTGCGGGATGCGCGGTTTATTCGCCGTTTTCGCCCCGGTACGCTGGTGCCGGCCATCGACAACAACGAACGGCTCGCGCATCAGATTGAAACCCTGATGCGCGAGCTGGCGCAGAATCCCAACCGGCTGACTGACCATGAACTGCGGCAGGGGATGGTCGCCATGCGACAACTGGTCGAACACTATTTCTCCGAACAAGGGGCGGCGCCGAACGAACGGTACCATTATCGTCATGCGCGTGCCGGCAACGGCAGGGCGTGGCGTTCGCTGGATACGATCAACCGGATGTTTGCCGGGCCGAACAGTCGTAGTCGCCGTATTATCCTGCTCGAGCTGTTTTCGACGTTGTTGCAGGCCAAAGGCTCCATCGCGCTCGATCCACATTCCCGTCCCTTATTGTTGATTGAAGATCCGGAAACCCGGCTGCATCCCATCATGCTGTCAGTGGCGTGGGGGCTGCTGAACCAACTGCCATTGCAGAAAATCACCACCACCAATTCGGGCGAATTGTTGTCGCTGGTGCCGGTGGAGCAGGTGTGCCGCCTGGTGAGGGAGTCGGCCAAGGTTGCGCCCTATCGGATTGGGCGTCAGGGGATGAGCCCGGAGGACAGCCGCCGTATCACCTTCCATATCCGCTTCAACCGCCCGGCGTCGTTGTTTGCGCGTTGCTGGTTGTTGGTGGAGGGGGAAACGGAGGTCTGGATGCTCAGCGAAATGGCGCGGCAATGCGGCCATCATTTTGAGGCGGAGGGGGTGCGGGTCATCGAGTTTGCGCAGGTCGGCCTCCGACCGTTGCTGAAATTTGCGTATCGCATGGGGATCGAATGGCATGTGTTGGTGGATGGCGATGACGCCGGGAAGAAGTACGCCGCTACGGTGCGTAGCTTGCTGCAAGCGCAGGGAGAAAGCGAACGCGACCATCTGACGATACTGCCGGCGTTGGATATGGAACACTTTATGTACCGTAACGGTTTTAGCGGCGTTTATCACCGCATCGCGCAACTGCCGGAGCCAGTTCCGTTATCGATGGCGAAAGTCATTACGAAAGCCATTCATCGTACGTCCAAGCCTGATCTGGCGATTGAAGTTGCGATGGCGGCCGCCGAACAGAGCGAAGCGGCCATCCCTCAACTTCTGCGCACTCTATTCTCCCGTGTCTTGTGGTTGGCTCGCGGCCGAGCCGACTGAACTATACCGGCCTGGCGTCCGTGTTATTTTTCTGGCGACACGTTGCGGTAATGTTGTTCTGCCACAGTATCCCCACAGAGGAGGTCAATGCGCTGGGGGATTAAAGAAAAATGCCGACCGCTTGGCGGCCGGCACAGGTGTTTGTTTTCTTACCTGGTATCAGGAACTAAAAAAAGAAAATCAGAATGCGTGGGGTGAGTTCAGGCGACCGTTTCGCCGACCACCGGCACGATCAGACTGGCATGATTTCCTTTAGGCCCCTGGTGCACGGTGAATTTTACTATTTGCCCGGCTTTTAGTGTCCTGTAACCATCCATCTGAATCGTCGAATAGTGAGCGAAGATATCTTCTCCGCCGCCTTCAGGACAAATAAAGCCAAAGCCTTTGGCATTATTGAACCATTTAACAGTACCCGTCTCCATGCATTTCCATCCTTCGCTAGAGTATTCTCTAAGGTGAGGTTAATTGGTTAAGGAAACCCCGGATTGATTAAAACAGCAACAATCCAACCTCACACTCTAGTGAAATCACTTTGGCCGTCAAGCACCCTTTCCGGGCCTGTTGTCGCAAGTTTGTGAAAATTTGATACAGATAACGCTATTGATGTGACTCGTTGCCGTTAATGAGAGATGCCGCCGGCGGCGTGCGGGAAGGCACCGGGCGACGCAATTACGGGACACACCTTCTGCAGGCGATGATACAATGAAATCAGGCGCGTGACCGCGGATGACGGTCGACGGAAGATGAAGAACCGGGTCGGATTAAGAGATGGCAAATCACAATACAGGGCCGCAAGTCGAAGGCCAGACGAAAGATCTTCATGAAGAGGCGCTACGGCCGCCTTCTATGTATAAAGTGATACTAAACAATGATGATTACACGCCAATGGAATTTGTTATTGACGTCCTGCAAAAGTTCTTTTCTTATGATATTGAACGTGCAACGCAACTGATGCTTACGGTTCACTATCAAGGTAAAGCCATCTGTGGTGTTTACAGTGCGGAAGTGGCTGAAACCAAGGTGGCGCAGGTGAATCGTTACGCCAGAGAGAATGAGCATCCGTTGCTCTGTACGCTGGAAAAGGCCTGAATCAAGGCAATTTATTGGGGGAGGTGCCTATGCTCAATCAAGAACTGGAACTCAGTCTCAACATGGCTTTTGCCAGAGCGCGCGAGCACCGGCATGAGTTCATGACCGTGGAGCACTTGTTGCTGGCGTTACTCAGTAACCCCTCCGCACGCGAGGCGCTGGAAGCCTGTACGGTGGATTTGGCCGCGCTGCGCCAGGAGTTGGAAACCTTTATTGAACAAACTACGCCGACGCTGCCACAAAGCGACACGGAGCGGGATACCCAGCCAACGCTGAGTTTCCAGCGCGTATTGCAGCGCGCGGTGTTCCATGTTCAGTCGTCGGGGCGCAGCGAAGTGTCCGGCGCCAATGTGCTGGTCGCCATTTTCAGCGAGCAGGAGTCGCAAGCGGCTTATCTGCTGCGCAAGCATGACGTCAGCCGACTGGATGTGGTGAATTTCATTTCACACGGTACACGTAAAACGGAATCCGGGGGGCCGTCGGCCAGCGCGGAAAACCCGGTTAACGAAGAGCAGGCCGGAGGCGAAGAACGTATGGAAAACTTCACCACCAACCTTAACCAGCTTGCCCGGGTAGGGGGCATCGATCCGCTGATTGGCCGCGATCGCGAGCTGGAACGCACCATCCAGGTATTATGCCGTCGTCGTAAGAACAATCCATTGCTGGTCGGGGAATCCGGTGTCGGGAAGACCGCCATCGCCGAAGGGCTAGCCTGGCGTATCGTGCAGGGCGACGTACCCGAAGTCATGGCGAACTGCAGTATCTATTCGCTGGATATCGGTTCGCTGCTGGCTGGCACCAAGTACCGGGGCGATTTTGAAAAACGCTTCAAGGCGCTGCTGAAGCAGCTGGAGCAGGATCAAAACAGCATCCTGTTCATCGATGAAATTCATACCATCATCGGCGCGGGCGCCGCTTCGGGCGGTCAGGTAGATGCCGCCAACCTGATCAAGCCGCTGTTGTCCAGCGGTAAGATTCGGGTGATAGGTTCGACTACCTATCAGGAATTCAGCAATATCTTTGAGAAGGATCGCGCGCTGGCCCGGCGCTTCCAGAAAATCGACATCACCGAACCCAGCGTGGATGAAACGGTGCAGATCATCAATGGGTTGAAACCGAAGTACGAAGCCCATCACGATGTCCGCTATACTGCTAAAGCGATTCGTGCCGCAGTTGAACTGGCGGTGAAATATATCAATGATCGCCATTTGCCGGACAAAGCCATCGACGTGATTGATGAAGCGGGTGCGCGTTGCCGTCTGATGCCGGCCAGCAAACGCAAAAAAACCGTCAATGTGGCGGATATCGAATCCGTGGTAGCGCGTATTGCCCGCATCCCGGAAAAAACCGTCTCCGCCAGCGATCGCGATGTACTGAAGAATCTCAACGACCGGCTGAAAATGTTGGTATTCGGGCAGGACACGGCGATTGAAGCCCTGACCGAAGCCATCAAGATGAGTCGTGCCGGGCTTGGTAGTGAACGTAAACCGGTGGGGTCGTTCCTGTTCGCCGGTCCAACTGGGGTCGGGAAAACCGAAGTAACGCTGCAACTGGCCAAAGCGCTGGATATTGAGTTGCTGCGCTTTGATATGTCTGAGTACATGGAGCGTCATACCGTCAGCCGGCTGATCGGTGCGCCTCCAGGATACGTCGGGTTTGATCAGGGTGGGTTGCTGACCGATGCGGTCATCAAGCACCCGCATTCGGTGCTGTTACTGGATGAGATCGAGAAGGCGCATCCGGATGTCTTCAATCTGCTGTTGCAGGTGATGGATAACGGTACGCTGACCGATAATAACGGCCGCAAGGCGGATTTCCGCAACGTCATTGTCGTGATGACCACCAATGCCGGCGTGCGTGAGACCCAACGCAAATCCATTGGCCTGATCCAACAGGACAACAGCAGCGATGCGATGGAGGAGATCAAGAAAGTCTTCACGCCGGAGTTCCGTAACCGGCTTGACGGCATTATCTGGTTCAACCATCTGTCGCCGCAGGTCATTCAACAGGTGGTGGACAAGTTCATCGTCGAATTGCAGGCGCAACTGGATGCCAAGGGCGTCTCGCTGGAAGTGAGCGAAGAAGCGCGCAACTGGCTGGCTGACAAAGGCTATGATCAGTCGATGGGCGCGCGTCCTATGGCGCGTGTTATTCAGGAAAACCTGAAAAAACCGTTGGCCAACGAATTGCTGTTTGGTTCGCTGGTGGATGGCGGTTCCGTCAAGGTGGAACTGGACGATGCCGCCCAGATGTTGACTTATCGCTTTCTGAGCGCGCACAAAACTCGGCCGGAAGGGGCGGTGCACTGAGTCTCCGTCATCAGGCAAAAAATACCTATGTGAAAAGGCATCTGCGGATGCCTTTTTTACTGCCAGTCTATCAACGTTGCCGGCTATGAACGCCGGGTGTCGTGACTCTTCCCATCGAAGAGCCGCGACGCCGAGCTGATGTCAATCTGGGGAATGTGGTCATCACCGGATTGAACCTAGCCGACGCGGTGGTTTTCTGCCGTTTGCGGTATATAACCGGCTCTTATTGCAGTATGGATATTCCCGCGGGAAGCCCGTGCATGCTAGTTAAACGTTGGGATGCTGGGTCGCTGCCGCTCACGCGATATTGCCCCAGTAATCCGACTCAATTGATTGGCGTCTCTCCGAAAAGGGAAAAACCACCGCTGCCCTGAACGATAGACGCTATCGGTGTTATATGGTGCTGTGCAGTCGTTGTCATGAGTCTGCGGTAAAGCGATTTACCTGAGCGTGGTAAATCCTTTTTACCGAAAAAACAACGGGCCGGATGCAAACATCGACCAAAAGAAACGCCCTCGCCGAAGGCAAGGGCTGCGGAGGGGGACATCCTCGTGAAATCGCGTTACACGATGGCGAGCCTGTTAGCGGCTACGGAAGACAATGCGGCCTTTACTCAGGTCGTACGGGGTCAGTTCCACAGTGACTTTGTCACCCGTCAGGATGCGGATATAGTTTTTACGCATTTTACCGGAGATGTGAGCGGTAACCACGTGTCCGTTTTCCAATTCAACACGGAACATGGTGTTGGGCAGCGTATCAAGTACGGTGCCTTGCATTTCAATATTGTCTTCTTTGGCCATCGAATCCTCTAGGTTTAATTACCTTAGTTTTTAACCGGCAAGATAATGCCGAAAAACCCACATCATGTAAAGGCATGTAAACACCCACCGCCGATTTATCGGGATGGCGTGTCGGGGGGGAAGATCAGCGTTTGAGGCTGCCAGCAAGCGTTACCGAGGGACTGGGTGCGGTATTGCGCCAGCCGATATAGAAAATCACGCCGGGGGATTTCTGTTGCGCCCAGCGATGCGGTATGGGGGTTAAGCACCTGACAATCAATTAGCTCTCCGCCGTAACTTACAAAGTGGTACAGGAATGCCGTCAACGCAAATTTGGAGGCATTATCAGCGCGGCTGAACATGGACTCACCGCAGAACAAGCTACCTTGCGCAATGCCGTACAGGCCACCCACTAATTGCCCTTCATCCCAGACTTCGACGGAGTGAGCATGTGTGGATTGATGCAAATATAAATAGGCTTCAATGATATCGTCGCTGATCCAGGTGCCGTCATCCCGTTCGTTGGCGCAGGCAGTGATGACCTCGGTAAATGACTGGTTGAGCGTGACGCGATAACGGGTATGTCGCATAAATTTCTTCATGCTGCGGCTTAAATGAAATTGTTCCGGGAACAGGACGGCGCGTGGATCGGGGCTCCACCACAGAATAGCGTCGCCGGGCGTGTACCAGGGGAAAATACCCTGACGATAAGCGCTGAGCAGGCGATCAGGCGACAGATCGCCCCCGTAGGCCAGTAGGCCGTTGGGTTCGCGCAGCGCGGTTTCAGGATCTGGAAACCGCAACGAAAAAGGGGAAAGCTCGCGCAACAGCATACTGACCTCTGAACTTAGCCTGCGGACTCTATTGAGTTCCGAACGATTGCGTTACAGACGATTGAGCTACAGACGTTGATGAAACTGCCAGTAGCGCCCCTGCTGTGCCATCAGACCAGAATGATCGCCCTGCTCAAGCAGGGCACCATCGTCCATAATGCATAAGCGGTCGAAGCTTTCCAACCCATTCAAACGGTGAGTGATGATCATCAGGGTTTTGCCGATGCAATGTTGTCGCAACAATTCAAGTATCCGTCGCTCGGTCTCCGCATCGAGCCCTTCGGTCGGTTCATCCAGCAGCACCAGTGGGGCAGGGTGTAGCAGCGCTCGCGCCAGCGCGATGCGTCGCTGTTCGCCGCCAGATAACTGACGACCGCCCTCCCCTAACCAGGTGTTCAGCCCATCATCCGCCAGCAGCTTGTCCAAACCGACCTGAATCAGCACGTTTTTTAACTGTTCATCGTCAGCGTGCGGTGCGGCCAGCGACAGATTGTCCCGCAGCGTTGCGCTGAATATGTGCACACGTTGCGGCACAACGCTCATCATGGCGCGCAGCCGGGATTCCGGCCAATCCTGAATTGGCACGTCATTGAGCAGAATTTCACCGGTGGTGCAATCCCAGGCGCGGGTGAGCAATTGCAACAGTGTGGATTTACCGCAGCCGGTGCGGCCGAGCAACGCGATGTGCTCACCCGGCGCAATCGTCAGTGAAACCGAACGTAGTACCGGTTGTTGCTGATCGGGATAAGTGAATCCAACATTGTTGAGCGTCACGTTGATTTGACCAGACACGTCAGCCCCATCGACTGGGAACGCCACCATTGGCGGCAACGTCATTAACTGATTGACGCGCACGGCAGACGCGGCAACCTGCCCGATATGCTGGAACGCGCCGGCCACCGGCGCCAGTGTTTCGAATGCCGCCAATGCCGCAAAAACGAACAGCGCGATTAGCGGGCCCGGCTCGGCATTGCCGCCGACACCGCCCGCCGCCAACCACAGAATCAACGTGACGGTCATGCCGCTGGCGCCGATCAGCAACGCCTGGGAAAGTGCGCTCAAGCTTGCCTGTTGTTCCTGACGCGCGAACCAGCGCTCTTCCCAGTGATCCAACTGCTGGCGGAAGGACGCCAGCGCGCCAAAGATAGTCAGCTCGGCTTGCCCTTGCAGCCAGGTGGTCAATTGAACACGATAATCGGCGCGCAGTTCGGTCAACGCCACGCCGATCGGCTGCCCGGCACGATAAAAAACGGGGGGCAATAATAGCAACATCGCCAGCAGGATGGCACCCAGCGTCAGTGCCAGCGAACCGTCAATCAGGCTCAGGCCGTAAGTGATCGCCAGAATCACGGCCAGCGCGCTGACCAATGGGGATATCACCCGCAGATAAAGATGATCGAGCGTATCCACGTCTGCGACCAAGCGGTTAAGTAATTCAGCCTGACGAAACTGGCTCAATCCGCCGGGAGACAACGGCAGGAGCCGGCTGAAGGTAAATACCCGCAGGTGCATCAACACCCGAAAAGTAGCGTCATGGCTGACCAGTCGCTCGAAATAACGGCTGGCGGTGCGGATAATCGCCGCGCCCCGCACGCCAGCGGCTGGCAACATGTAATTGAACGTCGTCAGTCCCAGCAGGCCGACAATCGCCGACGCGGCAAGAAACCAGCCGGACAGCGTCAGCAGGCTGATACTGGCCAGCAATGTGACGATCGCCAGTATGATGCCCAAGCCAAGCTGCCAGAAATGACGTCGATAAAGGGCTAAAAAGGGTTTAAGCGCCTGCATCACTTGAATCTTATCCATTACAGTTCTCCATGACGCTGGGCCAGCAAGTCGGCGAACGGGCCTGCCGTCCGGTTTAATTCAGCAAAGTGACCGCGTTGCACCAGCTGACCGTTATCCATCACCCAGATTTCATCATAATGTTGAATATCCTGCAGTTGGTGAGTGATCAGCAGGGTAGTTTGCCGTAACGCCGCCTGATTAAGCGCATGCATCACCAGTTGTTCGCTGTGCGCATCCAGACTGGCGGCGGGTTCATCCAGCAACAACAACTGGCATGGGTGGAGCAACGCGCGCGCCACCGCTACCCGCTGCGCCTGACCGACGGACAGACGCGCCGCACCGTCGCCGATCGTGGTATCCAGCCCTTGGGGCAGATGGGGGAGAAATTCCTGCACGCAGGCCCGTTCCAGCGCCTGCTGTACCGCTGCTTCGCTGATATCGGGACGCCCCAGCGTGATGTTTTGCCGGAGGGTGGCGGCCGGCAGATGAGGGTTTTGGCCGACCCAGCTTAAATGCTTGCGCCACGCGGTCAGGGAGAGTGTATTCAGCTCCTGCCCATTGACTGTCAGTGAGCCGCGGTAAGGTAGGAAACCGAGCAGCACATTCAGCAGCGACGTCTTGCCCGACCCGCTGGTGCCCACCAACGCTACACGTTGGCCGGCCTTCAGATGAAATGTGAGCGGTCCGGCCAGCGCTTTGCCGGTTGGCGAATGCAGCGTAAGGTTTTCCGCCACAATCTCTACCGGTTGATCGCTGTGAAAGCGTGTCTGGCCGTTGCCAACGGCCTCGCCTTCGGTGGTCAGAAAACGGTGGAGCGCTTCGGCCGCGCCGATGGCTTGGGCCTTGGCATGATAAAAAGTACCGAGATCACGCAATGGCTGAAAGAATTCCGGAGCGAGGATAAGTACCAGGAACCCTGCAAACAGCGTCACTGCAGTGCCATAGCTGCCGAAATGCAGCTCGCCGAGGTAGGAAAAACCGAAATATACCGCCACTACGGCGATGGATACTGACGCGAAAAACTCCAGCACGCCGGATGACAGGAACGCCATGCGCAGCACGTCCATCGTCCGGCTGCGAAAATCCTCTGAAGCCTGACGGATACTGTCGATTTCTGTGTGGCCGCGATGAAACAGCCGCAGTGTGTCCAGCCCGCGCAGCCGATCGAGAAAGTGACCGCTTAGCCGCGCCAGCGCCTGAAAATTGCGGCGGTTAGCATCGGCGGCGCCCATGCCGACCAGCGCCATAAACAGCGGAATCAGCGGCGCGGTAAGAAACAGAATCAGCCCGGCCGCCCAGTTCACTGGGAAAACGACCGCCAAAATCAGCACTGGAATCAGTGCGGCCAGATACATTTGCGGCAGGTAACGGGCGTAGTAGTCCTGCATATTGTCGACCTGCTCCAGAATCAGGCTAGCCCAGCTTCCTGCGGGTTTGCCCTGAATCCAGGCTGGCCCCAATTGCTGTAGCCGGTCAAGTACCTGGCGGCGAACCTGACGCCGTACCGCCAGACCGCAGCGAAAGCCGACGCGCTCCCGCATCCAACTGACTGCGGCCCGCAGCATAAAAGCTGCCGCCAGCCACAGAAACAAGGGCGTCAGCGCCGGACGGAGTGTGTGCTCGATCATCAGCGCATGCAGCAGCGACGCCATCAGCCAAGCCTGAGCGACGATCAGCAGGCCGCTGATGACCCCCAGCAGCAGTGAGAGTCGTAACCAGCGGTGCGCCAGTTTGCTTTGCTGTTTGAGCCAGCGCAGCAGTTCGCGTTGTCGGGTGTCTTTCATTGCTAAAGAGTCGCTTCCTGTGAATTACGTAAAAATAACGCTTATATAACCGTTGGTTAACATAAGGGGCTGGCAACGGTTAGGTTGGCGTCATGTTACCGCGACAGCGTGTCACTGCAAAAGAAAAGCAAAAGTCGGATAGGGGTGTTGATCAATTTTTGCGGGAGAGTACGCAGAGCAGAAAGAGCGATATCCCGGAAGCATGGGCCTCCGGGAGGGGGCAGTTATTTGTCGTTCAGGCTGTCCAAATAGCGTTCAGCATCCAGCGCGGCCATACAACCGGTGCCGGCAGATGTAATCGCCTGGCGGTAGTTGTGATCCATGACGTCTCCGGCGGCGAAAACGCCAGGAATGCTGGTCTGGGTAGCGTTGCCGTTGATGCCCGATTGCACCTTTATGTAGCCGTTTTCCAACGCCAACTGGCCGTTGAAGATCGCCGTATTCGGGCTGTGGCCAATAGCGATGAAGACACCGGCGACATCCAACTGTTCGGTGGCGTCGCTCTGCGTATTGCGCAGGCGCACGCCGGTAACGCCCATGTCGTCGCCGATCACTTCATCCAGCGTGCGATAGGTGTGCAGTACGATGTTGCCGCTGTCGACTTTCGCCATCAGGCGGTCGATCAGAATTTTTTCAGCGCGGAAGCTGTCGCGACGATGAATTAGGTGCACTTCGGCGGCGATGTTGGATAAGTACAACGCCTCTTCCACGGCGGTATTGCCACCGCCGACAACGGCGACTTTCTGTTGGCGATAGAAGAAACCGTCACAGGTGGCGCAGGCGGAAACGCCCTTGCCTTTAAAGGCTTCTTCAGAGGGAAGCCCTAAATAGCGTGCGGAAGCGCCGGTAGCGATGATCAGCGCGTCGCAGGTGTATTCATCGCTGTCGCCGAACAGGCGGAACGGGCGCTGTTGCAGATCGACGTGGTTGATATGGTCGAAAACGATTTCGGTATTGAATTTGACGGCATGGTCATGCATGCGTTCCATCAGTAGTGGGCCGGTCAGATCGTTTGGATCGCCGGGCCAGTTTTCAACTTCAGTCGTGGTGGTTAACTGGCCGCCTTTTTCCATGCCAGTGATCAGCAGCGGTTGTAAATTGGCCCGTGCAGCATAGACCGCGGCGGTGTAACCGGCCGGGCCTGAACCCAGAATCAATAATTTACGATGTTTGGCAGTGCTCATGAGTTCCTCAATTCGTGTGAACGGACGATGGCAGCGATTGTAAGGAAATTACTTCGGTAAAAAAAGTGTAGTGGAATGTTGTTGGCTATTTGTCTAATCGTTACAGGTTATTGGAATACCGTGGCGCGATAGGGGGCCGGATCTTTGCATTAAGAGGGGACGTGCGATGCGGGAAAAACCAGTCAATTCAGGGAGGAAAGCGTGAATCTGGCACTTTCTCCTGATTTTAATTGTTTTGCTTTGACAATCGGCTGTAGTTTTGCGAAAACATCCTTGGAAGAGGAAATTTTTTGTATGTGAATAGTTGAATGCTCCGCTTTTCATCAGCTTTTATCTGGATGGAAACACAGTGCCGCTTTTTGTGGAATGCTGTTTTAACGCCGATGCGCCGACGACTGACGGGGACACTATTGTACAACAAAAGGCAGGGGTCTTCTTTAGGGCAGCTCTGGTACATGAGGTTGGTCAGAGACAGCAATTAAGCAGGGAAGGATGAAGAGAGACAACAAGAATGGTAGACACGAAGAAACGTCCGGGAAAAGATCTTGACCGCATTGATCGCAATATCCTGAACGAACTGCAAAAAGATGGTCGTATCTCCAACGTGGAGCTCTCCAAGCGGGTTGGTCTTTCACCCACCCCGTGTCTGGAGCGTGTTCGTCGATTGGAGCGGCAGGGCTTTATTAATGGTTACACTGCACTGTTGAATCCGCATTATCTGGATGCATCATTGTTGGTGTTTGTGGAGATTACGCTGAACCGCGGCGCACCGGATGTGTTTGAACAGTTCAATGCCGCCGTGCAGAAGCTGGAAGAAATTCAGGAGTGTCATCTGGTTTCCGGTGATTTTGACTATCTGCTCAAAACCCGCGTGCCGGATATGTCAGCTTACCGCAAGTTGTTGGGTGAAACGCTGCTGCGTCTGCCAGGCGTCAACGACACCCGCACCTATGTGGTGATGGAAGAAGTGAAGCAGAGTAACCGGCTGGTGATTAAAACTCGCTGATGGCAGGGATGCATAATCCGGTAAATTTAGCTACACTCCTGTGAATATATACAGCATGCGCCGGGGCACCCTCGGCGCTTTGTTATGGCACATTTGCAGGAACCTGGAGATTGGCTTGAGCCAGGAATACACCGAAGACAAAGACGTGACGCTGAAAACGCTCAGCGCGGGTCGCCGCTTATTAGAAGCGATGCTTATCGTGGCAGCGCTGTTCGCCGTTTATTTGGCGGTCGCGCTGCTGAGTTTCAGCCCCTCGGATCCCAGCTGGTCGCAAACGGCTTGGCATGAGCCGATTCACAACCTGGGCGGCGGGGCCGGCGCCTGGCTGGCGGATACCTTATTCTTTATATTCGGCGTGCTGGCTTATGCCATACCGCCGATAATGCTCTCGCTGTGCTGGGCGGTTCACCGGTCACGTAATCATGAGCACATCATTGATTATTTCACCCTGTCGCTGCGCCTTATCGGGACATTGGCGCTGATCCTGACGTCCTGTGGGCTGGCCGCGTTGAACGTTGACGACATCTATTATTTTGCTTCCGGCGGCGTGCTGGGCAGTTTGCTCAGCAGTTCAATGATTCCCCGATTTAACAATATCGGCGCCACCATGATCCTGCTGTGTGTGTGGGCGACCGGCCTGACGTTATTCACCGGCTGGTCGTGGCTGACCATCGCCGAAAAGATTGGCGCAGCAGTCATGGGGTGTCTCACGTTCTTTTCCACCCGCCGTCGCGACGATGACTATCATTACGATGAAGCGGATGACGACACGGTGCCGAATGATACGGTCGATGCTGCTCACGCCGACGAACCCGGGACTGACCGGCGTGACGATACCGACGATGTTCTGTTCTCTGCGCCCGGTATTAGCGCGGCGGCGTCCGAAGCGATGCAAGCGCCGGAGACGGAGGATAGGCCTCGTCCCGATGAAAGCACGCCGCGGCTGGACGTTTCGCTCCCTGCTATCGCGCATGACTCGGCTCTGAGCCCGGTGGATGCGCCGTCTTCAGCCGACGCATCGCCATCGCCCACCACAGCATCGGTTGCGCCGTCCGCCTCGATGCAACCGGCGTATACGGTGTCGTCAGTGGTGTCAGCGGCACTGGTCGTCAAAGCGTCGTCTGAGCCGGCACAGCCGCCTGAGCCATCGTTCAATAAGGTAGCAGACTGGCACGCGCTCAGCGTGCAGCCGGAGGATCGCATCTCTCGTGTCGCCGCATCGACGGCACCCGTTTTTGCCGTTCCTGAACCGGATTCTGCGGTGACATCGAAAACCAATACGCTGTTTACCCCCGCTTTTACAACGGATGAAAACGAAAATCCCCAGGTGAAACGGGGTATGGGGCCAGAGTTGCCGCGTCCAAATCCGGTGCGTATTCCTACCCGCCGCGAATTGGCGTCCTACGGTATCAAACTACCGTCCCAGCGTCTGGCAGAGCAGCAGGCGCGCGAGGCGGAGCGGCATGCCCGCGCAACACAGGACGAAATCTCAATCGACCTGCCGCGTGACGAGCATGCGCCGGAGCGCAACGCTGATATTTCGTCAGTCACCGAAACCGTGGTGCCTGACAGAATGTTCGATAGCCAGCCCGCGTTGGATGATGACGAACAGTTGGATGATGACGAACAACAGGCGCTGATCCAGGAAGCCGAATTGCGTCAGGCGTTTATGGAACAACAGCGTACCCGTTATGGCGAAGAGTATGCGGTACCGGAGGAAGATGAGGATGCGTTAATGCAGGCGCGTCTGGCCCGCGATTTCGCCGAACAGCAGAAGGTTCGCTACGAAGACGAGACGCCGCCGGTGGCTGCTTCTGTGCCTGAATTGCCTGTAGAAGGTGAGCCGTCTTCGGCAACAACAATGGATGTACGCGGTGCCTTCGCGATATCGCCGTTTGCCGATCTGGTGGATGACGGCCCTGCCGAACCGCTGTTTACCTTGCCTGCTCAGGAAGAACTGGATAATGAGGCTCTATTGTTTGCCCCCGCCGTTTCAGCGGCGTCGCCGGCATCGCATACGCAACCGGAAGACAAGCCGGCATCGCCGCTGATGAATAGCCTGATCCATCCCTTCCTGATGCGCAATGATCAGCCGCTGCATACGCCAACGACGCCGCTGCCTTCACTGGATTTACTGACGCCGCCATCCATCAACGATGCGCCGGTGGATGAATTTGAACTGGAGCAGATGGCGCGGCTGATTGAGGCGCGTCTAGCCGACTATCGCGTTAAGGCATCGGTGGTCGATTATTCGCCGGGGCCGGTAATCACCCGTTTTGAACTGGATTTAGCGCCGGGGGTGAAGGCGGCGCGTATTTCCAACCTTGCGCGCGACCTTGCGCGTTCGCTGTCGGTGGTGGCAGTGCGTATCGTTGAAGTTATCCCCGGTAAACCGTATGTCGGCCTTGAGTTGCCGAACCAACACCGGCAGACCGTATTCCTGCGGGAAGTGCTGGACTGCGAAAGATTTCGTGATAACCCTTCGCCGCTGGCGGTAGTTCTGGGCAAAGATATCGCAGGTGCGCCGGTCGTGGCGGATCTAGCGAAGATGCCACATCTGTTGGTGGCGGGAACCACGGGTTCCGGTAAGTCGGTTGGTGTCAACGCCATGATTATCAGCATGTTGTACAAGTCTACGCCGGACGATGTGCGGTTCATTATGATCGACCCGAAAATGTTGGAGCTGTCGGTTTATGAGGGCATCCCGCATCTGTTGACCGAAGTGGTGACTGATATGAAAGACGCCGCCAACGCCTTGCGCTGGTGTGTCGGTGAGATGGAACGGCGTTACAAGTTGATGTCGGCGCTGGGTGTGCGCAATCTGAGCGGCTACAACGAACGGATTATGCAGGCGGAGGCGATGGGCCGTCCGGTGCCGGATCCGTTCTGGAAACCGACCGACGGCATGGATACCCAACCGCCGGTACTGGAGAAACTGCCGTATATTGTGGTGATGGTAGACGAATTCGCTGATCTGATGATGGCGGTGGGCAAGAAAGTGGAAGAGCTGATTGCCCGCCTGGCGCAGAAAGCGCGTGCCGCCGGTATTCATCTGGTGCTGGCGACGCAGCGTCCATCGGTGGATGTGATCACCGGCCTTATCAAAGCTAACATTCCGACCCGCATCGCTTTTACGGTGTCCAGCAAAATAGACTCTCGCACCATCCTCGATCAGGGGGGGGCCGAGTCGCTGCTGGGGATGGGCGACATGCTGTATATGGCGCCGAACTCTTCTATCCCGGTGCGCGTCCACGGCGCCTTTGTGCGTGATCAGGAAGTGCATGCGGTAGTGCAGGACTGGAAAGCCCGTGGGCGGCCGCAATATATCGATAATATCGTCAGTGGCGATGATGACGGTGAGGGAGGTGGTCTTGGTTTTGACGGCGATGAAGATCTTGACCCGCTGTTTGACCAGGCTGTGGCCTTCGTGGTGGAAAAACGCCGCGCTTCCATCTCCGGCGTGCAGCGTCAATTCCGCATCGGCTATAACCGGGCGGCGCGTATCGTCGAGCAGATGGAAATGCAGGGGATCGTCAGCAGTCCGGGGCATAACGGCAACCGCGAAGTGCTGGCGCCGCCGCCGATGGAGTGAGTGATGGCTGCCGTGAAAAGAAACGTAAAAGCGCAAAATAGCGGATAATTCGTCTGTCATGCACGGTGCGTCTGGGCTACAGTAGCGCCCAATCGAAACGGCGGCCCAGGCCGCCGTGCATGTGGTCAGAACAATGAAAGGATTTTATCTATGCTGAAGAAATGGTTGATGGCCGGTTGCTTGTTGAGCAGCGTTATTTCCGGTGCGGCGTTGGCGGATGCCGCTGGCGATTTGCAGAGCCGCCTCAGCAAAGTGAACAGTTTCCATGCCGGTTTCACTCAGAAAGTGTCCGGCAGTGATGGTGCCACCGTGCAGGAAGGTCAGGGCGAGCTGTGGGTAAAACGTCCCAATCTGTTCAACTGGAAAACCACTGCGCCGGATGAAAGTCTGCTGGTGTCCGATGGCAAAACCCTGTGGTTTTACAATCCGTTTGTCGAGCAGGCAACGGCGACCTGGGTGAAAGACGCGACAGGCAATACACCGTTTATTCTGATTACTCGAAATGACCCGAAAGACTGGAGCAAGTACAACGTGACCCGTAACGGGGACGATTTCCAGCTGGTTCCGCGCGCCGCCAGCGGCAATCTGAAACAATTCGCCATCAGTGTTACCGGCGACGGGACTATCAAGGGGTTCACCGCCACCGAACAGGATGGGCAGCGTAGCGTTTATACGCTGAAAAATCAGCAAAATATCGATGTGGATTCAGCAAAATTCCACTTTACGCCGCCGAAAAACGTCACGGTGGACGATCAACGTCAGTGAGGCGTGTGTGAGCAATCTGTCTCTCGATTTTTCCAGCCATCAATTTCAGCCGTTGGCCGCACGCATGCGGCCGACCACGCTGGCGCAATATATCGGTCAGCAACATCTGTTGGGGCCAGGCAAGCCACTGCCGCGCGCTATTGAGACCGGGCAACTGCACTCCATGATCTTGTGGGGGCCGCCGGGCACCGGCAAAACCACGCTGGCGGAATTGATTGGTCGTTATGGTGAGGCGGATGTCGAACGTATCTCGGCGGTGACGTCCGGCATTAAGGAAATTCGAGAAGCAGTCGAGCGGGCGCGCCAGAATCGTAATGCCGGGCGCAGAACCATTCTGTTTGTGGATGAAGTGCACCGTTTTAACAAAAGCCAGCAAGATGCTTTTCTGCCCCATATCGAAGATGGAACGGTGACGTTTATCGGTGCCACCACGGAAAACCCTTCATTTGAACTCAACTCGGCGTTACTCTCGCGAGCGCGCGTTTATCTGTTGAAATCACTGGATACCGCCGATATTGAACAAGTGCTGGCGCAGGCGATGGGCGATCGCGAGCGCGGGCTAGGCGGGCAACACATTGTGCTGCCGGATGAGACCCGCCGCCTGTTAGCGGAGCTGGTGAACGGCGATGCGCGCCGGGCGCTGAATCTGCTGGAAATGATGGCGGATATGGCAGAGGTCGACCCCGCCGGGCAGCGCGTCCTGACGCTGGAGTTGTTGAAAGCGGTGTCCGGCGAGCGTAGCGCCCGTTTCGATAACAAAGGCGACCGTTACTACGATCTGATCTCCGCCTTGCATAAATCAGTACGCGGTTCTGCGCCGGATGCCGCGTTGTATTGGTATGCCCGCATCATCACCGCCGGCGGCGATCCGCTGTATGTTGCGCGTCGTTTGCTGGCCATCGCTTCGGAAGATGTGGGCAATGCCGATCCGCGCGCTATGCAGGTGGCGATCGCCGCTTGGGATTGCTTTACCCGCGTTGGGCCTGCCGAAGGCGAGCGGGCCATTGCGCAGGCGATTGTTTATCTGGCCTGCGCACCGAAAAGTAATGCGGTGTACACCGCCTTCAAGGCCGCCATGCGCGATGCGAAGGATAAACCGGATTATGATGTTCCAGCCCATCTGCGCAATGCGCCGACATCGTTGATGAAAGAGATGGGGCTGGGGGCTGAATATCGCTACGCCCATGATGAAACCAACGCTTACGCGGCGGGGGAGGTCTACTTCCCGCAGGAAATGGCAGAAACGCGCTATTATCAACCGACATCCCGTGGGTTAGAGGCCAAAATCGGCGAAAAGCTGGCCTGGCTTGCTGCACAGGATCAAAATAGCCCGACAAAACGCTACCGCTAATTTAAGGGTTGCGGTAAGGTTTACGCGATACTTTCTGCTGCAAGGCGTCGTTGGCCGGCGCCCTGTAATTATCGATTATCCACTCATAAAACAAGCACAGGACTAGCATGCTCGATCCCAATTTGCTGCGTAATGAGCTAGACGCAGTTGCTGAAAAATTACTGGCTCGCAGAGATTTTAAACTGGATGTGGAAGCGCTGCGTAAACTGGAAGAACGCCGCAAAGTGCTTCAGGTCGAAACAGAAAGTTTGCAGGCAGAACGTAACTCCCGATCGAAAGAAATAGGCTCCGCCAAAGCGCGCGGCGAAGATATCGAACCTTTGCGCCGGGAAGTCAACACCTTGGGTGAAAGACTGGATGCGGCCAAAGCTGAGCTGGAACAGATCCAGAGCGATATCCAGGCCATTGCGTTGACTATCCCTAATCTGCCCGACGATTGTGTACCGCTGGGGAAAGATGACTCCGAGAATCAGGAAGTGTTCCGCTGGGGCGAGCCCCGCCAGTTCGATTTCCCGGTACGTGACCATGTTGACCTCGGTGAACTCTCCGGCGGTTTGAGCATGGCGCTGGGTGTGAAGCTGACCGGCTCCCGCTTCTCGGTGATGAAAGGTCAGGTTGCTCGTTTGCATCGCGCGCTGGCGCAGTTCATGCTTAACCTGCATACCGCCGAACATGGTTATGAGGAAGCCTACGTTCCTTATCTGGTCAACCATGCCACACTGTACGGCACCGGCCAGTTGCCAAAATTCAAAGAAGATCTGTTCCATACTCGCCCGCTGGAAGAAGAAGCGGAAACCAGTAACTATGCGTTGATCCCGACGGCAGAAGTGCCGCTGACCAACCTGGTACGCGATGAAATTCTGGATGAAGAGTCTCTGCCGATCAAACTGACTGCGCATACGCCGTGTTTTCGCTCCGAGGCCGGGTCTTATGGCCGCGATATGCGCGGTTTGATTCGCGTGCATCAGTTCGACAAAGTGGAGATGGTGCAGATCGTTCGTCCGGAAGACTCCATGCAGGCATTGGAAGAACTCACCGGGCATGCGGAAAAAGTGTTGCAGTTGCTGAAGCTGCCGTACCGCAAGGTGCTGCTGTGTACCGGGGATATGGGCTTTGGATCCTGCAAAACCTACGATCTGGAAGTCTGGTTGCCGGCCCAGAACACGTACCGTGAAATCTCTTCCTGCTCCAATATGGGGGATTTCCAGGCTCGTCGGATGCAGGCTCGCTGCCGTGGTAAAGGCGACAAGAAAACCCGTCTGGTGCATACCCTGAACGGTTCTGGTCTGGCGGTGGGTCGTGCGCTGGTTGCCGTGCTGGAAAATTATCAGCAGGCCGACGGCCGTATCGAGGTACCGGAAGTGCTGCGTCCGTATATGGGCGGGCTGGACATTATCGGCTGACTTCTGCCGACTATCCGCACAGTAAAAAAGCGCCGCATGAGGCGCTTTTTTACTGGTGTTATTCAGGGGCAGTGAGGTTTTCCCCTCATAGAGCAATTCAAGAACTATGCTGAAGTACGACGAGCCAATGCGCTTAGTTCCCTTTCAACAATCCACGTCAAATCCGCCAGCAATGAAAGCAGATTGTTACTGCTGACCCCCGTGCACCGTGTCGTCACGAAACATATCAATATCGCCAGCAGCCAGGCGCCTTGGGTGATTTTCCGCGTCAGGCATGAACTTCGTTGTATTAAAAACTATATAACGCTAATGGTTACTTTGTTGATATTAAACAACAAAAATAAATGCCAACTGCATAATCCTTATGAGTAATAAGGTTATTCAAAAATATGCAGAGTAGTCAGCGCTAGGCTGGTAAGTCTGTGGCGATCCGTTACCAGAATGATCGCGCATTTGGCCATCGCGCCTGAATGTATTCTGCCGCTTTCGGGAGAGCACGATGTCGGGGAAAATAACGCATGACCTGCTGCAACAGGGTATGGATAGACGTTCGTTCATTAAATCAACGGCGCTGACCGGCCTGTCTGCGGCGATCGGGCAAGTCTTGTTGCCTTACCAGTCCCTGATGGCGGCGGGAACGGCGACGTTATCAGGAGAACCGGCGGCGGATAAGATGGTATGGGGCGCCTGTTCGGTCAATTGTGGCAGCCGCTGTGCGCTGCGCTTTCATGTGCAGAATGATGTGATCCGCTGGGTTGAGACGGATAACACCGGTGATGATCAGTACGGAAATCATCAGGTACGGGCCTGCCTGCGCGGGCGCAGCATCCGCCAGCGCATCAATCATCCCGACCGGCTGAAATACCCGATGAAACGGGTCGGTAAGCGCGGCGAAGGAAAGTTCAAACGTATCAGTTGGGACGAAGCACTGGATGAAATTGCCGGGAGCCTGAAACAGGTGGTAGAGAAGTACGGCAATGAATCGGTGTATATCAATTACAGTTCCGGCATCGTCGGCGGCAACATCACTCGTTCTTCCCCTTCAGCGTCGTTGGTGACACGGTTGATGAACTGCTATGGCGGTTCCCTTGGGCAATACGGAACCTACAGCACGGCGCAGATCGCCTATGCCATGCCGTATACCTACGGCAGCAATATGGGCAACAGCACCTCCGATATCGAAAACAGCAAACTGGTGGTGATGTTTGGTAATAACCCGGCGGAAACCCGGATGAGCGGGGGCGGCATCACCTATTACCTGGAGCAGGCGCGGGCGCGCTCTAACGCCCGGATGATCGTGATCGACCCACGTTATACCGATACCGCCGCAGGGCGGGAGGACGAATGGATCCCGATTCGACCGGGAACCGACGCCGCATTGGTGGCGGGGCTGGCCTATGTGTTGATCACGGAAAATCTGGTTGATCAGGCGTTTTTAGATACCTATTGCGTGGGGTACGACGAAAAGACGCTGCCTGCCGGCGCGCCGTCGAACGGGCACTATAAGGCTTACATTTTGGGACAAGGGGGGGACGGGATTGCCAAAACACCGGCCTGGGCGGCGGACATTACCGGCATTCCTCAGGATCGTATCATCAAGCTGGCGCGGGAAATCGGCAGCACCAAACCGGCGTATATCTGTCAGGGGTGGGGCCCGCAGCGGCAGATGAACGGTGAGTTGACGTCGCGGGCGATAGCCATGCTGCCGATCCTGACGGGCAATGTGGGGATCAACGGCGGCAACAGCGGCGCGCGGGAGTCCACCTACACGCTGGAAGTGGAACGGATGCCGGTGCTGAGCAACCCAGTTAAGACGAAAATCTCCTGCTTTACCTGGACGGACGCCATCGTGCGCGGTACGGAGATGACGGCGAAGCGGGATGGCGTTCAGGGGCGCGAACAGCTGATGACGCCGATCAAGTTTATCTGGAACTATGCCGGTAATTGTCTGGTCAACCAGCATTCGGACATCAACCGGACTCATGAAATTCTGCAGGATGACGCGCTGTGCGAGAAAATCGTCGTCATTGAGAATTTCATGACCTCATCGGCGAAGTATGCCGACATCCTGTTGCCTGACTTGATGACCATCGAGCAGGAGGACATCATCCCCAATGATTACGCCGGGAATATGGGCTACCTGATTTTCATCCAGCCGGCGACCAGCGCCAAATATGAACGACGTCCGATTTACGACATCCTCAGCGAGGTAGCACGTCGGTTGGGGCCGGATGTCCATCAGCGTTTCACCGAAGGGCGGACGCAACGGCAATGGCTGACGTATCTGTACGATAAAACCCGGGCTAAAGATCCCACGTTGCCGGATTTTGAAACGTTACGGGCGATGGGCATATACAAACGCAAAGACCCGGCTGGACACTATGTGGCGTATAAAGCGTTCCGTGACGATCCGGTGAAGAACCCGCTGAAAACGCCGTCAGGCAAAATTGAGATCTACTCCGAGGCATTGGCGAAAGTCGCCGCCAGTTGGGAATTAAAACCCGATGACGTCATCAGCCCGCTGCCGGTGTATGCCTCCACCGCTGAGGGGTGGGACGATGCTCTGCGCCAGCGCTATCCCTTGCAGATGATCGGTTTCCATTATAAGGCCAGAACCCATTCGACTTACGGCAACATTGAGTTGCTCAAGGCGGCTTGTCCGCAGGAAATCTGGATGAACCCATTGGATGCCGCCACGCGCGGTATCCGCAACGGCGATTGGGTCAAAGTCTTCAACGCCCGTGGCGAGGTACGGCTACAGGCAAAGGTGACGCCGCGTATTATTCCCGGTGTGACCGCGATGCCGCAGGGCGCCTGGCATCAGGCGGAAATGGCTGCTGACCGTATCGACCGGGGCGGTTGCATCAATACCCTGACGATGTTACGGCCGTCGCCGCTGGCGAAGGGGAATCCGCAACATACCAACCTGGTCGATATCGCCCGGGTTTAAGAGGCACGAAGAGGGAACCATCATGGTCAGGTACCGAGTCGGTGCAGCGGCGTGTCTGGCATGGCGATATGTCATGGCGGCGCGCCGATGCCGTGATGGTGTATCGGGCCGGTCAGGCATCCGTCAGGGTGGCATCGAATCTGTGGCAGCTACCCTAAAATATGATGTGATTCATGCGGTTATCGTGTCTTTATTAATTATCATCCATAACTATTCTACTCGTTGTGCTGCATTCGCCTGTCTCTGCGGTGACGTCTGCTGTCCATCAGCCCTTGTATCACCGCGTTCCAACCAGGGCATTTTTTGTTCTGGCTCTCCACTCCCTTTTGACGAAAGTGGGTTCGGCTTATGAACAATGTCAAGAAATCTTCTGTACTCCTGTACCCGCTCAGCCGCCGTTCGTTGGTGAAAAACGGCGCGCTGTGCGGTATTGCGGCGGCGGTCGGCAACCTGGCGTTACCCTTTGCCAGCCGGGCGTTCGCCGGGCAATCCGTCTCTTCATCAACGTCTGCGGAACAGGTTGTCTGGAGTGCCTGTACCGTAAACTGCGGCAGTCGATGCCCATTGCGTATGCATGTGGTTGACGGCGAAATTCGTTACGTTGAAACCGATAATACCGGCGATGACGAGTACGACGGCCTGCATCAGGTGCGGGCTTGCCTGCGGGGCCGTTCGATGCGCCGTCGCGTTTATCATCCCGACCGCTTGAAGTACCCGATGAAGCGCGTAGGCAAGCGCGGAGAAGGGAAATTCGAGCGTATCAGTTGGGATGAAGCGTTGGATATCGTCGCGGCCAGCCTGAAAAACACCGTGAGCAAATATGGTAATGAAGCCGTCTACCTGAATTATGGCACCGGCACGCTGGGCGGTACGATGACGCGCTCATGGCCGCCGGGGAAAACGCTGGTGGCGCGTCTGATGAATTGCTATGGCGGCTACCTCAACCATTACGGTGACTACAGCACGGCGCAGATTACGGTCGGGCTGAATTATACCTATGGCGGCTGGGCGGACGGCAACAGCCCCTCGGATATCGAAAACAGCAAACTGGTGGTGCTGTTCGGTAATAACCCGGCCGAAACCCGGATGAGCGGGGGCGGCGTGACCTATTATCTGGAGGAAGCGCGCCGGAAGTCGAACGCCAAACTGATTGTTATCGATCCCCGCTACACCGATACCGGTGCCGGCCGGGAAGATGAATGGATCCCCATCTATCCGGGAACGGACGCCGCGCTGGTGGCGGGGATGGCGTATGTGCTGATCACCGAAAATCAGGTGGATCAGGCCTTTTTGGATAAATACTGCGTTGGCTATGATGAGAAAACCCTGCCACCCGGCGCGCCGGCTAACGGGCATTACAAAGCTTATATCCTCGGGCAGGGAGCCGACGGTATCGCCAAGACGCCGCAGTGGGCGGCGGCCATTACCCGTATCCCGGCCGAGACCATCATCCGGTTGGCGCGGGAAATCGGCAGCGTCAAACCGGCCTTCATCGCTCAGGGATGGGGGCCGCAACGGCGCGCCAATGGCGAACTGACCTCGCGGGCGATCGCCATGCTGCCGATTCTTACCGGCAACGTGGGAATTCACGGTGGTAACAGCGGTGCACGGGAAAGCTCCTACGGGACGGCATTCGTGCGGATGCCGACATTGACCAACCCGGTGAAAACCAGCATTTCCATGTTCATGTGGACGGACGCCATTGAACGAGGGCCGGAAATGACGGCGTTGAAGGATGGGGTGCGCGGTAAGGATAAGCTGGACGTACCGATTAAATTTATCTGGAACTATGCCGGCAACTGTTTGATTAATCAGCATTCCCAAATCAATCGTACCCATGAAATCCTACAGGATGACAGCAAGTGCGAAATGATTGTGGTGATCGATAATCACATGACGGCCTCTGCAAAGTACGCCGATATCCTGTTGCCGGACTGTACGGCGGCGGAGCAGATGGATTTCTGTCTGGATGCGTCCTGCGGCAACATGGCTTATGTGATTTTCGCCGATCGGGTGATTGCCCCCCGGTTTGAGTGCCGCACGATCTACGACATGCTGACCGATCTCTCCCGACGGCTGGGGGTGGAGCAGGCCTTCACCGAAGGGCGCACTCAGGAGCAATGGATGCGCTACCTGCACCAGCAGTCGCGGGCATTGATGCCGGCGCTGCCGGAGTTTGATGCATTCCGTCAGCAAGGGATGTATAAGGAGCGCGATCCCAACGGGCATTTTGTGGCGTACAAGGCATTCCGCGCCGATCCGCAGGCCCACCCGCTGACCACGCCGTCCGGAAAGATTGAGATTTACTCCGCGGCGCTGGCTGCCATCGCCGGTAGCTGGACGTTATCGCCGGGCGACGTCATCGACCCGTTGCCGGTTTATCATGCCGGTTTCGAAAACTATGACGACCCGCTCATGCGTCATTATCCGCTGCAACTCAGTGGGTTCCATTATAAATCCCGCACCCATTCCACTTACGGCAATGTTGAATTGCTCAAAGCCGCGTGTCCGCAGGAAATGTGGATCAACCCGCTTGACGCCCGCGCCCGCGGGATTGCCAGCGGCGATCGGGTACGAATCTGGAACGATCGGGGCCAGGTTGAAGTGGCGGCCAAAGTTACGCCGCGCATTATTCCCGGCGTCGTCGCGCTGGGGGAAGGGGCCTGGTATGACCCGGATGCCCGTCGGGTCGATCAGAGCGGCTGCATTAATGTGCTGACGACGCAACGCCCTTCGCCGCTGGCGAAAGGGAACCCCTCACATACCAATCTGGTTGAAGTACAAAAAATTTAGGAGAGTAACCGATGGGTACGCAATATGGTTTTTATATTGACTCAAGCCGCTGCACCGGGTGCAAAACCTGTGAGCTGGCCTGTAAGGATTACAAGAATCTGACTCCGGAGGTGAATTTCCGTCGTATTTATGAGTATGCCGGGGGGGGATGGCAGCAGGACGGCAACTGCTGGCATCAGAACGTGTTCGCCTATTACCTTTCGGTGTCGTGTAACCACTGTAGCGATCCCGCCTGTACCAAGGTGTGCCCGACCGGCGCCATGCACAAGCAGGGCGATAACTTTGTGGTGGTGGATGAATCTATCTGCATCGGCTGTCGTTACTGTGAAATGGCCTGCCCGTATGGCGCGCCGCAGTTTGACGCCGCCAAAGGCCATATGACCAAATGCGACGGCTGTTACCAGCGGGTGGCTGAAGGGAAAAAACCGATTTGCGTCGAATCCTGTCCGCTGCGTGCGCTGGATCTGGCGCCTATCGAGGAGCTGAGAAAACGCTACGGCACGTTGGCGGAAGTGGCGCCACTGCCGGCCGCAAGGTTCACCCAGCCGAATATCGTGGTGAAACCGAATGCAAACAGCCGTGCCGTGGGCGATACCACCGGCTTCCTGGCAAATCCTGAGGAGGTGTGAAATGGGAAACGGATGGCATGAATGGCCGCTGGTGATTTTTACCGTACTGGGGCAGTGCGTGGTCGGCGGGTTTATGGTGATGGCGTGGGCGCTGTTGCGCCATGGGGTCGACTCAGCGCAGGGAACAAAAATCAACCGGCACATGTTTTTCCTCTGGCTGTTGATGGGGATAGGTTTTGTCGCGTCGGTGCTCCATCTTGGCTCGCCGTGGCGGGCGATGAACGCGCTGAACCGCCTAGGCGCTTCACCGTTGAGTAATGAAATCGCGCTAGGGTCGCTGTTTTTCGCGCTGGGAGGTGTGTTCTGGCTGTTGCGGTTATTGGAAAAAATCTCCGGCGGGCTGGCGCGTTTGTGGTTGATGGTCACGTTATTGGTCGGGGTGGGTTTTTTGTACGCCATGATCCGGGTATACCTGATCGATACCGTACCGACTTGGAATAACGGTTTTACGCCGGTGCATTTTCTGATGACGGCGCTGCTGGGCGGCCCGCTGCTGGGTTATGTACTACTGCGCGCGGCGGGTGAAACGGACGCCGAGATCCGCTGGTTGCCGGTTTTCAGCCTGTGCGGGTTGGTGGTGAGTATGGTGGCCATCCTGTGGCAAACCACCGCGCTACCCGAGATCCATAGCTCGGTGCAGCAGGCCACGCAGTTGGTGCCAGCCTATGCGGGGATACAGATTTTCCGCTGGTTGTTGTTGATCGCCGGTTTGTCGCTGTGGTGGGTTCCGCTGTTTCGTCGCCGCCCGTCCTCCGTCGGCGTACTGGCGCTGGGATCTTGTCTGGTGATCGGCGGTGAATTGCTGGGGCGGGTTATCTTCTACGGCCTGCATATGACGGTCGGTATGGCGGTCGCGGGCTAACCGAGGGTGTGTGCCTCGGGCCGGGTTCAATTTCGGACACGGCCTGATGGCAGCAGGCGCCAGGCTGAACCAGGATTATTGATGAGCGGTGATAACCCCCGGCGATGTTCGTCGCCGGGGGAGCGGTTGTCGGCGGATGCGGATGATGGTCCGTTATCCCGTTGCAGTGGAGGAGATATGGCAAGACAAATGGTCAGCCTTACCGGGCGCATGCTAGGCGCGCTGTTGTATTACGCGCCGGATAATGACAACAACATGCCGCTGTTTGCGCAACTGCGGCAATCGGGCTGGCATCAGACGTGGCCGTGTGGCGATGCGGCGCCTGTCGAACAAGCGGCGCAGCAGATGACCTTGGGCCTGCAATCCGGGTACGAAGAGCGGCTGGCTGACGTTTGGCAGCGGTTGTTCATCGGGCCGGATCATCTTGAGGCGCCGCCGTGGGGCTCGGTCTATCTGGACAAAGAGAGCGTGCTGTTCGGCGATTCCACGCTGGCGTTGCGCCTTTGGTTACGCCAGCAAGGCATCGAGCCGTGCAACGAGGCGCGGGAGCCGGAAGACCATATCGGCTTGATGCTGATGTTGGCGGCATGGTGCGCGGAGCACCAGCCCGACGGTGTGCCCATTCTGCTGGCGGATCACCTGCTGCCGTGGGCGATGCGCTATCTCGATTTGCTGGAGCAGGCGGCCGGGCACCCGTTCTATCAGGGGGTCGCCGCGCTGACCCGGACGACATTGCAGGACTGGCAACGTGTCTACCGGTTAACGCCCGCGCCCAGGCAACTGTTTTATTGACGACGGATGTGACGATTGACACCTGGGTGCTTGCCGCAAAGGTGGTGCGGTTTGCGCGCTCCCCCGCACGGCAATGGCACCGGTGTCTGCGCTGAACGATACCGGCTGTGTATTACGTGCTTCGTGACGGCGGCGGTTTAGGCGTGCGGTCATGCGATGAAGCATGGCGGGGCGCCAACTACGGGTAGCGCGCCGCCCGTTGCCAGGCTGGCCGGGCTCGCATTGCCGCCAAGAGCCGCCACAGATGCGGGCGTGATTGATCGAGCCAGCCCCGGCTGGCGGCGATATCCAACGGGAATCCCATCATGATATCGGCGGCGGAAAAGGTGTTTCCCGCCAGCCAGGGGGACTTGCCCGCCTCCTGTTCCAGAAAATCAAAATGCAGATTAACTTGCTTATTAACCATGCCAAGAATCGGCCAGCCGAACGGCCCCATCTTCTGAGCCACCAGTTTTAACAGCATCGTGCTCATCAGCGAGCCTTCGGTGTAGTGCATCCAGTAGCGATAACGCCAGTATTCGGGGCAATCGGGCGTGGGGGCCAGATGCGGGCCGAAGGTGTCAAGTAGGTACTCGATAATCAGCCCGGTCTCGGCCAGAATTTTGCCGTCGTGTTCAATCATCGGCGCTTTGCCCAGCGGATGAATTTTCCTTAGTGCGTCCGGTGCCCGCATCGATAGCCGATTGCGCTGCCAGTTGACCACGTCGTAGGGAACGTCCAACTCTTCCAGCAACCAGAGGATACGCTGCGAACGTGAGGTATTCAGATGGTGGACTCTAATCATAGTATCCCTCAGTCAACGATGATGACGGCAGGAGCGCCGCGCTGGGTTCGGGTGATTAAGCGGCGGGCTTAATCAGGAATGGGACGGGCATCATCCCTGATCCCGGGGGGCATGCGACGCGACGGTCAGCATGAGGTTGATAGTTATACGGTTATTGACTGACGGCGACCTGTTTAAGCAGATAATCTTGCCAGGCGTCAGGGCGACCAATCCAGGGTGCAATATTGAGTGTGGTTAGCGTATCGTCCAGCGCCAGAACCAGCGTCGGGAAACCGCCGCCGCCGGATTGCGTCAGCCATTGCCGACTCTCGGCGATGTGCTGGCGGGTAGGCTGCCCGCGCCAGTGGGTACAGGCGTTGTCAAAATCATCCCGATTCAGCCCGATGTCGGTAGCCAGTTGCAATAACACAGGGAGATCCGAAATACGCTGACCTTCGACATAATGGGCGCGTTGCAGGCGCTCCAGCAGATCCAGCCCATGCCCGCCCAATTCCTCCGCCGCGAGGATGGCGGTAGTCGGTGGTTCTGAATCCAGCGTGGCGGTCACGTCCCACAGCAGACCGTTGAAATAGCCGTCCCCGAAAGGCTGCCCGCTCATCTGCGCGATGCGCCGATCATGGGGTTGCACGTACTCCCGCCATTCAGGGGTGATCCGGCGGCGGTTGGGGCCGGTCATCATGCCGCCGGCATGAAGCACAATCGGCAGCCCTTCAATTTTACGGGCTGCGTGGATTAACGGCGCTGCGGCATAACACCAACCACACAGCGGATCAAAGATGTAGTGTAGCCTGTTCATTTCTACGCTCCGTATGTTATCCGCAAGGGAAAATGAGGGGATGCCTTGCTGTCGTGCCAATATCGTTCCGGCGGACGGTGTTATGTCATCACCGAATCACGCTTATTGTTATTATTGACCATTTCCGGTGAGTTATCCGGTCATGGCATGGATTTCTATCCGGCCGGGATCGCAAACCTGAAAGAAAAGATCCCGGCGTTGGGCTTCCCTGCGCCGATTGCTGCTCACACCGACACGGCGTGGTGTCCAGGCCGCCCCTATCAGGGCCAGGTCATTTCCCCTTTGATGACGCTGGCGCCCAGCGTTAATGAAGACGTTTCGCCAAGTGCCGGATAGGCTTTTTGCATGGCATCCGCCAACGCTTTGCTGTCGGCGGCGAGACCGGCCTGCCGTTCAAAAGTTTGCAGATACTGGCGGGTAAACGCGATGTTTTGCGGCGTCCAGGGTTGGGAGCCGTCTTGGTTCGGCAGGTAGTGACTCGGTACCACGGTGGTCGGGTTCAGTTTTTTGATGCTGTCCAAATCCTCCAGCCAATGTTGACGCGACGCCGCAGTTTGGGTGTCCGCCATCCAGACGTGGATGTTGGCGGCGGTGTGCACGCCGCCGACGACGGCCTTCAGCGCCGGGATCCAGACAAAGGTGCGATCGGGCGTCGCACCGTTCAGCCCAATAATGTCGATGTCGTGACCTTCCAGTTGCAGCTGGCTGCCGGCAAGCGGCTGCGGCACGACCACGCTTTTCGGCGCGTTGTCTTTCAGAATGGGCCCCCAGTAGGCGACTTTCTTCTCCCAGGTCGCGTTGATGGCGGCGATAGTCTGCGGTGTGGCGACGATCTGTGCCTGCGGAAACGCTGCTTTCAGTACGTCGAGGCCGAAATAGAAGTCGGGGTCATGGTGACTGATGTAGATCGTTTTCAGCGTCTTGCCGGTGGCGCGGATTTTTTCCACCAGCTTTTCTGCATCATTGCGCTGAAATTGCGCATCAATCAGCAAAGCGTCGTGCTCACCGGTGATGATTTCGGAGGACACCGGGAAAATGGAGGCCGCGCCGGGGTTATAGACGTCCATTTTCAGTGCGGCCGCAGCGGAAAATGTCGTTGAGGCGAAGAGGGTGGCTAACAGGGTTTTCTTTAACATGGTCATGCTCTTTTGCGAAGGGAATGGCGGCATAATAAATTTCATTTTCGGTGAGAAAAACCGGTAAAATCGGACGTATTTGTTGCATAAATCGAGTGAATGATGGACAGAATCACAGCGGCTAAAGTTTTTGTCGCTATTACCGAGCGCGGCAGCCTGATTGGCGCCGCCGCTGCGCTGGAGATGTCGCGCGCCATGGTGACGCGCTATCTGGCTGAAATGGAACGCTGGGCGGAGGCTCGGCTGCTGCATCGTAGTACGCGCCGCCTGAGCCTGACGTCGGAAGGCGAAAGGGTGTTGTTGCATTGTCGCGAACTGCTGGCGGTGTCACAGCGTCTGGAATTGCCGGCGCGTGGCGGCAAAGAACCCGCGGGGTTATTGCGATTGACCTGCTCGCCTTCGCTGGCGCAGTCGACGCTGGTGGCGGCGATCACCGCTTATTTACAGCGTTATCCCCGGGCGGCGATCGATCTGCAAGTCTCAAGCCAGACGACTGACCTGGTTGAAGAACGTATTGATTTGGCAATCCGTATCACCAATCAACTGGAGCCGGGGTTGATCGTCCGGCCGCTGGGGCAGTGTACGTCTGTCGTGTGCGCGGCACCGGGGTATCTGGCTGCCCGCGGAACGCCGCAACGGGTGGAGGATTTGGCGCTGCACAATTGCCTGACCTATTCCTTCTTCGGCAAAAGCCTGTGGCGGTTTCACTGTCAGGGGCAGGAGGTTGCGGTGCCCGTCAACGGCAGCTTCAGCGCAAACGATTCGTTAGTGCTGCTTGAGGCGGCGCTGAGCGGCGCCGGGATTACGCTCCAGCCGGTGTATTCGGTCAGCGATCTGGTCGCCAGCAAGCGGTTGATTGCCTTGTTTCCCGACGTGGAACCGACGGCGCTGAGCGTGTATGCCGTTTATCGATCGCGCGAGCATATGTCCGCCGCGTTGCGCGCGTTGCTGGATTTTCTGGTGGAGTGGTTTGCCGCCAATCTGGAATGGAAACGCATCTCGCAACGTTGATGGCTTGTCGACGTCGCTGGGCCTGCTAGGTGGCGCCGTTTTTCGCTAGCGTGGAGCCCGGTCGGCCTAAAGACAAAATGTGCGGCTGCCGCCGACAGGGCAATTGACTTTGCCGATGCGGGTGGCATGATGCGCGCAGTCACTACTCTTCTGTTTGGTTTTTCCTCCATGTCCACCTATACACGCCCAGTCTTACTGCTGCTTAGCGGTCTGCTGCTGCTGACGATCTGCTTAGCGGTTCTGAATACTCTGGTGCCTTTGTGGCTGAATGAACGGCAGTGGTCGGTATGGCAGGTCGGGCTGGTCGGAACCGGCTATTTTACCGGCAATTTGGTCGGTACGCTGCTTGCCGGCAGGTTAATTCATCGCTGGGGATTTAATCGCAGTTATTATCTGGCTGCTGCGATATTCGCGCTGGCGACCGGCATGTTGGGCGTGTCGTCGGGGATGTGGGGCTGGCTGGTGTGGCGGTTTGTGGCCGGCGTCGCCTGTGCGCTGATCTGGGTGGTAGTGGAGAGCGCGCTGCTGTGCAGCGGGCATGCCGTTAAACGGGGCCAACTGTTGGCGGCTTATATGATGTCTTATTATTTCGGCAGCGTGCTGGGTCAATTGCTGCTGGGTATGGTGCCGAGCGCACAGGGTAGCATTCTGCCCTGGCTGGTCATGCTGGTGCTGGCGGCGATGTTCCCGTTGGTGTTCGCCCGCATTCCGCCGCCGCAGCCGGTGACGCACCACGCCGGCGTATGGCGCATGTTGCGTTATCGTCGCGCCCGACTGGGCATTGACGGTTGTATCATTTCCGGCGTGATCCTCGGGTCGTTATATGGATTGATGCCGCTCTACCTGGCGCATCAGGGGATGAGTGACGCCCAGGTCGGATACTGGATGGCGTTGCTGATTAGCGCCGGTATCGCCGGTCAGTGGCCGGTAGGGCGGCTGGCGGATCGCTTTGGCCGGTTGATGGTGCTGCGGGTGCTGGTTTTCGCTGTAGTGATGGGGGCGCTGGCGGTGCTGGGGATGGGCAGTGCGGGCATGGCTTTCGCCTTGTGCCTGCTGGGAGCGGCGGGTTTTACGCTTTATCCTGTCGCAATGTCCTGGGCCTGTGAGCGTGTGGCGCCGGATGAGCTGGTGGCGATGAATCAAGCCTTGTTGCTCAGCTATACCATCGGCAGCCTGTGCGGGCCGTCGCTGGCGGCGCTATTGATGCAGGCGTATTCCGATGCACAGTTGTTCGTGCTGATCGCCGTGGTGGCGCTGGGATACCTGATTCTGTTGCTGAAAAAAACCGACCATCATCCGCGCCCGCTACCGGTATAGGGGATGCGGCACCGTTGAGTGTTGCGCAGGGATAACGCGGCGGACGCGCGGCGCTGGCCGGTCATGCCGTCATGTGCGGGGTACCGCCGGTCAGTGAAGGTTGCCCCGCTTCGATAATGTTGTTCCAGAGCACTTCCGCGACCGGGCTTAGCCGTTGTCTGGCATTACGTACCAGATAAAAAATGCTGGCAAGGCCGAGATTTTCCGGAGATATCGCACACAGTTTCCCTTCCTGAACCCAGCGCTCGGCGTAGTGATCCGGCAAAAAACCGACATGGGTGCCCGCGAGTAACAGCAGCAGGCTGCCTTCTTCATTCCAGGTTGTGTTTTTCAACCCTTGCCGGGCTATCGGCCCTAACTGTTGGCAGATTTCATTGGTGGCGTAGCCGCCGACCAGCAGACGTTTGGGATTGAGCGTACCGTCGCGCCACTCTTGTTCGAACCGAGGCGCTTGTTCCGTTGCGGCATAGAACGAGCTGCGTTCGATGAATGCCGGTTGGAAAAAGATATCCGACGGGATGTCATCCGGCAGCACAGTGAGGACGATATCCAGCTCGCTGTTGCGCAGACGTTCCATCAGCGAATGATAGTCGTTGATGCTGAGGTGCATGGAGGCTTCAGGACTGCGGGCAAACAGGCGGCGGATCGCCAGAGAAACCGCCTGTTCGGGATGCGAGGCGATATTGTCCAGGCAACCGATACGCACTTCGCCGATCAGTTCGTGCTTGATACGCGCCAGGCGGTTGGCGAAATCATCCAACGTGGCGATGACGGCTCTGGCTTCCTGATACACCACTTCGCCTTCGGTGGTCAGCGAGAATCCGCCGCGACCCCGCTCGCACAATACCAGCCCTAGCGCGTCCTCAAGACGCGAAAGATAGTGACTCAGCACCGGTTGGCTGAGGCCGGTGGCGTCCTGCGCGTTAGTAATCCCTTTTTTCTCGACGATTTTGCAAAAGAGTTTTAACCAGCGGATTTCAAGTTTATCGAGGCGCATATCTGTCCCTGAATACATGTATTTTTAAAATATTCACATTGAAATAAATCTATTTTATTCAATGTAAATTCCCATTATGTTACGCGCAGCCGTTAGCTCATTGAGCCGGCTCCACCCAATTGTGTGGTTTTATGCGTTACACCAGGGCTCTTTGTAAACACTCATGCCGCTATTGGGCGGCATGAGTGGTGTCTGCAATATAATATCCTGCAATGTCTATTTTTACGCCTGTATTGCCGCCGGTCTGTGAAGACGGCGGCTTGTCGCGCCTGTTCATTGGGAGAGGGGGAATAAAAAGGCTGAAAGCGGTACTGCGCTTGATTGAAAAAGCCGTCGCGCCGCCGGCCGGCGACGCGCAGAAAACGGGGCGTTTTAGTGTATTGCCCGAAAGGGTAGCGCGCCGTTTAGTAAACGACTTTATGGCCGTAGCTGGCGATAATGGATTTCACGCGATCCATGATATCGGCTTTGGGCGGTTTGATACCGTCCAGCTTGTACTCCTCACCCATGGCAGTCCATTTGTGCTTGCCCAGTTCATGGTAGGGCAGCAGCTCGATTTTCTCGATATTGCTCATATTTTGGGTGAATTCCCCCAGCAGATGGGCAGAGGCGTCATCATCCGTCCAGCCGGGGACGACGACGTAACGGATCCAGACACGCTGATTGCGTTTGGCCAGATAGCGGGCGAATTCCAGTGTACGGTGGTTGGATACGCCGACCAGATTCTGGTGGATATCATCATTGAGCTGTTTCAGATCCAGCATGACCAGATCGGTGACATCCAGCAGTTCATCAATGACCGGGTCGTAACGGCGGACAAAGCCGTTGGTGTCGAGGCAAGTATTAATCCCTTGCTCATGGCAGGCGCGGAACCAATCGCGCACAAACTCCGCCTGCAAAATGGCTTCGCCGCCGGATGCGGTGACGCCGCCGCCGGACGCATTCATGAAATGGCGGTACGTCACCACTTCCTTCATCAGCTCTTCCACCGTGATTTCCCGGCCGCCGTGAGTATCCCAGGTGTCCCGGTTGTGGCAGTAGAGACAACGCATCAGACAGCCCTGAAAGAAGGCGATGAATCGGATGCCGGGGCCGTCGACGGTACCGCAGGATTCAAAGGAGTGAATGCGACCAATAACTGACATTGCGAGGTTTCTCCAGGTTTGGCCGGACAATAGCGGCCTGTCATGAGCGCAGATAGGTGTTCTCCGACTGGGGAGATCTGCGTCGAATCTGTTTTGTCAGCACGTCAGCCGTGTGGCGGGCTGACAAAACAGGTTCTTTCCGGTGGGACGGCGGATGATTTCCGGGGACATCTCCATCCGTATGCACAGCGACCCGCTGAGTATGAGCGAGATTCCCCGCGATAAAAAGGCTCCACGGATGTGGAGCCTCTATGTTACGTGTTTTCAGACAGACATGTAATTACATGGACTGGGTGAAAGTACGGGTGATCACGTCCTGCTGCTGTTCTTTGGTCAGCGAGTTGAAGCGAACGGCATAACCGGAAACACGGATGGTCAACTGCGGATATTTTTCCGGGTTTTCCATGGCATCGAGCAGCATTTCGCGGTTCATGACGTTGACGTTCAAGTGCTGACCACCTTCGACGGACGCTTCGTGGTGGAAGTAACCATCCATCAGACCTGCCAGGTTGGTTTTACGCACGTCGTCGTCTTTACCCAGCGCGTTCGGCACGATGGAGAAGGTATAGGAAATACCGTCTTTCGCGTAGGCGAACGGCAGTTTCGCCACAGAGGTCAGAGAGGCGACAGCACCTTTCTGGTCACGGCCGTGCATCGGGTTGGCACCCGGTCCGAACGGCGCGCCAGCGCGACGACCGTCAGGAGTGTTACCGGTTTTCTTACCGTAAACCACGTTGGACGTGATGGTCAGTACGGACTGAGTCGGTGTCGCGCCACGGTAGGTGTTCAGTTTCTGAATTTTCTTCATGAAACGTTCAACCAGGTCACAGGCCAGGTCGTCAACACGCGGATCATTGTTACCGAACTGCGGGTATTCGCCTTCGATGTCGAAGTCGACAGCCAGACCGTTTTCGTCGCGAATCGGTTTCACTTTGGCGTACTTGATGGCGGACAGCGAGTCAGCCGCTACGGACAGACCGGCGATACCGCAAGCCATGGTGCGGAATACATCGCGATCGTGCAGCGCCATCAGAGAAGCTTCGTAGCTGTACTTGTCGTGCATGTAGTGGATGATGTTCAGGGCGGTGACGTACTGTTTGGCCAGCCAGTCCATGAAGTGATCCATACGATCCATCACTTCGTCGAAGTTCAGAACGTCGCCTTTGATCGGCTCGGATTTCGGGCCTACCTGCATTTTCAGTTTTTCGTCCACGCCGCCGTTGATGGCGTACAGCATGGTTTTCGCCAGGTTTGCACGGGCGCCGAAGAACTGCATTTGTTTGCCAACCACCATCGGGCTCACGCAACAGGCGATCGCGTAATCGTCGTTGTTGAAGTCCGGACGCATCAGGTCGTCGTTTTCGTACTGCAGGGAAGAGGTGTCGATGGACACTTTAGCAGCGAATTTCTTGAAGTTTGCCGGCAGCTTTTCAGACCACAGGATGGTCATGTTCGGTTCCGGAGACGGGCCCATGGTGTACAGGGTGTTCAGGAAACGGAAGCTGTTTTTAGTGACCAGAGTACGGCCATCCAGGCCCATACCGGCCAGAGATTCGGTTGCCCAAATCGGGTCGCCGGAGAACAGTTCGTCGTATTCCGGAGTACGCAGGAAACGCACCATACGCAGTTTCATCACCAGGTGGTCGATCAGTTCCTGGGCATCCTGCTCGGTGATTTTACCGGCTTTCAGATCGCGGTCGATGTAGATATCCAGGAAGCTGGATACGCGACCGAAGGACATAGCGGCGCCGTTCTGAGATTTCACAGCGGCCAGGTAGCCGAAGTAAGTCCACTGTACGGCTTCCTGAGCGGTGGTAGCCGGGCCGGAGATATCGCAGCCGTATTTGGCCGCCATCTCTTTGATCTGCGACAGAGCATGGTGTTGGTCGGCGATTTCTTCACGCAGGCGGATAGTCGCTTCCAGATCTTCGCCGTTTTCCAGTTTGGATTGCAGGGAAGTGAACTGGGCGAATTTGTCCGCCATCAGGTAGTCGATACCGTACAGAGCAACACGACGATAGTCGCCGATGATACGGCCACGGCCGTAGGCGTCCGGCAGACCGGTCAGCACGCCGGATTTACGGCAGCGCAGGATATCCGGGGTATACACATCGAATACGCCCTGGTTGTGGGTTTTACGGTATTCGGTGAAGATTTTTTTCAGCTGCGGATCCAGTTCACGGCCATAAACCTTACAGGAGCCTTCAACCATTTTGATGCCGCCGAACGGAATCAGCGCGCGTTTCAATGGTGCATCAGTCTGCAGACCGACGATTTTTTCCAGGTTTTTGTTGATGTAGCCGGCATCGTGGGATGTGATGGTGGCTGCAACGTCGGTGTCGAAATCAACCGGCGCATGAGTGCGGTTTTCCTGTTTGATGCCGTCCATCACTTTATCCCACAGGGCTGTGGTAGCGGTGGTGGCACCGCTCAGGAAAGATTCGTCACCTTCATACGGTGTGTAGTTTTTCTGAATGAAGTCACGCACGTTGACGCCATTCTGCCATTCGCCTGCGCTAAAACCTTCCCATGCGTTGGCGAGTTTTTCATTCAGTTCGGTCATATTACACCTACCTTTGATATGGATTTTTGTAACCCGACGTTGCGGCCGACAGCAGCTTAGTGCTGATCTCCACCGCGCAAATAGATGACCCAATAGGTCAGCCCAACCAGAAATCCGCCGCCGATGATGTTCCCCAGAGTGACAGGGATCAGGTTGTCGACGATGAAATTCCCGACGCTCAAGTGTTCAAACTGGACGGCAGTCATATTAATGGCGTGCCAGAATGAATCTGAAGCGAAATTCTTAATAACGATCCCCATCGGAATCATGAACATATTAGCGATGCTATGCTCGAAGCCGCTGGCGACGAACATGGCGACCGGCAGTATCATCGCCAGCATTTTATCGGTCAGGGTGCGGCCGGAGTAACTCATCCATACCGCCAGACACACCATCAGGTTGGCCAGAATCCCCAGACACAGCGCTTCGATAAAAGTATGCTCCAGTTTGTGGCTGGCGGTTTGCAGGACATTAAGCCCCCAGGCACCGTTTGCCACCATATATTCGCCAGAGAACCACATCAACGCCACGAAGAACAGTGCGCCAATCAGGTTGCCGATATAAACGTTAGCCCAGTTCAGCCACAGTTGCTTCCAGGTGATGCGACCGCTGGCCTTCGCAATCACGGTCAGCACGGTGGAGGTGAACAGATCGGCGCCGCAAACCACGACCAGCATCAAGCCCAGGGAGAAGCAGATGCCGCCTACCAATTTGGCCATGCCATAGGGCATTGACGCAGTACCGGTGGTTGCCGTGATGTAAAAGACGAACGCGATAGAGATGAAAACACCGGCAGTGACCGCCAGAAAAAAAGCAGTTAGCGGTTGTTTTGTCGCTTTATAAACGCCTGCGTCTTCGGCGACTTTCGCCATGGCTGACGGTAATAATAGAGTGAAGGGGTTGTCAGTTTTCACACTAACTCTCTCTCAATGATTATCTACGTTGAAATATTAACAAAGCGCTATGGGCCAAAATTTGACATGGATCATATCGGTGAAAACTATAAGGCGATAACGCTCCATCGACAGGGGTATTTTTTATCATAACTTTATGTTTTTTAACAAGAAAAAAAATTTTAAAATTTATTAAATATGTTGAAAAAGGCAATGATCGGGCCGTTTTAGCGTTAAAAAAAATATGGTTTTGTAGTAAATTCGTGCGTCGGTTTTAGGTTATTTAATTTTTTGTTCACTGCTTTATAACAATAACGTCATTTATTATCATCACAAACAATTAACCCAGATAAATAACGATTTTATACCCAGCACACTTCGTGTTTCATTTATTGTCCGGCCCATCCCTGGGGCCTCCTTTTTAGGGGCACAACAAGCTGCATTTAAATCTGCTTACGGCAGATTTCTCGTCCGTGCGCATCACTGAATGTAACCCGCTTATTGGGACTTCGAGCCCCGTCGCCTGCCTGCAACTCGAATTATTTAAGGCATCGGTGTATGGAATAAACATATCGTCAAACAGGAACAATAAATATTTCCGGGAAAACAGCACCTGGATTATTCCTGCAGCCAGCACGACCCGAAAAAATGCTGCCTGATTGGAAAAGAAAGGAAGCCAGAGTATGACGTCGCAATCTTCGCGCGATATTGTAAGGCAAAAATAGCCAGACAGGTAATAAAAACCCTGCGCAAATCCGGCACGCAGACAGGCGAAACCGGTGTTCTGGTTTCGCCTGAACGGTGACAAAAATGAGAGAGCCTCGCCGGGTGAGAATTAGGCGTTCTGCCAGTGTCGGCGTTTGGCGTTTTGCAATTTTTCGTAGGCGGCTAAAAGTGACTGATGCGCTTTCAGGGCGGTAAGATCACTATCAATGGCGAACAGCCCGTAGAAGCTTTGTTCGCCGGTAATCGCCGCGCTGGCAGCGTCGACGGCGTCCTGACCATACATGCGCACGAACGCATCGTAGTACAACGCCGGTTCGCGTTCAGGCTCCAGCGCCAGTTGAAGCAGCGTTTGCAGACAACGATAGTAGTTGCCGCGCTCGGCGCTAAACACGGACTGATTGAAATCGAGCGACCATTCCGCCCAACTCAGCGCCTGTTCCAGATCGCCGCCCGCCAACGCCAGCATGGATTTCAGCTCGCCGACGCGCAAAGTAAACCACCCGTTATCTTTGCCGGTGGCGATGCCCAGCAGTTCACGCACGCGGGTAAAATCGTCCAGACCTTCGTCATCCAACTGTTGCAGCAAATTCAGATACTCGTCTTGCTCCCATTGGCTGTCTGGCAGCGCCAGCAAGGTGTCGCGCAGATGCGCGCCCATGCTGTTGTTGGCCAGCAGCAGATCTTCCGCCGGGTAAATATCCGACATACCCGGCACCAGAATGCGGCAGGCATAGACGGAAAGATGTTCATAATCCGCAATATACACTTCTTTATCTTCCTGCCGGAAGATCGCCATCAGGGTGGCGAACTCCTGTTCGGTCGTGCCGCTGAAGCTCCAGTCTGCAAACGCATAATCGGCTGTTTTACGGAACAAATCCCAAGAGATCAGACCGCTGGAATCGATGAAATGCGTTTCCAGATTGGTGTGCTCCGCCACTTCGTCGTTATCGAAGGTCGGGGGCGTGAAAACGTCCAGATCTTTCAGCCCGCGGCCTTGCAGCAACTCGGTCACGGTACGTTCCAGTGCGACGCCGAAATCTGGATGTGCGCCGAACGAGGCGAAACAGGTACCGTTGGCGGGATTGAACAGCACCACGCAAATCACCGGATAACGGCCGCCGAGCGAGGCGTCGTAAGCGAGGATCGGGAATCCTTCCTGTTCCAATGTGGTGATGGCTTCAACCACGCCGGGGTAACGTGCCAGTACGTCGGATGGAATTTCCGGCAGGCTGATGGCCTCGGCGATGATCCGGTTTTTTACGTAGCGTTCGAAAACTTCCGACAGACCCTGTACGCGGGCTTCATTCCGGGTGTTGCCCGCAGACATCCCGTTGGAAACGTACAGATTGCCGATGATGTTCATCGGAATGTACACCGTCTGATGATCAGACTGACGGGTAAAAGGTAGGGCGCAGATACCGCGTTCAGCGTTGCCGGACTGCAAATCGACCAGTTCGCTGGCGGTTAATTGTTGGTCTGGATCGTAGAAGCGGTGTAGGCGTTCATCCAGAATGCCCGCGGGCAGGCTGTCGTCATCGGGAATGGCGAACCATTTTTCATCCGGATAATGTACGAAGTCGCTGTTGGCGATCGCGTTGCCGAGATAAAAGTCGGCGAAAAAATAGTTGGTGGACAAGCGTTCGAAGTATTCACCCAACGCAGATGCCAGCGCTGCCTTTTTCGTCGCGCCCTTACCATTGGTAAAACATAGGGCGCAGTCGCGGTCGCGGATATGTACCGACCAGACATTCGGCACCGGATTAAGCCATGAGGCTTCCTCGATGTTGAACCCCAGGTCCTGGAGTTGTCGTTGAAAACGGGCGATGGAATCTTCCAGGGCGGCGTCTTTGCCTGGGATAAAAGTCTGGGTCATGGTAGCAACCTGATTATGGTAACGGGGCGTGCATAATACGGGGTTTTGCGTATCGACTCTATTTATTCTGTAACAGCCAGGTAACAGTGATGACGATCACGCAATCGTGTGCTGAAGATTTCATCTTTGAACGAGAATAAGCGTTGCAGGCATGCAGGGTGAGTGATAAAACCGATATAAGGTAAAACAATGCGACATATTAGGTCGCTATTTTTATTTAAAGTGGTGAGGGGAAATGACTCAGATTTTCAATTTTAGTGCCGGTCCAGCCATGTTGCCGGTAGAAGTATTGCGTCGTGCGGAACAGGAACTTTGTAATTGGCACGGTCTGGGCACATCGGTGATGGAAATCAGCCACCGCAGTAAAGAATTCATGCAAGTCGCCGAAGAGTCCGAACAGGATCTGCGTGACCTGCTAAAGATCCCCGCCAACTATAAAGTTCTATTTTGTCACGGCGGCGCCCGTGCCCAGTTTGCCGCGGTGCCGTTGAATTTACTGGGTAATAATTCGACAGCCGATTATATCGACGGCGGCTACTGGGCTTACAGCGCGGTGAAAGAAGCGGAAAAATACGGCACGCCGAACGTTATTGATATCAAAACCCGCATTGATGGGCTGCGTGCGGTCAAACCGATGCGTGAGTGGGCACTGTCCGCCGATGCGGCCTATGTGCATTACTGCCCGAATGAAACGATCGACGGGCTGGCGATTGAAGAAGAACCGGATTTTGGCGACAAGGTGGTGGTGGCCGACTACTCGTCCAGCATTCTATCTCGCCCGCTGGATGTCAGCCGTTATGGTGTGATCTACGCCGGCGCGCAGAAAAACATCGGCCCGGCCGGTTTAACCTTGGTGATCGTGCGTGATGACCTGATCGGTAAAGCTCGTCGCGAACTGCCTTCCATTCTGGATTACAAACTGCTGGCGGATAACGGCTCCATGTTCAACACGCCGCCGACCTTCGCCTGGTATCTGTCGGGCATGGTATTCAAATGGCTGAAAGAGCAAGGCGGGCTGGTGGAATTGGATAAGCGTAATCAAGCTAAAGCCGATCTGCTGTACTCGGCTATTGATGGCAGCGCTTTTTATCGCAACGATGTGGCTACGGCGAACCGTTCGCGTATGAATGTGCCGTTCCTGCTGGCGGATGCGGAACTGGACAGTCTGTTCCTGAAAGAATCCAAGGAGGCGGGTCTGCATGCGCTGAAAGGCCATCGCGTGGTAGGTGGTATGCGGGCTTCCATCTATAATGCCATGCCTATCGAAGGCGTGAAGGCATTGACCGATTTCATGGCCGACTTTGAACGTCGCCACGGCTGATAATGAGCTAATGGCACGGCGGTTTGCTGCCGTGCCGATCCTTGGGTGTCAATCCCCGATTGCAATCCCCCGGCCGTCGTCCCCGTTTGTCCCGGTTGTATAGCAGCAGCGCTGTCGGAAAAACGGTGCAAGCCATGACAGAAATACGGGGTTCGCATAGAAAACCGTAATAATGACAATACCTTGCCTCGATTGTCGATGGATGGCCGCTGTGTTTTAGATCGGACTGTTATATCTATTCATGAGGAGAATGAGTTTCACATGCAGGAATCCCTGACCCTACAACCTGTCTCTCTGGTTAATGGCACCATCAACTTGCCGGGCTCCAAAAGCGTTTCAAACCGTGCGCTGCTGTTGGCGGCTCTCGCCGAAGGTACGACCCGGCTTACCAACCTGCTGGACAGCGATGATGTCCGTCATATGCTCAATGCGCTGAAAGCGTTGGGGGTCAGCTATACGCTTTCCGACGATCGAACCGTGTGTGAAATTATGGGCCTGGGGCATGCCTTTGAGACGCCAGAACGTCTGGAGCTGTTTCTGGGGAATGCAGGCACAGCGATGCGTCCGCTGACCGCTGCATTGTGCCTGACTGCCGGCGACATCGTTTTGACGGGCGAGCCGCGTATGAAAGAGCGTCCCATCGGTCATCTGGTGGATGCGCTACGTCAGGGAGGCGCCGACATCGATTATCTGGAGCAGGAAAATTACCCGCCTCTGCGGTTACGGGGTGGGTTTGTCGGCGGTGATATCAGTGTTGACGGCTCAGTTTCCAGCCAGTTTCTTACTGCGTTGCTGATGACTGCGCCGCTTGCTCCGCAGGATACCCGCATCACCATCCAGGGTGATCTGGTGTCCAAACCCTATATCGACATTACGTTGCATATGATGAAAGCATTCGGCGTTGATGTGACAAATGCGGAATATCGAACTTTCGCGATTGCCGGGAACCAGCATTACCGGGCGCCGGGAGACTATCTGGTTGAAGGCGATGCGTCTTCCGCTTCCTATTTCCTAGCTGCTGCAGCGATTCGCGGCGGTACGGTGCGCGTGACCGGTGTTGGGCGTAAGAGCGTGCAGGGCGATGTCCGCTTTGCCGACGTGCTCGAAACAATGGGCGCACAAATTCGTTGGGGCGATGACTATATTGAGTGCCAGCGTGGCGAGCTCCATGCCATTGATATGGATATGAACCATATTCCGGACGCTGCGATGACGATCGCCACGACGGCGCTGTTCGCCCAAGGCGGAACCACGACGTTGCGTAATATCTATAACTGGCGCGTGAAAGAAACTGATCGGCTGGCTGCGATGGCGATTGAACTGCGTAAGGTCGGTGCTGAGGTGGAAGAGGGGCATGATTACATCAGCATTACGCCGCCCAAACAGCTGCAAGCGGCTGAGATTGGTACTTATAACGATCACCGAATGGCCATGTGTTTTTCATTGGTGGCGTTGTCCGATACGCCTGTCACGATCCTCGATCCCAAGTGCACCGCCAAAACGTTTCCGGATTACTTCCAACAACTGGAGCGTCTGAGTCGGCACGATTGAATTTCCTGTCGCGGGGTCGTATCGACCCCGTATTATAGAAACTTGCTCTGCCAATAGATTAATTCCCGGAATTTTCTGCAGTAATAAGTCTTTAATTTCACGATTGTCCCCGCTACAGCGTATAATGACTTGGTAAATTGTCTGTAGAGACATGCAGTTTCCTAATATCTGAAGGAGAGTGAAATGGCGGTGACTGCCCCGGTGATTACGGTCGACGGGCCGAGTGGCGCAGGCAAAGGCACGCTGTGCAAAGCGTTGGCTGATGCGTTGCAGTGGAACCTGCTGGATTCCGGCGCAATCTATCGGGTGCTGGCGTTGGCCGCGTTGCACCATCATGTGGATATCGCGTCGGAAGAAGCGCTGGTTCCGATCGCATCGCATCTGGACGTCCGCTTCGTGCCGGCTGATGGGCAATTGCGTGTCATTCTGGAAGGTGAGGATGTCAGCAGTGAAATCCGCACTGAAGACGTCGGAAATACCGCTTCACAGGCTGCTGCGTTCCCCCGTGTGCGCGAGGCGCTGCTCAGACGGCAGCGGGCGTTTCGGGAGGCACCGGGCCTGATTGCCGACGGACGAGATATGGGAACTGTGGTATTCCCTGATGCGCCGGTGAAGATTTTTCTGGATGCCAGTGCCGAAGAACGCGCCAACCGCCGCATGCTGCAGTTGCAGGAAAAAGGCTTTAATGTTAACTTTGAACGTCTTTTGTCCGAGATCAGAGAGCGCGATGAGCGCGATCGCAACCGGCCGGTTGCGCCGCTGGTGCCTGCAGCGGATGCTTTAGTGCTGGATTCGACAACAATGACGCTAGATGAAGTGGTGGCCCGTGCGCTGGAATATGCCCGCCATATACTGCCACAACTGACTGGCAAATAATTTTACCTCGTCGCAAGGATTTCGGCGGGGATGTGAAGCAACCCCATCGGGCAGGATGCTAGATGGACGTTAAATGTAAAAACTCAAGATTATCAACATGACTGAATCTTTTGCTCAACTCTTTGAAGAATCCCTGAAAGAAATCGAAACCCGTCCGGGTTCCATTGTCCGCGGTGTTGTGGTCGCTATCGACAAAGACGTCGTTCTGGTTGATGCCGGCCTGAAATCTGAATCTGCCATTCCGGTAGAGCAGTTCAAAAACGCCCAGGGTGAAATTGAAATCCAGGTCGGTGATGAAGTTGACGTGGCTCTGGACGCGGTAGAAGACGGCTTCGGTGAAACCCTGCTGTCCCGTGAGAAAGCCAAACGTCACGAAGCATGGCTGATGCTGGAAAAAGCTTATGAAGAATCCGCTACTGTTACCGGTATTATCAACGGTAAAGTGAAAGGTGGTTTCACCGTTGAGCTGAACGGTATCCGTGCGTTCCTGCCGGGCTCTCTGGTAGATGTGCGTCCGGTTCGCGACACTCTGCATCTGGAAGGCAAAGAGCTTGAGTTTAAAGTGATCAAGCTGGACCAGAAACGCAACAACGTGGTTGTTTCCCGTCGTGCCGTTATCGAATCTGAAAACAGCGCCGAGCGCGATCAGCTGCTGGAAAACCTGCAGGAAGGCATGGAAGTCAAAGGTATCGTCAAGAACCTCACTGACTACGGTGCATTCGTTGATCTGGGCGGCGTTGATGGTCTGCTGCACATCACTGACATGGCCTGGAAGCGCGTTAAGCATCCGAGTGAAATCGTCAATGTGGGCGACGAAATCACTGTCAAAGTGCTGAAGTTCGACCGCGAGCGTACTCGTGTCTCCCTGGGCTTGAAACAGCTGGGCGAAGATCCGTGGGTTGCTATCGCTAAACGTTATCCGGAAGGCACCAAGCTGACCGGTCGCGTAACCAACCTGACTGATTATGGCTGCTTCGTGGAAATCGAAGAAGGCGTTGAAGGTCTGGTACACGTTTCCGAAATGGATTGGACCAACAAAAATATCCATCCGTCCAAAGTGGTTAACGTGGGCGACGTGGTTGAAGTTATGGTTCTGGATATCGATGAAGAACGTCGTCGTATCTCCCTGGGCCTGAAACAGTGCAAAGCCAACCCGTGGCAGCAGTTCGCTGAAACCCATAACAAGGGTGATCGCGTAGAAGGCAAGATCAAATCCATCACTGACTTCGGTATCTTTATCGGTCTGGACGGTGGTATTGATGGTCTGGTGCACCTGTCCGATATCTCCTGGAATGTAGCTGGCGAAGAAGCTGTTCGCGAATACAAGAAAGGCGACGAAATCGCTGCGGTGGTTCTGCAGGTTGACGCAGAGCGCGAACGCATTTCCCTGGGCGTGAAACAGCTGGCTGAAGATCCGTTCAACAACTACCTGTCTGTAAACAAGAAAGGTGTGATTGTTACGGGCAAAGTCACTGCGGTTGACGCCAAAGGTGCTACAGTTGAATTAGCCGACGGCGTTGAAGGTTATCTGCGTGCGTCTGAAGCTTCTCGCGACCGTATTGAAGATGCAACGCTGGTGCTGAACGTGGGTGATGAGATCGAAGCCAAATATACTGGCGTTGATCGTAAAAACCGTGTTGTAAGCCTGTCCATCCGTGCCAAGGATGAAGCTGACGAGAAAGACGCTATCGCTTCTGTTAATAACAAACAGGAAGAAGGCAATTTCTCCAACGCTATGGCTGAAGCGTTCAAAGCTGCAAAAGGCGAGTAATTTCGGTGGGTTAGGCGGCGGGACTTGCCGCCCGACCTTAAACGGTAGTAAGTTACAGTGGCATGCACAAGCCACTCACTTGGAGGAATCATGACCAAGTCTGAACTTATTGAAAGACTTGCTGGACAGCAATCGCATATCCCGGCCAAAGTGGTTGAGGACGCGGTGAAAGAGATGCTGGAGCAGATGGCCACTACGCTGGCCGATGGCGACCGCATCGAAATTCGCGGGTTTGGCAGTTTTTCACTCCACTACCGTGCACCACGCACTGGCCGTAATCCGAAAACCGGCGAAAAAGTGGATCTGGAAGGTAAATATGTTCCTCACTTCAAACCGGGTAAAGAATTGCGAGATCGTGCCAACATTTATGGCGGATAATCAGCCATAACGCCTGTTTCATGAATAGCACCCGAGAGGGTGCTATTTTTTTGTCAGCGGTAAACCACCGCCTCGGGAGGTGCTGGTTGTTAGCTGATACTCCCCTACCTGGCCGAAGGTTTCGAAAAGCGTCCAGCGGTAAGCCTGCTATTAGGTGGCGACGGTTGGTTAAAAAGGCCATATTCCCTGATGCCGGACGATTATTTTGCCAGAAGCACGTAGGCGATAATGGGCTCTATTTTTTGAGGCGGCTGCAACCAGCCATTGAAAATGTTGCCCAATCCTTTGTTCTTATATTCGGCATCGCAACTGCCTGAGGTTCCTTTTCCCCCGAGTCCAAATGTACCGCCGCCTTCTGCTTTAATTTGGCAGCGATGCTTATTGGTGAATTCGTTATAAAGCCAGCCTGGCTCTATCGTACTGAACTGAACCATGACCCCGGGTTTCTCAATGGTCAGATATTTAGCCGCGTAAGTATATTCCGGTGTAATGCCGCAAAAGCTGTCCTGTTGCACGCAAGGGAGTGTTTTAAATTTAGTGGCGTCGAAAGTCTTGTATTCATCAAATTGCATACCCCGATACCAGTACATGGCCTTGCTCGCCTCTACATCGGTGGCACGAACTTTAGGATTAACCAGAATCAGTTTGTTTGATGTTTCAGTTTGAAGCTGCAGGTTGCCGTTCTGATACATCGCCAGCACCCGTGTGTTATCCAGCCCATTCTTTTTGATCACGCTTTCTACTTTGGCATCCGCTGCCGATACGCCTTGACTCATCAGCGTTGTCGCCAACATGGCGCCTATTACCGTAAGTTGGGAACTTCGTATTTTCTGTCGCATATCGTTTTCCTTGCTTGGAGAAAATGTCCGAAACGGCGACGCAGACTTGCGTCACAGGAGCGGGCCGGTTGATTGACTGCGGCGGTTGCGAAGTATCGTTATTCCGCACCGTTGAACACGAATAAAGCCTAATCAACCAGACATGCGTAGACGCGGTTAAACTGGGCGAATATTTTGCCGAAGATGGGAAAAAATGGGAAAAGTGAGACGCTTTACCGGCGGCGGAAGCCGGTAAAGCGGATGACATATCAGCGGTTATGACGCTCTTTCAAACGCTGGATGATGGTGGACAAATCCAGATCCTGATCCTGTAGCAACACCAGCAGGTGATAAACCAGATCGGCGGCTTCGTTAGTCAGTTCCTCCCGATCGTGGACAGTCGCCGCCAGCGCGGTTTCCAACCCTTCCTCGCCGACTTTCTGCGCGATGCGCTTGGTACCGCTGGCGTACAGTTTCGCGGTGTAGGAGCTGGCCGGATCGGCATTCTTACGCTCGGCCAGCAGTTGTTCCAGTTGGTAAAGGAACTGCCAGCGGCTTTCCGCAGGATGGAAACAACTGGTATTGCCCAGATGACAGGTCGGGCCGATCGGCGTCGCCAGCACCAGCAGCGTATCGTTATCGCAGTCCGGTGTAATCGATTCCACATTTAAAAAGTGTCCGGACGATTCGCCCTTAGTCCACAACCGCTGTTTGGTTCGGGAGTAGAAGGTCACTTTACCGGTTTCTTCCGTCACCTGCAGCGCGGCCTGATTCATATAGCCCAGCATCAGCACTTCACCGGAAACCGCGTGTTGTACGACTACCGGTAACATGCCGTTGGTTTTTTGCCAGTCGAGCTGGTTTCGTTGTTGTTCAGTTAACACACCCGAATCTCCACGCCTTGTTGCTTAAGGAACTGCTTGAGTTCACCAATATTGATAATTTGTTTATGGAATACCGACGCCGCCAGTGCGCCGTCCACGCCGGCTTGCTGAAACGCAGCCAGAAAATGTTGCATGGTTCCCGCACCGCCGGAAGCGATCAGCGGAACATGACAAACATCGCGCACTTGCGTCAATTGCGCCAGATCGTAACCATTGCGCACACCATCCTGATTCATCATGTTCAGAACGATCTCGCCGGCACCGCGCTTCTGCACCTCTTGCACCCAATCCAGCGTTTCCCACTGGGTGACACGGGTACGCGATTCATCGCCGGTATACTGATTGACATGATAACGACCGGTTTCGGCGTCATGCCAGGTATCGATGCCGACCACGATGCATTGTACGCCATAGCGATCCGCCAGTCGGGAAATTAAATCGGGGTCGGCCAGGGCGGGCGAATTGATGGAGATCTTATCGGCGCCGAAAGAGAGTATCTGCCCAGCATCTTCAATACTCTTGATCCCGCCGGCGACGCAGAAGGGGATATCGATCACTTCCGCCACGCGAGACACCCAGCTTTTGTCCACCACCCGGCCGTCGGAAGAGGCGGTGATATCGTAAAACACCAGTTCATCAGCGCCTTCCTGCGCATAGCGCTGAGCCAACGGCACGATATCGCCGATAATTTCATGATTGCGGAACTGCACGCCCTTGACCACCTGGCCGTCACGCACGTCCAGACAAGGGATTATCCGTTTTGCCAGCATGAGATTGCCTCCGCCACGTTAAATTTACCTTCCAGCAAAGCCCGACCGACGATCACGCCCTGAACGCCGCTGCCGCGCAACGCGGCAATATCCGCCAGCGAACCGATGCCGCCGGAAGCCTGAAACGCCACCTGCGAATAACGCTGGCTCACTTCGCGGTATAAATCGACATTCGAGCCCTGCAACGTACCATCGCGGGAAATATCGGTACAGAGGACGTGTTTCAGGCCGAACGGTAGATAGCTCTCCACGGTCTGCTCCAGAGTGGCACCACTGCTTTCCTGCCAGCCGCTGATAGCAACCTGTTTAACGCCCTGCGCGTCGATGCGCACGTCCAGCGCCAAAACCAGTGCTTCCGCGCCATAGCGGGTAAACCATTGCTGCACCAACTCCGGCCGTTTTACGGCGGTGGAGCCAATCACTACGCGGCGCGCGCCGGCCTCCAGCAGGGATACGACATCCTGCTCGGTGCGGATGCCGCCGCCCACCTGTACCGGTACGGAGACGCCGGCCAGCAGCGTTTTCAGCAGCGGGATCTGGCGCGCCGCCGGGTCTTTGGCGCCAGTCAGATCCACCAGATGCAGCACCTGTGCCCCCTGTTGCTGGTAATCCTGCAAACGGGGCAGCGGGTCGTTGCCGTACTGGCGTTGCTGACCGTAGTCGCCCTGATGCAAACGAACCACCTGTCCGTCAATTAAATCCAACGCGGGAATAATCATCGCCGTTTACATCTCCAGAAAATTTTTCAGCAACTGCGCGCCCGCCGCACCGGAGCGCTCCGGGTGGAATTGCACGCCGTAGAAATTGTCTTTCTGTACTGCCGCGGTGAACGGCTCGCCGTACGTGGATTGCGCGATCGTATTGGCGCATACCGGCATGGCGTAACTGTGGACAAAATAGAAGTACGCACCGTCGGGAATCGCGTGAAACAGCCGGTGGCCCGCCTGCGGCGTGACCCGGTTCCAGCCCATATGCGGTAGCGGCAGGCCGTGGTCGGCCATTTGTACCACCGGCGTATCGATGATACCCAGTGTGTCCACGCCGTTATTTTCATCGCTACGGCTGCCCAGCAGTTGCATACCGAGACAGATACCCAGCACCGGCTGAGTGCAGGTTTTTATCAGGTCGATCAACTGGCGTTCAGCCAGTTGATCCATTGCCGCCTGCGCAGTGCCCACGCCCGGCAGAAACAGCTTATCGGCACGCAGCACCACCTCTGGGGCGCGGCTGACCAGCGGGTCATACCCCAGACGTTTCACCGCGTACATCACCGAGGAGAGATTGGCGCAACCGGTATCGAGAATCACCACGTTCATCACAACACTCCTTTGGAGCTGGGCAGCGTATTACCCTCGACACGTATAGCCTGGCGCAAGGCGCGGCCGAACACCTTGAACAGACTTTCCACCCGATGATGGTCGTTGCGGCCCTTGGTTCTCAGGTGCAGGGTGCAGGCCATGGCGTAAGAGAGCGAGCGGAAAAAGTGCTCAACCATCTCGGTGCTGAGGTCGCCCACGCGCTGGTAATTGAACTCAGCTTTGTACTCCAGATGTGGCCGGCCGGAGATGTCCAGCGCGCAACGGGCCAGACACTCATCCATCGGCAGCACGAAACCGAAACGGCCGATGCCGCGCTTGTCGCCCAGCGCCTTGTTCAGCGCTTCGCCCAGTGCCAGCGCGGTGTCTTCTACCGTATGGTGATCGTCGATGTACAGATCACCCTTAACATCGATATTCATGCGGAAACCGCCGTGAGTGGCGATTTGATCCAGCATATGGTCGAAGAAACCAACGCCGGTGTTGATCTTGCTGCCGCCTTCGCGATCCAGCCAAACTTCAACGTCGATAGCGGTTTCGCGTGTAACTCGGTTAACCTGGGCGTGGCGGTCGCTCTTGGTCAACTGCGCGGTAATCGCCTGCCAGTTCAAACCATCACGTTGATAGCGCAGACCGGCAATCCCCATATTTTGCGCCAGTTGCACGTCAGTTTCGCGGTCGCCGATGACGAAGCTGTTGTCGCTGTCCATCACGTTGTCTTTCAGAAACGCATCCACCAACGCGGTTTTAGGTTTACGGCACGCGCAGTTATCGCCGGGCAAATGCGGGCAGATCAACACGCGCTCGAAGCGCACGCCCTGCGAGGTGAAAATCTGCATCATCAGGTTATGCGGCGGGTCGAAATCCTCCTGCGGGAAGCTGGCGGTGCCTAACCCATCCTGATTGGTGATCATCACCAGTTTGAAACCGGCCTTCTGCAATGTCAGCAGCGACGGGATCACGTCTGGCTCCAGTGCCAGCTTGTCCAAACGATCTACCTGAAAATCCTCGGGCGGCTCGGCGATCAGGGTGCCGTCGCGGTCGATGAAAAGATATTTTAATCCCACGGTGATTCCTCAATTACGCAGTAGTGGCAGACAGCGCCTGCAGTGCGGTGATGACGCGCTCGCATTCGTAACGATTGCCGATGGTAATACGCAGGCAACCGGCCAGCCCTGGCTGTTTATTTTGATCGCGTAGAATAATGCCTTGATCCCACAAGGCCTTAAAGACGGTTGCCGAGTCGGCGAAACGCACCAGCAGGTAGTTGCTTTCACTGGCGAACACGGTGTCTATGCCGTCCACGTTGTTCAGCGCCTCCGCCAGCCAGCGGCGGTTTTCCAGCACCTCGGCGACGTTCCGGCGCATCCGGGCGATTCCGGCATCGCTCAAGGCTTGCGCTGCGATATCAGCCACCGGTAGCGAGAGCGGATAAGGGGCAATTACTTTGAGCAGCAACTGGATAACGTCGGCATTGGCGAGCGTGAAACCACAACGTAACCCGGCCAGTGCGAAAGCCTTGGACAACGTACGCAGGATCACCAGATGCGGGTAGTCCGCCAGCCAGTTGACGGTGGAGGCTTGCGGACAGAATTCGATATAGGCCTCATCGATAGCCACGACCGCCCGGCCGCGCGCCAGCTCCAGCACCCGACGTAGATCGTCCTGATTGACCAGATTGCCGGTCGGGTTATTGGGGGAGCAGACGTAAATCAGCTTCACGTTATCCAACTGACGTTCAATGGACGCCACATCAAGCTGCCAGTCCGCCGTGCTCTGGGCGACACGACACTCCACGCCGAAGGTTTCGGCGCTGACGGCGTACATGCCGTAGGTGGGTGGGCAGAACAGAATGGCGTCTTTACCCGGTTCGCAAAAGGCGCGAATCAGCAGTTCGATACCTTCATCGGCGCCGCGGCTCACCAGTACCTGTTCCGGCGCGACGCCGGCGTAAGCGGCGTAGCGTGCGATCACCTGCGTCGGTTGGCATTCCGGATAACGGTTCAGGGTGTGCAGCGTGAGCGAGTATTCCGGCGCTTGCGGGAATTCGTTGGCGTTGAGCCACACATCGCCGTTTCCGCCAAGACGACGGGCCGACTGGTACGGGGTCAAACGGCGCACATTCTCGCGCGCCAGGTTCTCTATACTCATACTTGCTCCTTCAGGGCGTTGACGCGCAGGGTGACGGCATTCTTGTGAGCGGTTAACTGTTCGGCCTGCGCCAAGGTCTCGATGGTGACGGCCAAGCCCAGCAACCCTTGCGGCGATAACTGCTGCACGGTCATGCGTTTTTGGAAATCCGCCAGACCCAGGCTGGAATAGGTGGCGGTATAGCCATAGGTCGGCAGCACATGGTTGGTGCCTGAGGCGTAGTCGCCCGCCGATTCCGGCGACCAATCCCCCAGAAACACCGAGCCGGCGCTGGTGATGCGCGCCACCAAATCTTCCGCGTTGCGGGTCTGGATTATCAGGTGTTCCGGGCCGTACTGGTTGCTGATGTCCACGCACTGATCCAGATCGCGGGTCACAATCACCCGGCTGCTGTCCAGCGCCTGACGGGCGATGTCGGCGCGGGAAAGGGTGGTGAGCTGGCGCTCGACCGCCGCGATCACCGCCTGCGCCATGGCGGCGTCCGGCGTCAACAGAATCACCTGCGAATCCGGGCCGTGTTCCGCCTGGGAGAGCAAATCGGCGGCGATGAAATCCGGCGTGGCGCCGCCATCGGCGATCACCAGCACTTCGGACGGGCCGGCCGGCATGTCGATGGCTGCGCCGTCAAGGCGTTGGCTGACCTGACGTTTGGCCTCGGTGACGTAGGCGTTGCCGGGGCCGAAGATTTTATCCACCTTGGGTACGCTGTCGGTGCCGAACGCCATCGCTGCCACCGCTTGCGCGCCGCCGAGCTGGTAGATTTCCTGTACGCCGCACAGCTTCGCCGCGTACAGAATTTCATCGGCGATGGGCGGCGGCGAACACAGGATGACCTTGCCGCAGCCGGCGATGCGCGCCGGCGTCGCCAGCATCAGGACGGTAGATAACAGCGGTGCAGAGCCGCCGGGGATATACAGGCCGACGCTGGCGATGGGGCGCGTTACCTGCTGGCAACGCACGCCGGGTTGGGTTTCCACATTCACCGGCGGCAACACCTGCGCATAATGGAATGTCTCGATATTGCGCACCGCATTCGCCATCGCCTGTTTGATATCGTCGCCCAGCCGGGCGGCGGCGGCATCGATATCGGCGGCGGAGACGCGCAGAGTATCCACCTGTACCTTGTCGAAACGGGCGCTGAAATCGCGCAGTGCCGCGTCGCCTTCGGCGTTAACGCGATCCAGAATCTCGCTGACGGTGGCGGTGATGCGGCCGGAGGCGGAAATTGCCGGGCGCGTCAGCAACTGTCGTTGTTGTTCCGCCGAACTGGACTGCCAGTCAATCAGGGTATTGAAACGATTGGTCATGACCTTCACTCCATCATTTTCTCGATCGGCAGTACCAGAATCGAACTGGCGCCCAGCACTTTCAGTTTTTCCATGGTTTCCCAGAACAGGGTTTCGCTGCTGACCATGTGCATGGCCACCCGATTCTGATCACCTGCCAGCGGCAGGATGGTGGGACGTTCAGCGCCCGGCAATAACCCGATCACCTCTTCCAGGCGATCGCTGGGCGCGTGCAGCATGATGTATTTGGATTCACGCGCCTGAATCACGCCTTGCATGCGGGTCAGCAATTTGTCGATCAACTGCTGTTTATCCGCGGGCATCTCGCCGTCGCGTTGGATCAGGCAGGCTTTGGAGCGGTAAATCACTTCCACTTCGCGCAGGCCGTTAGCTTCCAGTGTGGCGCCGGTCGAAACCAGATCGCAAATAGCGTCGGCCAGCCCGGCGCGCGGCGCCACCTCTACCGAACCGTTAAGTAGGCAGGATTTGAAATTAACACCTTGTTTATCAAGATATTTCTTGAGAAGGTGAGGGTAGGAGGTAGCGATGCGTTTATTGTTCAGGCATTGCGGGCCGGTGTACTCCTCATCGAGCGGCATAGCCAACGACAGGCGGCATCCGCCGAAGTCAAGACGACGCAGCGTGAAGTAGCGCGGGTCTTCCCCCTGGGCGCGGCGGTCGAGCAGTTCCTCTTCCAGCACGTTCTCGCCGATGATGCCCAGATCGACCACGCCGTCCATCACCAGGCCGGGGATATCGTCATCGCGGACGCGCAAAATATCGATAGGCATGTTTTCGGCGAACGCGATCAGACGTTGCTGTTGCAGATTGATTTTGATGCCGCAGCGAGCAAGCAATTCCCGTGAGTCGTCGCTCAGGCGGCCTGATTTCTGCATCGCGATGCGTAAACGTGATTTATCCAGCATGTGAACCTCAATTTATCCTGTCTGTGACGCCTGTTGATTCAGGCTTTTAAACGTTAGGGCCATAAAAAAAGCCCCCGAAATCGATCTTCCGGGGGCTCTTTTCGCACGCTGTGCCACTGGAAGATTCTACTGTCTTCCAGCACCAAACGCCTGAAAGACTAGTCAGGGTGATGGTGATGATGGTGGCTTAACAGGGTGCGTAACATAATTTGGTTATCTCTGTGTCAATGATGGGGCGCGTTTTTGGGGCGCCTTCGCGGCATTTCCGCGTTGTTTCAACTGTCAGCTAACCTAAACTATCTTGCTATCTTCACGCAACATTTTTTTACCCCAAAACTATCACCCTTTAAAAACATCACGTTTATTGTCATCACTGCTGGGGGACGAAGAGTAAACTGAATCAGGGGAGCCGTGCCGCGTCACGGCGTTACTTCATGATGCGACAACCTGGCGAAAACCGCAGAGATCGGGGTGAAACGATGAAGAAGGTATCAATAATCGGGCTGGGCTGGTTGGGGATGCCGCTGGCGCTGGCCTTGCTGGGGCGAGGGTATCAGGTCATGGGCAGCAAGACGACGGATGACGGCGTGGAAGCGGCGCGGCTATCGGGAGTGGAGTGCTATCGCTTGAGGTTGACGCCGGAGCCGGAGTGCGAACCGGAAGCGCTGGCGGCGCTGCTGCAAACGGAGGCGCTGATCGTTACCCTGCCGCCGGGGCGCACCGCCCGGGAAGGGGGCGGCTATCTGCAGGCGGTACAGCAACTGGTCAACAGCGCGCTGGCGTTTGGCGTGCCGCGCATCATCTACACCAGTTCGTCGGCGGTGTACGGCGCCACCCGTGGCAAACTGAAAGAAGACAGTCCGTTGCAGCCGGATACCGACAACGGCCGGGTGTTGGTGGCGTTAGAGCAGTGGCTGCATGCGCTGCCGCATACGCAAGTGGATATTTTGCGGCTGGCCGGGCTGGTGGGGGCGGACCGGCATCCCGGGCGCTTCCTGGCGGGGAGGCGTGACGTGCCTAACGGGTGTCACGGCGTGAATCTGGTGCATCAGGACGACGTGATCGCCGCGGTCGAGCTGCTGCTGCAACGCCCGCACGGCGGGCACCTGTATAATCTGTGCGCGCCGCTGCACCCGGCCCGCGACGTGTTTTATCCGGCGCAGGCGATACACATGGGGCTGACGCCGCCGCACTTTTTGCCGGGCGACCCGGCGCAAGACCGGCGGGTGGACGGGCAGCGAATCTGCCGTGAACTGGGATTTGAGTACCAGTATCCGGACCCGATGAGCATGGTGTTTTAAGCGCGGGGAAAAGATGAGCGGCCGCGGGCGTTGCTCGCAGCACGCCCGCGGCCGGCGGAGGGATTATTCGGCCTCTTTTTTACGGTACAGACGGCGCGGGTGCCCGATCTTGCCGTAGCGCATTTCAATTTCCAGAAAGTGGTTCTCCACCCCGAATTCCAGATAACGGCGCGCGGTGGTTTTACTCAGCCCGGTTTGCGTGACTACCTCATCGACGGAATACAGCGTGTCGGGCGCGTTGAGGAACATTTGACGCACCAGATTGAGGGTATTTTCCTCGATGCCTTTGCTGCCGGGCCCATTGGGGGCGGTTGATGCCTGTAGCTGATAAAGCACATCCACGTTTTGCTGGTCGACAACCTTGTAAGTATGTTGCGTTTTGACGAACTGGATAAAACGCTCCAGCGAGGAGCGCAGACGCGGATAGGCAACAGGTTTGATGATGTAATCGAACGCGCCGCAGCGGATCGCCTGTGCGCAGGTATTCATGTCGCTGGCGGCGGTGATGAAGATCACCGAACACTGGGTGCCTTTGAGTACATCGCTTTCGATCAGTGAAACGCCTTCGCCGTCCGGCAGGTAGTTATCCAGCAGGATCAGCCGTGGTTTGTGTTGCTGTATCAGCCGTCTGGCATCGTTCAGGGTTGAGGCGATGCCCACTACGCGCAGCGCGAAGTTCTTTTCGATGAACTCGGCATGGACGTTGGCCAGCTTTCTTTCATCTTCCACGATAAGCACGTCGAAATTATCAATGGATCGTTCAGTCGGCATGGTACTCGCAATCGGCATGGTACTCAGTTTTCCTGTTGTTGGCGGTTGTGGTTAAGCCCAATGTTCTTGGGAATAAAAAGAGAAAAAATTGTGCCGTATGGCTGGTTATCGGAGACTTCAATCACCCCTTGAGCCTGGCTGACGTAATTGGACACCAGATGCAGCCCCAAGCCGTGATCGCCTTCCCGCTTGCTGGTCACGCCCATCTCAAATACCCGATCGGTGATGGCGGGGTCAATGCCGGTGCCCTGATCGGCCACTTCAATGACCAATTCCTGCTCACCGTCGTGGATATAAACTTCGACAGGATAATGAGTCCGGGTGCTGGCGAGTGTGGCTTCCACCGCATTATCAATTAAATTGCCGATGATAGACATCAGTTCGGTTTCGCTCAGTGCGGCGGGAATGACCTTAAGCTGACAACGTGGATCGAAGCGCAGTTCGATACCTTTTTCCCGCGCGCTGGCGTATTTGCCGAGCAGCAGCCCGCATAGCGTCGGAGAGCAAAACCGGCTGGCGATAAAATCCAGCACCACTTGGGCGCCTTCTGACTGCGCTTCGATATAACTGATCGCTTCATCATAGCGCCGAAGGTGCAGCAGGCCAGCCAGGGTTGCGGTCCAGTTAAGCTGTTCATGCCGCAGGATGCGCAGGCTATTGGCGTAACGCTTCACCTGGCTGAGCTGCATCCCCAGCGTATGAATGTCGTTTTTATCGCGGAAGCTGATCACCCATCCTTGCAACTCGTCTTCCAGCATGATGCGTACCCGGCTGGCAATCACGGTGACATGGTTGAAGCGGCAAATTTCGTCGTGAGTGTCGGTGTTCAGGATATCGGGTTGGTTAAAGAACGCGGTGGGCGCGATGACATCGTCGATCGGTTTTCCCCGCAATTGCCAGGTTGGCGCGTCCAGCCCCAACAGTTCTTTGGCCGCCCGGTTGATCACCGCAATGCGCCGCTCTTTGTCGATGGCGATCACGCCTTCGTAGATCGATTCCAGCAGCGCTTTTTGTTGCCGCACCAGCAGGCGGATTTCCAACGGCTCCAGCCCGAACATCTGCTTTTTCAGATTGCGGGCGAACAGCCATGAAAAGAAAAACAGCGCCACCAGCATGATGCCGATGGCTAACCCGATTTGGGCAACTTTGCTGAAGGTGAGGTTATCGATACGTTTTTTCAGATAGCCGACGGAAACAATGCCGATCACCTCATCGCCATCCATAATCGGCGCTTTGCTGCGTAAGGAAATGCCAATCGCGCCGCGGCGCACCGTAATCGTGCTGTGGCCTGCCAACACGTCCTGATTGTCGCCGCCAATCATCTCGGTACCGAGCAGCGCCGGATCTTCAGAATGGTAAAGATGGGTGGCGTTGCGATCGCCGATGACGATAAAGCTGGCGTCGCTGCGTGCGCGGAGTTGATCGACCAGCGAGTCGATGGTGACGAGATCTCGTTGTTTCACCGCCGCAATCAGCGACGGAATAATGGCGATTTCCCGCGCCTGAATCTGGGCGCGACTGCCGAGGTCGGAATACATCTGCTGTTCGACGACATAATAATAATAGATGCTGGTGCCACCGAGCAGCAGCGAAAAAAAGATCATCAGATAGATAAATAACCTGAGATGAAAAGGGTATCTGACAGTCATAACGTGCGTATTCCGGAAGCATTCAGCAATCTGAGGTGGCTAATTTATCATGAACGGCGTAAAAAACAGGGAGCAAAAAATCGTATTGTGAGTTGTGCCGAGGATGTTGTGAAATTTGTATTTTTTATTCCGAGGTTTTAAATAAAAATTAAATTGAATTTCACTGCAATCGGACAATTATTTTACCTTTTTTCAACATGTGAATTTTTATTTCCAAACAAACCATTTTGACCATAAAATCCATAAAAACCACGAAAAAACTTCCTGTCTTGATGTATTTTAATTAATTGTTTTTAAATGAAAAAATAATTAAAACCATAAAAACCATAAGTGCCATTAAAACTCATTTTCTAATTTGAGGATTGTCACATAATAATTAGCATCCAACTTTTAAGATGCGCGGGAAAATAACAAGGGGAGAAGGTTATGAGTACCACAGATGATGCTTATATCGTTGTGAAAGATGAGGCCTCTGGGAAGGCTTCGTTAAAAGAGAAATGGTGGCATATTCTGGATAACTACAAAGTTGGCGTTATTCCAGTGCCGTTATTTTTGCTGGCCGGTTTGTTGATCGGTCTGGATTGTCTAGGCGGGAAATTGCCCAGCGATATCGTCGTGATGGTGGCGACGCTGGCGTTCTTTGGTTTTGCCTGCGGTGAATTCGGTAAGCGTCTGCCGCTCGTCGGCAAGATGGGGGCGGCGGCGATTTGCGCCACGTTCATTCCGTCCGCGCTGGTGTACTACGGCCTGCTGCCACAGGTGGTGGTTGAATCCACCACCAAGTTCTATAAATCCACCAACATTCTGTATCTGTACATCTGCTGCATCATCGTCGGCAGTATCATGAGCATGAACCGGCAGACGCTGATTCAGGGCTTTCTGCGGATCTTCTTCCCGATGCTGTGCGGTGAAGTGGTCGGCATGTTGGTCGGTATGGGCGTAGGTATTTCGCTGGGTATGGATCCGTTCCAGGTGTTCTTCTTCTTGGTGTTGCCGATCATGGCCGGTGGTGTGGGCGAAGGCGCCATCCCGTTGTCCATCGGTTACGCTGCATTGATGCATATGGATCAAGGTGTGGCACTGGGCCGTATCCTGCCGATCGTCATGCTGGGCAGTCTGACGGCTATCGTCATCGCCGGTTTGCTGAACCAGTTGGGTAAACGTTATCCGCACCTGACCGGTGAAGGTGAGCTGATGCCGAACAAAGCGAACGGCCAAGAGCAGGCTACCGGTTCTCTGACTAGCGCCATGAGCGGCAAGATGGACCCGGCTAACCTGGCCGCAGGCGCCCTGCTGGCCATCCTGCTGTACATGGTGGGTATGGTCGGTCAGAAAACCATTGGTTTGCCTGCGCCGGTCGGCATGCTGTTCGCAGCGGTTTTCGTCAAGCTGGTGCACGGCGCGTCTCCGCGACTGCTGGAAGGTTCTCAGGTGGTTTACAAATTCTTCCAGACATCCGTGACCTACCCGATTCTGTTTGCCGTCGGTGTGGCTATCACGCCGTGGCAGGAATTGGTGCACGCATTCACCATCACTAATCTGCTGGTTATCGTCACCACCGTGACCGCATTAGTCACCACCGGCTTCTTCGTCGGTAAGAAAATTGGCATGCACCCGATTGATGTCGCCATCATCTCCTGCTGCCAGAGCGGGCAGGGCGGTACCGGCGACGTGGCTATCCTCACCGCCGGAAACCGTATGGTGCTGATGCCGTTTGCTCAGATTGCTACCCGTATCGGTGGGGCAATCAACGTCTCTGTGGCCTTGCTGGTTCTTGGCAAGTTCCTGATGTGACGGCTGTGTTAACGCAATAAAACTGCACGAGCAACGCAGAGTTATTCAACTAGGTAAAGAATTATGAAACTTGCAAGCTACCGCCATAACGGCAAAAACAGCTACGGGATCTACACCCAGGCCGGTCTTATCGACCTGGGCAGCCGCCTCGGCGAACGTTACCCGGATCTCAAAGCGCTGCTGGCCGGCGAGGCCCTCAGCCTGGCGGAAGAATTTCAGCATCAGACCCCGGATATCGCGGTGGCGGATGTAACCTTCCTGCCGGTCATCGTGTCGCCGTCCAAAATCCTGTGCGTGGGCATGAACTACGCCGACAAACGCAAGGAGTTCGACGAGCAGAACCCGGCGCCGACGCTGTTTGTCCGTTTCGCCGATTCGCAGACCGGTCATAACACGCAAGTGCTCAAACCGCACTATTCCAGCGAGTTCGACTATGAAGGCGAACTGGCGGTGGTTATCGGCAAGGCCGGTCAGGGCATTCACCGCGACCACGCCCTGTCCCATGTCGCGGGTTACAGTTGCTACATGGACGGTTCGGCGCGCGACTGGCAGCACAGCTGGTTCACCGCCGGCAAAAACTGGCAGAAAACCGGCGCGTTCGGGCCGTACCTGACCACCCGCGACGAAATTCCGGATCCGCATCAGTTGGCCATCCGCACCTACCTCAACGGGCGTATGGTGCAGGACGACAACACCGCCAGCATGATCCACAAGGTGGCGGAGCTGATTGAGTACATCAGCACCTTCACCGCACTGAGCGCGGGCGATGTCATCATTACCGGGTCGCCGGGCGGCGTCGGCAAAAAACGCACGCCGCCGCTGTTTATGCACCCCGGTGATAGCATCGAAGTGGAAATCGAGAAAGTGGGGCATCTGCGCAACACTATCGGTGAAGCGCCGCAGCCGGCGAAAGCCGTACCGGCAACGCCGATCGCCGTCGGCCACTGACCGGGTCGGCCGTCGGGATACCGGCGGCCGTACCGAAAAGCGCAAGACCAGAAGCAGGAAAACCGTTATGTATGTCGATGAGAATGTTGAATTTTCCCTACTGAATAATCCGGGCGCCCATGCGGCGCGGGAAGAGGTAAGCGGGTTTCTGGCCCATTGCCATCTTGGTATGGATCGGGACATCGACATGTTCGTCGTCGGGCGGCATCAGGGGCGGCTGGTGGCTTGCGCCGGACTGTGCGGCAACACCATCAAGTGCGTCGCGGTCGACCCGGCTTACCGGGAACTGAATCTTGGCGTGCGGGTGGTGAGCGAAGTGGTGCAGTACGCGGCGGAACGCGGGCAATTCCACCTGTTCCTCTACACCCGGCCGGACAACATTGCGCTGTTCCGGGGCTGCGGGTTCTATCCGCTGGCTTGCTATGACCACCACGCCGTGTTGATGGAAAACACCCCCATCGGCATCCGGCAGTATTGTCAGTCGCTGGCGGCGCAAGTCATGCCGGGTGATAACATCGGCGCGATTGTGATGAACGCCAACCCGTTCACGCTGGGGCACCGTTATCTGGCCGAACAGGCGGCGGCGGCCTGCGACTGGCTGCACCTCTTTGTCGTGCGCGAAGACGTTTCGTTCTTTCCGTTCAGCGAACGGCTGGAGATGGTGCGTCAGGGCGTGGCGCATATTCCGAACCTGACGGTGCATGCCGGCTCGGAATACATGATTTCCAAAGCGACCTTCCCCGGCTACTTCCTGAAAGAAGAAAAACTGATCACCCAGGCCCATGCGGCGCTGGATCTGATTATTTTCCGCCAATATATCGCGCCGGCGCTGAACATCACACGGCGCTTTGTCGGCACCGAGCCGTTCTGCCCGGTGACGCATCGCTACAACCAGGACATGCACGACTGGCTGGAGCGCGCGGACAGGGTGGACGCACCGGCCTTGCAGGTTATTGAGATTGAACGCACGCGGGCGCAGGCCGGGCAGGCCATATCGGCCTCCGAAGTGCGCCGGCTGCTGAAGCTGCGCCAGTTCGACGCGATACGCGCGCTGGTGCCGGCGACGACTTTTGTGCATTTACAGCGTTATGGCGAATTGGCCTGCGCGTAACACATTCACTGTATCAGTCAGGAAAACACCATGAAAATCATCAAGGAGGCCCTCGCAGGCACCTTCGAATCCAGCGATCTGCTGGTGAAGGTGGCACCGGCGGCCGGCGAATTGACCGTTGTTATCAACAGCGAAGTCATCAAACAGTTTGGCGAACAGATTAAGCAGGTCGTCAACGAGACGCTGGCCGCGCTGGGCGTGACCGAGGGTACCGTCATTGTGGACGACAAGGGCGCGCTGGATTGTGTCATCCGCGCCCGGGTACAGAGCGCGGTACTGCGTGCTGCGGATACCGACGTTATCGAATGGGAGAAACTGTCATGAAAAAATTGCGCCGCAGCATGCTGTTTATGCCGGGGGCCAATGCCGCCATGCTGTCCAACGCCTTCATTTACAAGCCGGACTCCATCATGTTCGACTTGGAAGACGCGGTTTCCCTGCGTGAAAAAGATACCGCTCGCCTGCTGGTTTTCCATGCGTTGCAGCACCCGATGTACAAGGATATCGAGAAAGTGGTGCGCATCAACCAGCTCAGTACCCCGTTCGGTCTGAAAGACCTGGAAGCGGCGGTGCGCGGCGGGGTGGACGTGGTACGTCTGCCGAAGACCGACTCCACCGACGACGTGGATGAACTGGAACATCACCTGGTGCGTATTGAAAAAGCCTGTGGCCGGGAAGTGGGGTCCACCCGCATTATGGCGGCGATCGAATCCGCCGTGGGCGTCATCAACGCCGTGTCTATCGCCCGCTCGTCCGAGCGTATGATCGGCATCGCGCTGGCGGCGTTTGACTATGTGATGGATATGCAGACCGAGCGCGGCGACGGCACCGAGCTGTTCTATGCGCGGTGCGCCGTGCTGCATGCCGCCCGCGCCGCCGGGATCGACGCCTTCGACGTGGTGTATTCCAACGTCAACGATGAAGAAGGCTTCCTGAAGGAAGTCGATCTGATCCGCCGGCTGGGCTTTAACGGTAAATCGTTGATCAATCCGCGTCAGATTGAACTGCTGCACAACGCCTACGCGCCGACCCAGGATGAGGTGGACTATGCCCACCTGGTGATCCAGGCGGCAGAAGAGGGCGAGCGTGCTGGTCTGGGCGTGATCTCGCTCAACGGCAAGATGATTGACGGGCCGATTATCGACCATGCCCGCCGGGTGCTGGATCGCGCAAGCGCATCCGGTGTACGCAAGTAACGGACGGGACTGACAGGATTGGAATAATGAGCAACATGATTGAAGCACTGCAACAGCAGTTTCCGGAACAGCGCCACCTGCAACCGTTCGCCGGGGCCAACCAGGCCACGCCGTGGCTGAATGACATCGCCGCCAAGCACCAGCGTAAACTGTGTGCCGATCTGGAAGAGGCGATCCGCAAGAGCGGCCTGAAAGACGGCATGACTATCTCTTTCCACCATGCTTTCCGTGAAGGGGACAAGGTCATCAACCACGTGGTGGAGACGCTGGCCCGTCTGGGGTTCAAGGATTTGACGCTGGCCTCCAGTTCGCTGATGACCTGCAACGCGCCGCTGGTGGAACACATTCGCAATGGCGTGATCCGTCGCATCTACACGTCCGGCATGCGCGGCAAGCTGGCTGACGCCATCTCCCACGGGTTGATGAAAGAGCCGGTACATATTCATTCCCACGGCGGCCGGGTGCACCTGTTGCAGAGCGGCGAACTGAAGATTGACGTGGCGTTCCTCGGGGTGCCGAGCAGCGACGAATTCGGCAATGCTAACGGGACATCCGGCAAATCCCGCTGCGGCTCGCTGGGCTACGCGATGGTGGATGCGCACTACGCGAAAAAAGTCGTACTGTTGACGGAAAGCCTGGTGCCGTTCCCGAACATGCCGGCCAGCATCGTGCAGGATCAGGTCGATTTCGTGGTACCGGTGGACGAAGTGGGCGACCCGGCGAAAATCAGCGTCGGCGCCGCGCGCGTCACCAGCAACCCGCGTGAACTGCTGATTGCCCGCCGCGCCGCAGACGTGATTGAACACTCCGGCTATTTCAAAAACGGCTTCTCCATCCAGACCGGGTCCGGTGCGGCATCGACCGCCTGTACGCGCTTCCTGGAGGACCGCATGAAGCAGCAGGGCGTGGTGGCGAGTTTTGCGCTGGGCGGCATCACCGGCAGCATCGTCGACCTGCACGAAAAAGGGCTGATTGACACATTGCTGGATACGCAATGCTTTGACGCCAACGCGGCCGCCTCGCTGGCGACCAATCCGAAGCATGTGGAAATCTCCACCAACGTCTATGCCAACCCGAGCGCGAAAGCGGCCTGCTGTGACCAGTTGGATGTGGTGATCCTGAGTGCGCTGGAAATCGACACCGACTTTAACGTTAACGTTATCACCGGCTCCGACGGGGTGATGCGCGGCGCCTCCGGCGGCCACTGCGACGTGGCGACGGCCGCTAACCTGACCATCGTGGTGGCACCGCTGATCCGCAGCCGCATCCCGACGGTGGTTCGTCAGGTGACGACCTGTGTTACGCCGGGTAGCGCCATCGACGTTCTGGTGACGGATCACGGTATCGCGGTGAATCCGGCGCGTCCTGATGTGGCCGAGCGGTTGCAACAAGCCGGCCTGAGTGTGATGTCCGTCGAAGAGCTGTACCAGCGGGCAATTGCGCTGGTGGGCGAACCGAAAGCCATCGAGTTCCACGACCGTATCGTGGGCGTGATCCGCTACCGTGATGGCAGTGTGATCGACGTGGTGCGTCAGGTGAAAGACTGAGGCTGACATCATGAGCGACACGACCCTGACCGAGGCCCCCGTAGACAATACGGCGGGCATCAGCCTGGAAGCGCTGTTGGCGGCGAAGGAGCGCCGGGCGGTACGACAGCAAGCGCTGCTGACCCGTTACGGTATGACGCTGGTGTCATTGACGCTGGTGACGCCGGGCCCGGTGAAGGATTCGGCGCTGTATCGCCGTGGCATGCGGGCGGCAGTGGCGGCGTTCACGGCGCTGGTGATGGCCCGAGGCTGGACAGTGCGCGAACAGCAGCTGCACTGGCTGGCGACGGGCGCTGAAGGGTTCTGGGTCGTGGATAAGGATGCGCTGACAGTGAAGGCGGCGACGACGGCGTTGGAAGAACAACATCCGCTGGGGCGGGTGTGGGATTTCGACGTGTTCTGCCCGCGCGAAGGGAGTGTCAGCCGTGGAATGCTGGCCTACCCGAAGCGCACCTGTGTGCTGTGCGGCGAGCCGGCGCACGCTTGTGCGCGTTCACGTCGACACCCGCTGCCGGACGTGATCGCCCGCATCGAGGAGCTGCTGCATGGCAATGTCGACACCGAATAACGGGCCGTATGTTGGGGCAACCGCGTTAATCAATGCAACGTGTAGCGGGGTGGCTATTCACGACCGAGTCGTGGCAGCACTGCAGGTGGAAGTGAACCTGACGCCAAAGCCGGGGCTGGTGGATCGGGCGAACAGCGGTTCGCACCGGGACATGGATTTTTCGACGTTTGAAGCCAGTATTGCGGCGTTGACGCCGTGGTTCAGCCGCTTTACGGCGGCAGGGGCGGCGCACCATGCGCTGCCGCTGACACGATTACTGGCCGCGGTGCGACCGGTGGGGCTGGCGGCGGAGCAGGCGATGCTGGCGGCAACGGGCGGGGTGAATACCCACAAGGGCGGGATCTTTGCCTTCGGTCTGGTATGCAGTGTCGCAGGCTGGCTTAGCGCGCGGGGCGAACGGCTGACTCAGCAGGCGTTGTGCGCCGGCGCGGCAGCCATGACCGCCGATTTGGTGGCGCGAGAACTGGCGACGTCACGGGGGACGGCGGCGACGGCCGGAGAACGTTTGTTCCGACGTCATGGCTTGACCGGGGCGCGAGGCGAGGCGGCGAGCGGGTTTGCGACGGTGCGGGAGCACGCGCTGCCGGCATACCGGGCGGCGTTATGTCGCGGCGAGGCGGAAGAGGCGGCGCTGTGGCAGGCGCTGGTAGTGCTGATGGCGCATAACCCGGATACCAACGTGGTTTCACGCGGTGGAATGGCGGGGTTGCGCTTCGTGCAAGGCTATGCGCGGCAACTCCTGGCGCAGGGTGTGAACCGTGCCGGTCTGGACGCGATGGATCGGGCGTTGATTGCCCGCAATTTGAGCCCAGGCGGCAGCGCCGACCTGTTGGCGATGACCTGGCTGTTGGCGCACTATCCTGCGCATTGACCAGATGCCCGATGGCGCAACAGATTATGCTGTCCGGCGTAGAGAAGCTCGTCTATTATTCACACTAAGGGGTTATCCTCTTGGTGCCTATCCCAGTAGATCAAGGTTACTTATCGTTTGATTCCCGGTGTTGGCGCGTGCCGCGTGAACCGGGAATTTTCTCTATTCATGGGTCAGGCCCGGGCCGATTCTTCATAATCCGTATGCTCGGGTTAGGAGGGAGGGCATGGATGCGAGAAGGAGAGGGTTCATGACCTCCTTGATTTCAGACTGTTCAGACGGGCGTGAACGTCTGAGCAACCCTGTGTTGCGTATCGCCATCGATAGCCCTTACCACGAGAGGGTCTGTTCGCCGGAGAGACTCCGATCCTTGCGCGGGGCTCCGCGATCTGCCGACCGTCGTTCGGTGCTGGTGCGCAATTGGACAACCGGGCGCTGCCGGCCTAAAGTTGCGGCTGTCGGTGCCGATACCCAGCCATAAATCTGCGCCCCGACGGGATGGGGCGCTGTATCGGCATTCAACTTACGGTGGGGATGGATGTAGTGGATGAAAATCTGAAAGAGCAATTTGCCAGAAGGAATAAAATGGCAATATGCGGAGCGCTGCGAGAGCTGGCAAAACAAGGGATCGCAGTGGGAGTACGGCATGCGCGTGGACAGTTCATCAGTAAAATATTAGACGTAGAGCCTGATGAAGATATGTTCCTGTTCGATCTTGGTGGTCTGGAGTCTGAAAACAGCCGCGCTATTTTCGCGGGTGATTTGGAGTTTGTGGCGGAGCCCGCCGGCGCCAAGGTTGAGTTCCGTACCGCCATCCTAAAAACCGTTAATTATGAAGGGTTGCCGGCATTTTGTGCTGCGCTTCCAGACGTGCTCTATTACATCCAGCGTCGCAATTATTTCCGCATCAATTCTCCTGCCTGGCCGCCCATGATTTGTCGCGGCAGTCTGCCGGATCACTCAACGTTTGAATTTAGCCTGAAGGATTTGTCGCTGGGCGGTGTCTGCCTGCATACCGAGCGTCAGAATATTGATGAGTTTCTCAAACCGGGCGATACGCTGAAAAACGTGGAACTGGATCTGGCCAGTTACGGGCAATTCTGGATAGACATGATATTTGTGAATCATGCCGTGACCAAAGTAGTGGACAGCAAGGGCGAGGTGAAACAGATCCAACGTCTGAGCTTTCGTTTTCCGGAGTTGAATGCCACGCAGGAGCGTGACCTGCAACAGGTGATCACCGGGCTGGAACTGGAACAGAACGAACGCCGCAAACGCCTGCGCGATGGCTGATTAAGGGTTGTCTCCAGCAAGCTGCTGGGGCACAATACGCGCCCTGTAAATAACCGACGCTGTGATACCGCGTCGGTTATTTTTTTGTTTTATGGCATGAACATGAAAAAGAGGCCGGGGCATGCTCCGGACGGATATCCATAAGATACGCACGCGATTAAGGCGGCAAGAGGAAAGAGAAAAATGGGGAAATCTGTTGTATTGAGTCCGGTCCCCGCCGGTTTGCGCTGCGCTGGCAGCAATCAGGGCGCTGTTCTGGCGATGAAGGCATCGGCCGGCGCGCCCGCGCATCCCTGTTGTGGCGGTAATTATCGTCCGTTTTTCAGCCTGGCCGGGCAGCGGTGTTTCGTACCCGGTCGTGATGTTTCCTTCATGATGTTAAGTGCGGCTGCCACCGCTGTCGCTGGAGGCGCGCACGATGTCGCATGAATCTGCCACCGTCGCCCATCGTACGCAATTGCGTAAAACCCTGACGTTATGGCCGGTGGTCATGATGGGGTTGGCCTATCTGCAACCGATGACCATTTTCGATACTTTCGGCATTGTCTCCGGCCTGACCGATGGCCATGTCGCCACCGCGTATGCGTTCGCCCTGATCGGGATCCTGTTTACCGCGCTGAGCTACGGCAAGCTGGTGCGCCGCTTCCCGTCGGCCGGTTCCGCCTATACCTACGCCCAGAAAGCCATCAACCCGGCGATCGGCTTTATGGTGGGCTGGTCATCACTGCTCGATTATCTGTTTATGCCGATGATCAACATCCTATTGGCGAAAATCTATTTTGAAGCGCTGGTGCCGGATGTTCCTTCATGGATCTTCGTCGTGATGCTGGTGGCGTTCATGACGCTTTCCAATCTGCGCGGCATCAAAACCGTGGCCAACTTCAACAGCCTGATAGTGGTGTTGCAGGTGGCGGTGATGATCGCTATTACCGGTATGGTGGTCTACGGCGTTTCCCACGGCGAAGGCGCCGGGACGCTGGCCAGCAGCCGTCCGTTTTGGTCTGAGAACGCGCATGTTGTGCCGATGATCACCGGTGCGACCATCCTGTGTTTCTCCTTCCTCGGCTTTGACGGCATCAGTTCGTTGTCCGAGGAAACCAAGGACGCCGGGCGGGTGATCCCGAAAGCGATTTTTCTGACGGCGCTGATTGGCGGCCTGATCTTTATCGCGGTCTCCTATTTCCTACAGCTTTACTTTCCGGATATTTCCCGCTTCCAAAACCCGGATGCATCGCAGCCGGAGATCATGCTGTATGTCGCGGGCAAAACCTTCCAGTTCGGCATCCTGATTTTCTCCTGTGTGACGGTGCTGGCTTCCGGCATGGCGGCGCATGCGGGTGTTTCGCGGTTAATGTACGTGATGGGCCGCGACGGCGTGTTCCCTGAGCGCTTCTTCGGTTACATCCATGAGAAATGGCGGACGCCGGCGTTGAACGTGCTGCTGGTGGGCGTGATTGCTTTGTCGGCGATATCGTTTGAGCTGGTAACGGCGACAGCGCTGATCAACTTTGGCGCGCTGGTCGCTTTCACCTTCGTCAATTTGTCGGTGATTTCCCAGTTCTACATTCGCGAGAAACGCAATAAAACGTTGCGGGACATCGTCAATTACCTGGTGTTGCCGGTGATGGGGGCATTGAGTGTCGGCGCGTTGTGGCTCAATCTGGAGAAGACCTCCATGACACTGGGGTTGACTTGGGGCGCAGCCGGCCTGCTGTACCTGATGCTGGTGACTCGCGTGTTCCGCCAGCCAGTCCCTCAGTACAACGAAGACCCGGTTTAATCCATCCTCTGATCTGACAGGCTCCTGCACGGAGCCTGCGATGGTCAAATCCCTGTTTGCGGCGAGGCCGTATTTCCTGAGAACTGCGCTATGACCCACATCTTCGGTGGGGCAAGACGACGGTGGCCGATGTCAGGCCACCAGTTGTTGGGCGTAAGTGAACAGCGCCTTAAGCAATGCAATTTTTTTCTCGTCATCGGCATGGATCTGATACAGGCTTTCCAGCGTATCCGAATAGGATTGCAGCCGTTCCGGCGTAAAGATCTCGCGACGATGCCGCAGCCAGCGCTGTTGTTCCTGATCGTCCAGCGTGCCGGGGAAATTGCGCGCCCGATAGCGAAACAGCAGCTCTTCCATCCGGCGATCGGCGAATTGCAGCTTCAGCGCGGGCAGGTGCTGGGGCGCCGTTTCGCGAATGATGGTCATCGCCGCCCGATCGGCATCGCCGAAGAACCCATCGTATAACTGCAAGTCCACATCGGCGGCGGGCTCGAACGCGGGGGCGTCGGCAAACAACGCCACCACTTTTTCTCTGACCAGCGGGTGTTGACGCAGCAATTTCAGGTTATCAAGGCAGCGCTGACGATCGACGCCCAGCCGTTCCGCATCTTCAGGTCGTAGCGTGGCGGCGGGGGCCAGCACCGGGCATTTGTTGATATGCACCAGTTTGATCGGCACCGGCGATTCGTTTTCGCCCAGCAGATCGCGGCGAGTATACAAGCGGGTTCTCAGCGCATCGGCGCTCAGGCTCAGCAACGGGTCGATATCGCCCGCCAGATCACAGACGATGACGGCATTACGGTTTTCTGGATGCCAAGCCAACGGCACAATCCAACTGGTATTGCCGCGCGCGGCGCCGAACATACCGGATACGTGCACCAGTGGTTTCATTTCCGCGATGTCGATCAGCGCGCTGACCTTGTTCTTGTTGCGTAGCTGGTACAGATAATCAAACAGCCGGGGTTGCACCTGTTTGAACAGGCGCGCCATAGCGATGGTGGCATAAACGTCCGACATGGCGTCGTGGGCGTGTTCGTGTTCGATGTCGTTGGCGCGCGTCAGGTGCTCCAGCCGGAAGCTGGGGAACCCTTCCTCATTTTCCGGCCACACGATGCCTTCCGGCCGCAGCGCGTAGCAAGCGCGCAGCGCATCCAGCAAATCCCAGCGTGAATTACCGCTTTGCCAGCTGTAGGCGTAAGGGTCGATGAAATTGCGATAAAACAGATTGCGGCTGACTTCGTCGTCGAAGCGAATATTGTTGTAACCCATGATGCAGGTGCCGGGCGTGCTGAATGCGTCATGAATTTGACGGGCGAAGTCGACCTCGCCGATCCCTTTGCTGCTCGCCAGTTGCGGTGTAATGCCGGTAATCATCACGGCTTCGGGGTCTGGCAGATAATCGTCGGTGGGCTGACAGTAGATCACCACCGGTTCGCCGATGACGTTGAAATCCTGGTCGGTGCGAATACCGGCAAACTGAGCGGGCCGATCTTTGGCCGGGTGCTTGCCGAACGTCTCGTAATCGTGAATGAAAAAGGTGGATTCGGTTTGTGAATTGCGCACGTTGTCTCTCTGTGTTGCAAGCCGGGTGGCGCTCCCACCGGGCTTGTTCGGTCGAGGCCGCTCACCTGACGCCGTCCGTTAATCGCGAGCCGGGTGATGCATGGCATAAACATAAAAACTGCGGGGATCATACCATTCCGGGGTGTAACCCGTCGCTGTAGATCGCGCCGTCGGCGATACGGAGCGTGATTCGGCGGGCGCAAAAAAACTGAATTGTTTCAGCTCGTGGAGACATAAACGAAAAAACAGAATAAATTTAATATAAAACAATGCAATATATTGATTTATCATTCAGTCACTACCTATCAAAACCAGAAAATCGCCCTTGTCGTCGATAGCGGCTAACCTGTATGGTTAGGGTCAGGGCCATCATGAATTTTTATCGTTAAGTAAGGGTAGCGAAATGGATAAGGGTAACAACAAACCATGCTTCCAGGATGTGCTGGAATTCGTGCGTATGTTTCGTCGCAAAAACAAGCTGCAGCGTGAGATTGTCGATAACGAGAAGAAGATTCGCGACAACCAAAAGCGTGTGCTGCTGCTGGATAACCTGAGCGAGTACATCAAGCCGGGCATGTCCATTGATGATATCCAGAGCATTATCGCCAACATGCGCAGCGACTATGAGGATCGCGTCGATGAGTACATCATCAAAAACGCCGATCTCTCAAAAGAGCGCCGCGAGTTGTCGCGTAAACTCAAGGAAATGGGTGAGATCAAACCGCCGGTGGATGCACAGTAATACCGGCCGGTGCAATGAAGCGCCATCAGTAAAAAACCTACCGACAGGGCCCACTCGCGGCCCTGTTTCATTGTCGGCATACCCCCCGGTTTTCCGATCGTCCAGATTAGGGCGGCCCGGTGTTTCAGCGCGATAAAACAGTGTCTCATCCGGTTGTTACTCCCTGATAGATCAATGGTGTCGGTCTCCAATCTAATGATGTTGGCCCTATGACTCCAGCGGCAAAAGTGAATGACGGAAGCGCTCGCGCAACGTCAATGTATATCCGTGCAACGGCGAAAATTGCCTGCGATACCCTTTCCAAAACACAGCGCGGCGGCTATCGCTCGGTAGCCTGGGCTGTCACACTTCGCGGTGTGATACGGGGCCGCCAGACGGTGGATAGGATAAATTGCACCGGCATATCGGTGCGGCAGGACAGGAGCTGATCATTCGGATTTCATTGAATATGGCCGCCATCAGCCTGACGCTCGGGATCCTGCCGCTGCTGGTACTGCCCGCGCTGCCCGCCAAGAGTCTGTTGCTGGTGATGGGCATTTTTGCGTGCTACGGCGTGCGTACCCGGTGTTATGGGGTAGCTCTGGCGGTTTTCGGGTTTGTCTGGGGGTGTAGCAATGCGTCGCTCATACTGGCGCAGACCGAGCGATTTACCCGCGGCATCGTCAGCGCCGAAGTGGGGATCAGTAGCGAGCGTTTTGCCGAATCCGATGCACGGCAATTGCTGGCGCGGTTGTGGATGATTGACGGTAAGCCGGTGTTTCCCCCGTTGTATGCCCGACTGGAAGCATCACCCGCACTGGCGTCCTGGTGTGGTGGGCAGCGTTGGCGGATGCGGTTGCAGTTACGTCCGGTACATAGCCGTCTCAATGAAGGCGGGTTTGATCGGCAACGCTGGGCAGTATCGCGGCTGCAACCGCTGACCGGGCGTATTCTCGCCGCAGAGGCGGTGGACTCGGCGTGCGGTTGGCGCCAGCAGTGGGTGCGTCGCATGGAACAGCAAACGGCTTCGCTGCCGTGGCGCGCCATTCTGATCGCACTGGCGATGGGCGATATGGCGTCAGTCGATGATGCAACGCGAGAACTGTTACAGAAAACCGGCACATTGCATCTGATGGCGATATCCGGGCTGCATATCGCGCTGGCGGCAATGCTCGGCTGGGGCGCGATCCGGGGGTTGCAACTGGTGTTGCCTTTGTCGTGGGTGGATGGGCGGTTGCCGATGTGCTGTGGTGTGCTGGTGGCCTGGGCGTATGTCTGGCTGGCGGGCGGCAATCCTCCCGCCATCAGAGCCGCGCTGGCGTTATCGGTATGGGCGGTTGTGCGCCTGCGTGGGATCTCGGTATCGGCCTGGCAAGTATGGCTATGGTGTATCGGACTGATCATGCTGGCGGAACCCTTGAGTGTGCTATCGGACAGCTTCTGGTTATCGGCGCTGGCCGTCGCTGCGCTGATTTTCTGGTACCAATGGGCGCCGTTGTCGGCAGGGCGCTGGCGCGGTGTGTATGGTTGGTGGGTACGGGCATTGCACTTGCAGATAGGTATCACATTGCTGCTGGTGCCGTTGCAGGTGCTGTTGTTCCAGGGCATAAGCCTTTCATCGCTGCCCGCCAACCTTTGGGCGGTACCCTTGGTGTCGCTCATCACCACGCCGCTGGTGCTGGTGACGCTGCTGTTGATGGTCTTTTCTCCGCTGGCGCATGCGCTCTGGTGGTTGGCGGATCGTTCGCTGGCGCTGGTATTTGCGTTATTGCAGGTGCTGCCGGACGGGTGGCTGTCTGCGCCGGCATCTCTGTTGCCATTCAGTGCGCTCGGTTGGCTGGCGGTGATCAGTTGGCGGCTGGGCTGGTGGCGCAGCCAGACGGCGGGGTTACTGGCATTGGTGCTGTGGCTGGCGTTCAGGCCTCGAACGCCTTCACCCCAGTGGCGTGTGGATATGCTGGATGTGGGGCATGGTCTGGCGGTTGTGATCGAACGCCAGGGCAATGCGGTGCTGTATGACACCGGTGCGCGTTGGGAGGGCGGAGACAGTATGACGCGGGATATTTTGCCCTATCTGCGTTGGCGCGGATTACGGCTGGAACAGACGATCATCAGCCATAATCATCAGGATCACAGCGGCGGGTTGCCTGTACTGCGCAGACAGTTTCCCTTGCTGCCGGTGTATGGCCCGCAGGCATCTGCCGATTATCGCCCCTGCGTCCAGGGCGCATCGTGGCACTGGCAGGGGCTGCGGTTTGAGGTGTTATGGCCGGTGGCGGTCGCCGTGGAGGCGGGCAATCACGATTCGTGCGTGATCCGAGTGACGGATGGGCGTTTCAGCCTGTTGCTGACGGGCGACCTGGAACGGGAGGACGAGGTGGCGTTGCTGAAAACCCAGCGGCTGAAACTGGCGTCGGACGTCATTCAAGTGCCGCATCACGGCAGTTCGACATCGTCGTCGGCGCCGTTTCTGCGGGCGGTGGGGGCGACGGCAGCCCTTTCATCCAATGCCCGCTATAACCCGTGGCGTTTACCGTCCTCGCCGGTTGTCCGGCGTTACCGGGAACAGGGTATCCGCTGGTACGACACTGCCGGCAGTGGGCAGGTGAGTGTGCGTTTTTTCAGCGATGGCATACAAATATTGCGTTACAGGGGGGAAATCGCTCCTCGCTGGTATCATCGGTGGTTTGGCGCACAACCGGATAATGAGTAATATAGGCGGCTGTTTATCAAGGTCTCAGGTTTTATTGCATGATTAATGACAAAGATCTCTCCACATGGCAGACGTTTCGCCGCCTATGGCCGATGATCTCCCCCTTCAAAGCGGGATTGATTGTGGCCGCTGTGGCGCTGGTGGTGAACGCCGCAGGCGATACGCTGATGCTGTCGCTGCTTAAGCCATTGTTGGATGATGGATTTGGCAAGGCGGATCGCAGCGTGATGGTCTGGATGCCGCTGGCTATCATCGGACTGATGATTATGCGCGGCATATCCAGTTATATCTCCAGCTACTGCGTCGCCTGGGTATCCGGCAAAGTGGTCATGAACATGCGCCGCCGCCTGTTCAGCCACATCATGGGAATGCCGGTTTCATTTTTTGATCAACAGTCAACCGGAACGCTGTTGTCGCGGATTACCTACGATTCCGAGCAAGTGGCGTCTTCATCGTCGAATGCGCTGGTGACGGTAGTCAGGGAAGGCGCGTCAATTATCGGGCTGTTCGTGCTCATGTTTTGGTACAGCTGGCAATTGTCGTTGATTTTGATCGTGATTGCGCCGTTCGTTTCCTACAGCATGCGTGTGGTGTCCAAACGTTTTCGCAACATCAGTAAAAATATGCAGAACACCATGGGACAAGTGACCACCAGCGCCGAGCAAATGCTGAAAGGGCATAAAGAAGTGTTGATTTTCGGCGGTCAGAAAGTGGAAGAGGAACGCTTCAACCAAGTCAGCAACCGCATGCGTCAGCAGGGCATGAAAATGGTGTCGGCCTCGGCGATTTCCGATCCGGTGGTACAGTTTATCGCTTCGCTGGCGCTGGCGTTTGTACTGTATGCCGCCAGCTTTGATAGCGTGATGAAGGCGTTGACGCCGGGGACGATCACGGTGGTATTTTCCTCCATGTTCACCCTGATGCGTCCACTGAAGTCGCTGACTAACGTCAACTCTCAGTTCCAGCGCGGGATGGCGGCGTGTCAGACGCTGTTCGCCATTCTGGATACCGAGCAGGAAAAAGACAGCGGAACGCGCGTGCTGGGCCGTGCCCAGGGCGATGTGGAGTTTCGTAACGTCAATTTTGCCTACCCTGGCAAGGAAACGCTGGCGCTCAAAAACGTCAGTCTGCGCATTCCGCCGGGCAAAACCGTGGCGCTGGTGGGGCGTTCCGGCTCCGGCAAATCGACTATCGCCAGTCTGATAACCCGGTTCTACGATATCCAGTCCGGCGAGGTTTTGCTGGATGGACAGGATTTGCGGGAGTACACCTTGTCGTCGCTGCGTAATCAGGTGGCGTTGGTGTCACAGAATGTACACCTGTTCAACGATACCATCGCCAACAACATCGCTTACGCCTGTGGTGATCGTTACAGCCGCGAAGATATCGAACGGGCGGCGAAGATGGCGCATGCCATGGACTTTATCGATCGGCTAGAACATGGGCTGGATACGGTAATCGGCGAGAATGGCATATTGCTTTCCGGTGGCCAACGCCAGCGCATCGCCATTGCTCGCGCGTTGTTGCGTGATTGCCCGATTCTGGTGCTGGATGAAGCGACGTCGGCGCTGGATACCGAATCCGAACGCGCCATTCAGGCAGCGTTGGACGAGTTGCAAAAAGATCGTACCGCGCTGGTGATTGCGCACCGTCTGTCGACGATTGAGAACGCCGACGAAATTCTGGTGGTCGAAGACGGCCAGATTATCGAACGTGGCGGGCATGAGGAATTGCTGGCGCGCAATGGGGCCTATGCCCAGTTGCACAGGATGCAGTTTGGCGAATGATTGAACGTATCTGGTCGGGGCGCTCCCCGCTGTTCTGGCTGTTATGGCCGCTGTCGTTGTTGTACGGATTGGCGAGTTCATTGATCCGTATGAGCTATCGCCTTGGCTGGCGCCGAGCATGGCGGGCCCCGGTGCCGGTGGTGGTGGTCGGCAATCTGACGGCGGGTGGAAACGGTAAAACACCGCTGGTGGTTTGGTTGGTAGAGCATTTGCAGCAGCGCGGTTATCGCGTGGGCGTGGTGTCGCGCGGGTATGGCGGTCATGCGCCCCATTATCCGTTTCTGGTGACGCCGGAGGCCACGACGGCGCAGGCTGGTGACGAACCTGTGCTGATTTTTCAGCGTACTGGCGCGCCGGTAGCGGTGGCGCCACGGCGCCGTGATGCGGTAGCGGCGCTGCTGGCGGCGTATCCGCTGGATCTGATCGTCACTGACGATGGGTTGCAACACTATGCGCTGGCCAGAGATGTCGAACTGGTGGTGGTGGATGGCGTCCGCCGGTTTGGTAATGGCTGGTGGCTGCCCGCTGGGCCAATGCGCGAACGCGCTTCCCGGCTGGCGTCGGTGGACTCAGTGATCGTCAACGGCGGTGAAGCGCGTGACGGAGAGATTGCCATGCGCCTGGAAGCAAGCGAGGCGGTTAATCTGCTGAGTGGGGAACGTCGGCCGGTGTCGTCCTTACCGCCGATGGTGGCCATGGCGGGCATTGGTCATCCGCCCCGTTTTTTCGCCACGCTGGAGAGGTTAGGGGCGCGGCTTACGCGCAGCGTGGCTTTCGCCGATCACCAACACTGGCGTCCTGAACAACTGGCGGCGCTTACGCCGGATGAACGACAACCGCTGATAATGACGGAAAAAGACGCAGTGAAATGCCGCGCTTTTGCGCACGAGAATTGGTGGTATGTGCCGGTTGACGCCGTTCTGCCGTCGGTGTCATCGCAAGCGCTGCTGGATAAACTGTCCGGGCTCATCGCGCAGCAGCGCCAACACTAACCGGACGTTTTTTGACAATAGCTTCGTGATGGAGGAAGCATGGATCACCGTTTGCTTGAGATTGTGGCTTGTCCGGTCTGTACCGGGCGACTGATTTTTAACAAAGAAAAGCAGGAACTGATCTGCAAAGTGGATAGGCTGGCGTATCCGTTGCGGGACGGGATCCCTGTTCTGCTGGAGACCGAAGCGCGCTCCCTGGCTCCTGACGAGATTGCACAATGACGTTTACTGCGATAATCCCCGCCCGGTTTGCCTCGACCCGTCTGCCCGGCAAGCCGCTGGCGGATATCAATGGCAAACCGATGGTCGTGCACGTCATGGAGCGTGCGCGCGAATCCGGTGCCAGCCGCGTAATTGTGGCGACCGATCATCCCGATGTGGCGCAGGCAATTGCGCAGGTCGGCGGCGAAGTGTGTCTGACCAGCCCGGATCACGCCTCTGGTACGGAGCGACTGGCTGAAGTAATTGAGCATTACGCCTTCGCCGACGAAGAAATCATCGTGAACGTACAGGGCGATGAGCCGATGATCCCGCCGTCGATTGTGCGTCAGGTAGCGGAAAACCTGGCCGCCAGTCGTGCCGGGATGGCGACGCTGGCGGTGCCGATTACCACCAGTGAAGAAGCGTTCAACCCGAATGCAGTAAAAGTGGTGACGGACGCTGAAGGGTATGCGCTCTATTTTTCCCGGGCGACCATTCCCTGGGAGCGCGACCGCTTTGCGGTCAATCGCGATACGATCGGCGATCATTTTCTGCGCCATATCGGCATCTATGCTTATCGCGCCGGCTTTATCCGCCGCTATGTTGGTTGGGCGCCGAGCCAACTGGAGAAAATCGAGATGCTGGAGCAACTGCGCGTGCTCTGGTATGGCGAGAAAATCCATGTGGCGGTCGCGCAGGAGGTGCCGAGCGTCGGTGTGGATACCCCGGAAGATCTGGCGCGTGTCAGGGCGGCGATGACGCAGCGTTAATCCATCACGACCTTTATATCCTGTCGATAACGGGCGATTGCTGTAAGAATCGCCCGTTTTTTATGGCGTGATGAGACGCTGGCACGCAGGCCCTACCTACGCGGCGTGCGGGGCGTTATCGACGGTGCCTGTAGAAGGCTGATGCAGTGTGGTTCAGCGTAACTTTTGAGGCATAAATTATTACCAATCGGGTTAACGTTTTTATCAGTCCCTCCTTTTTGAAACGGCATTTCATGTGTCAATGTTAAAGGTGGCTTATCATTTGGCCGTCTGATGTTTACGGTTGTTTCACTAAGGATGGAGTTACGCAATGAAAATGAACAAACCAGTCGTACCGGTTGTGTTGGGATTGATAGCGGCGGGGTATGCCGCCGACGGGCTGGCGGCGGAGTATTACTTGTCCGCCAGCGGCAGCGACAGTGCCAGCGGCAGCAAGAGCGCACCCTGGAAGACGTTCGCCCGAGCCCAGGAAACCCTGAGTGCAGGGGATACGTTATGGATACGAGGGGGAACCTACGCCATCACTGCCGGTTTGAACACTTGTAGTAGTCAAACCGATACGGTGAACGCGATCACGCTTAGCAAGAGCGGTTCTTCCGGTAAACCTATCGTGTATCAGGCATACAGCGGCGAAACCCCGATATTTGATTTCAGCGGTATGACGGATGATTGCCGCGTCAAAGGGTTCAATGTGGTCGCCAGCTGGATCACGCTAAAAGGGCTAGAAATTAAAGGCGTTCCGCAAAATAACAACAAGAACCACGAATCCTGGGGGGTGTGGATCAACGGCAGTCACAACATTTTCGAGCGGCTGAATATCCATCACATCATGGGAACCGGTCTGTTTTTGAAAAACGGTTCCTATAACACCATTCTCAACAGTGACTCCCACCACAATTACGATCCCCTTACCTCCAATGGCGCCGGTCAGAGCGGTGACGGTTTTGGGGCGCATGTTTCCGCCAACATGCCGGGTAATATCTTCAGCGGTTGCCGGGCGTGGTGGAATTCGGATGACGGCTTTGATCTGATCAACGCCTATTCGTCGGTGACGATTGAAAACTCTTGGGCTTGGTTGCATGGCTATCTGCCGGGTACGACCACTTCGCTGGCGGCCGGCAACGGCAATGGCTTTAAGGCGGGCGGCTATGGCGGTGTGTATGTCAGCAATGGCGTGAAGCACACGGTGCGTAATTCGGTGGCGTTCCTTAATAAAGCCTCCGGTTTTTATGCCAACCACCACACGGTCGCTAACGATTTTTTCAACAACACCGCGTACAAGAACAAGATCAATTTCAATATGCTGGGGATCGACGCCAGCGGCAGCGGCACCAATCTGGGGACGCTGCGTAACAATATCTCCTACGCGGCGACGTCCAGTTCGTTGTCCAATACCAGCGGCGCCAACATGCGCTACAACTCGTGGAACTTCAGCAACGTACTGTCTGATACCGAATTCCAGAGCGTTTCCACCAGCGGGTGGGATGCCGCGCGGCAGTCCGACGGCAGTTTGCCGGTGCTGAAAAGCCTGCATCTGGCGTCCGGCAGTTGGATGATCGACAAGGGCGGCGATGTGAAAATCGCCTATCAGGGCTCGGCGCCTGATTTGGGCGCATTTGAATTGAAATAACGACCACGGCCCCGTCGCGCGTGATAGCGATGGGGCATCTGGCGTGCCTGAGCCGCCGGTGTTGTCTCCCGTCAGATCCCACTTTCCATACGTCAACCGCTCGGAACGGCGTCCATACCGGTATTTTTTGATCTGCATTGAAGAAATCAGCAGGGTATCGCCGCATGATGATTCAGGCTGTATCCGTCATAGCGCGTGGCTGAAAGTCACGTAACCCTGCAGCACGCTGCCTGACACTGTGACAAATAGCACCATCCTGTGTCGTGCGGTGTGAGCAAAACTCCGCTGCGTGTCGTTGGCTGTCTTGATGGCGGGAACGATAGCGCCAGCGACATTACTACAGCGAGCACAGCCAGGGGTTTCTGACTGGCCTGTGACACAGGATTGCGCCGGGCCCGATGTCGTGCGCGTTAATCAGCGAGGTAAGCCGCCAATGGAATTGTTGAAAGCGGAATTGAGTACGGTGCTGGGAGAGTCGCTCAGTCGGCTTGAGCGTATTAGCGAACAACCCTACGCGCATTTGTATGCGTTGTACGATGGTGCCGGCAATGCGATGCCGCTGTTAGCTAAAAGTTATGTTTGTCAGGGGGTTGCAGCACAGGAAGCCTACAAGCTCAGTATGCTGGCCCGTGAAGGTGAGGTACGGCTGCCGACGGTATACGGCGTGGTGTTGACCCATCAGGCGCCGTACAAGGAATTGCTGCTGCTTGAGCGTTTGCGCGGCGTGTCGGTAGAAGCGCCGTCGCGATCGCCGCAGCGCTGGGAATTGTTGATGGATCAGATTCTGGAGAGCATCACCGCCTGGCATCGCATCGACAGTCACGGCTGTGTCGGCACCGTCGACAGCACGCAGGAAAACCTCTGGTCGCACTGGTATCAGCAGCGGTTGGCGGTCTTGTGGTCGACGTTGCAGAAGGTCAGTGCGCCGTTGTTGACGATGGAGGATCGCGCGCTACTGTTTCGCACCCGTCAGAACCTGCCGGCGTTGTTCGCCGATTTTGACGACAACTGCGTACTGGTGCACGGCAACCTTACGCTGCGCAGCATGTTGAAAGACCCGCGCACCGACCAACTGCTGGCGATGCTCAACCCTGGCATGATGCTGTGGGCACCCCGCGAATACGACCTGTTCCGGCTGTGCGAAGAATCCGGCATGGCGGAACAGCTGCTTTATCGCTATCTTAGCCGCGAGCCGGTTTCCGAGTCGTTTGTTTACCGGCGTTGGCTGTATATCCTGTGGGCGGCGATTGCCCGCTATATCCACACCGGCCAGCTCGATCGTGAGTTGTTCGATAATGCCGCCAGACAGTTACAACCCTGGCTGGAATGACACCCTCCGCGCCGATGTCAGGATGATGGCGGCGGCGCGACGCCTTTAAGCCGCTGCCAAAGTAACCCTAATTCCTCGTACCAGGCGCGTTCGGCATGTGAGAGATACAGCGGCGAGGGGAAAATGCGCTCCCACAGATTCAGCGGCGAGGTGATGGCCAACTGGTTGGCGGGCGCAGGAATCGGATGCAGCCCCTGACTGAGAAAGAAATTCATCGCGCGCGGCAGATGGTTGGCCGATGTCACCAGCAAAAACGGTTGCTGGCCGAGCAGTCGCGCCGTGCCCTGCGCCTCCTCCTCGGTATCGTGCGCCTGATCCAGCAGCAGGATATCCTGCGCCGGCACGCCCAAACTTTCCGCCACCATGGCTGCGGTACGCGCGCTACTCACGGTGTTGCCCTGTGCCGCCGCGCCGGTAAAGATCAGTTTTGCGCCGGGGTTGGCGCGATACAGGCGGATCCCTTCCGTTACGCGGGGCAGGCTATTGCTGAGCAGGTTAGCGCTGGGCGCCCAGTCGGGATTGAAGGTATAACCACCGCCCAGCACCACGATATAGTTCACTGCGGGAAACGAGGGGTTCCAGGTGGGATAGCGCGACTCTAACGGTTGCAGCAGACGGTCGGCGACGGGTTGCAGACTCAGCAGCAACAACAGCAGCCAACTGACGGTCAACAGCAGCCGGGCGGTTTTTTGCCAGCGGGAGAACCACAACAGCGCGAGAGCAACGCCGACGACCAGCATGAGCAACGGCAACGGCAGTAGCAGGCTACCGATGTATTTTTTGGCGGCAAACAGCATAAAATAGCGTCCGTATCGGGTGAAAAAACACCATATGGGCAAAAATCGCGTTGTCAGGCCATTTATTCCGGGCCTGCCTGTGACAGAATATCAGGTTCAGAGAAAAACAGCCGTTTATGTTGTTTCGACGTTCAGTAAACCGCTGGTTGGAACAACCGGTCGGCTGTTAGCCATCACGCGGAATGTGGAATGCAGGATCGTAATTTTAACGACATCGCCGATAAGTTTGCCCGTAACATTTACGGCACCACCAAAGGAAAACTGCGACAGGCGGTACTCTGGCAGGATCTGGAAACCCTGTTGCCGACATTGCCGGAACGCCCGCTATACATTCTGGACGCCGGCGGCGGCGAGGGCGCGATGTCGCGTCGGCTGGCGGCGCTGGGGCATCAGGTGTTGTTGTGCGATCTGTCCGATGCGATGATCCAGCGCGCTCAGGCCGCCGCCGGGGAAGACGGCGTCGCGCAGAACATGCATTTTGTGCGTTGCGCGGTGCAGGACGTCGGGCCCCATCTGGCGCGCCCGGCGGATCTGATCCTGTTTCATGCGGTGTTGGAATGGGTGGCGGATCCGTTGCAGGCGCTGCAGGCATTGAGCGCTTGTCTGGCGCCGGGCGGCGCGTTGTCGCTGATGTTCTACAACCATGATGCGCTGTTGATGCGCAATATGGTGTTGGGAAACTTCGGCTTTGTCGATGCCGGCATGCCCAAACGCAAACGTCGCTCGCTCTCGCCCGATCATCCGCTTAATCCGCCGCAGGTCTACCAGTGGCTGGCGTCGTTGGGGTTGGAACTCGGTGGCAAGACCGGCGTGCGGGTGTTTCATGACTATTTACAAAACAAGCAACAACAGATTGACGATTTCGACATACTGCTGGCGCTGGAGCAGCGCTACTGCCGTCAGGAACCGTTTGTCAGCCTGGGGCGTTACATCCACGTCATGGCGCACAAGCCCTCTTTGAAGGATGCATTATGAGTGATTTTTCCCAGACCGTACCCGAACTGGTTGCCTGGGCGAGAAAAAATGACTTCTCCATTGCGTTGCCGACCGAACGTTTGGCGTTTTTGCTGGCCATCGCCACCCTGAACGGCGAACGCATGGATGGGGAGATGAGCGAAGGGGAGCTGGTGGACGCATTTCGTCACGTCAGCCAGGGATTTGAGCAAACCCACGAAACTATACCGGTGCGCGCCAACAACGCCATCAATGACCTGGTGCGGCAACGGTTGATCAACCGTTTCACCAGCGAACTGGCGGACGGCAACGCCATCTATCGTCTGACGCCGCTCGGTATCGGCATTACCGATTACTATATTCGCCAGCGCGAGTTCTCCGCGCTGCGTCTTTCCATGCAGCTCTCGATGGTGGCCCAGGAACTGGGCCGGGCGGCGGAGGCGGCGGAAGAGGGCGGCGACGAGTTTCATTGGCACCGCAACGTGTTCGCGCCGCTCAAATACTCGGTGGCGGAAATCTTCGACAGCATCGACCTGTCCCAACGTAGCATGGACGAGCAGCAGCAAAGCGTGAAGGACGATATCGCCGCGCTGCTGAATCAGGACTGGCGTGCCGCCATCGCCAACTGCGAACGTCTGCTCAGCGAAACCTCCGACACGCTGCGGGAGTTGCAGGACACGCTGGAAGCGGCGGGGGACAAACTGCAGGCCAGTTTATTGCGCATTCAGGACGCCACGCTCGGCAAAGACGAACTCGCCTTTGTGGACAATCTGGTGTTCGATTTGCAAGGCAAGCTGGATCGCATCATCAGTTGGGGGCAGCAGACTATCGATCTGTGGATCGGTTACGACCGGCATGTACACAAGTTTATCCGTACCGCGATCGACATGGACAAGAACCGGGTGTTTGCCCAGCGTTTGCGCCAGTCGGTGCAGAGCTATTTCGAGGCGCCGTGGGCGTTGGCCTACGCCAACGCCGAGCGGCTGCTGGATATGCGCGACGAGGAACTGGCGCTGCGCACCGAGGAAGTTACCGGCGAGCTGCCGCCGGATCTGGAGTACGAAGCCTTCAGCGAAATCCGCGAGCAAATCGCCGCCATGGTGGAACAGGCGCTGGAGAAATATAAACAGCAACATATTCCGCTTAATCTGAGTGAGGTGATACGTGACTATCTGACACAGTATCCCCGCTCGCAACATTTTGATGTTGCCCGAATTGTGGTCGACCAGGCGGTACGTCTGGGGGTGGCCGACGCTGATTTCACCGGATTGCCGGCTCTGTGGCAGGCAATCAATGAGTACGGAGCCAAGGTGCAGGCCCATGTCATCGATAAATATTGATCAAAACATTTCCGCCCGGCTGATGAATGCGCTCGCCAACACGCTGTTTCCCGCGCTGGACAGCCAACTGCGCGCCGGGCGTCACATTGGCGTGGAAGAGCTGGAAAACCACGCATTTCTGATGGATTTTCAGGACGAACTGGAACACTTCTACGGCCGTTACAACGTCGAACTGATCCGCGCGCCGGAAGGTTTTTTCTATCTGCGCCCGCGATCCACTACGCTAATCCCGCGTTCGGTGCTGTCCGAGCTGGACATGATGGTGGGCAAAATCCTCTGCTATCTCTACTTAAGCCCAGAGCGTCTGGCGCATGAAGGTATTTTCAGCCAGCAGGAGCTGTATGAGGAGCTGCTGAGCCTGGCGGACGAGAGCAAGCTGCTCAAGCTGGTGAACCAGCGTTCCACCGGCTCCGATCTTGACCGGCAAAAATTGCAGGAAAAGGTGCGCACTTCGCTTAACCGCCTGCGGCGCTTGGGGATGATCTATTTTATGGGCGCCGATGGCAGTAAGTTCCGCATCACCGAGGCGGTGTTTCGCTTCGGTGCTGATGTGCGCAGCGGAGATGACCCGCGTGAAGCGCAGTTGCGGATGATTCGCGACGGCGAGGCGATGCCGGTGGACGGCAGTCTGTCGCTGGATGACAGCGATGATGGCGCGAGCGGCGATGACCCACGAGTTGAGGATGAACAGGAATGATTGAACGCGGAAAATTTCGCTCGCTGACGTTGGTCAACTGGAACGGCTTTTTTGCCCGCACCTTTGATCTCGACGAACTGGTCACGACGCTGTCCGGGGGTAACGGCGCCGGAAAATCCACCACCATGGCGGCGTTCATCACCGCGATGATCCCGGATTTGACGCTGCTGCACTTCCGTAATACCACCGAGGCCGGTGCCACCAGCGGTTCCCGCGACAAAGGGTTGCACGGCAAACTGCGTGCCGGAGTGTGTTACTCGGTACTGGACGTGGTCAACTCTCGTCATCAGCGCGTGCTGGTGGGGGTGCGGCTGCAACAAGTGGCCGGGCGTGATCGCAAGGTTGATATCAAACCCTTTACCATTCAGGGGCTGCCGATCGCGACCTCGCCGACCCAGCTGCTGACGCAGTCGGTGGGCGACCGTCAGGCGCGCGTGCTGTCGTTGCAGGACGTCAAAGACCGGGTCGAACAGCTTGAAGGCGTGCAGTTTAAACAGTTCAACTCGATTACCGACTACCACGCCTTGATGTTCGATCTCGGCGTGGTGCCGCGCCGGTTGCGCTCCTCGTCCGATCGCAACAAGTTTTACCGCCTGATTGAGGCCTCGCTGTACGGCGGGATCTCCAGCGCCATCACCCGTTCGCTGCGCGACTATCTGCTGCCGGAAAACAGCGGTGTGCGCAAGGCGTTCCAGGATATGGAAGCGGCGTTGCGGGAAAACCGCATGACGCTGGAGGCGATCCGCGTGACCCAGTCGGATCGCGACTTGTTCAAGCATTTGATTTCTGAGGCCACGTCCTACGTGGCGGCGGATTACATGCGCCACGCCAATGAACGCCGCATCCATCTTGATGGCGCGCTGGCGTTGCGCCGCGACCTGTTCGGCAGCCGTAAACAGCTGATTGTGGAGCAGACCCGCCATGTGGAAATGGCGCGCGAGTTGCAGGAGCAGACCGCAGCGGAAAGCGATTTGGAAACCGATTATCAGGCCGCCAGCGATCACCTGAATCTGGTGCAGACGGCGATGCGTCAGCAGGAAAAGATCGAACGCTACAGCGCCGATCTGGACGAGCTGAACTACCGACTGGAAGAGCAGAATGAGGTGGTGGAGGAAGCGCGCGAGCAGTTGGAAGAACGCGAAGCCCGCGCCGACGCCGCCGAACAGGAAGTGGATGAACTGAAAAGCCAGCTGGCGGATTACCAGCAGGCGCTGGACGTACAGCAAACGCGCGCGATTCAGTACAGCCAGGCACAGCAAGCGCTGGAACGCGCCCGGTCGTTGTGCCAATTGCCGGCGCTAACGGCGGATAACGCTGAAGAGTGGCTCGATAGCTTCCGCGCCAAAGAACAGGAAATCACCGAACTGTTGCTGGAGATGGAACAGAAACTGAGCGTGGCGGACGCCGCCAATAGCCAGTTCGAGCAGGCGTATCAACTGGTGTGCCAGATAGCCGGCGCGGTCAGCCGCAATGACGCCTGGAGCACCGCGCGGGAACTGTTGCGCGACAGCGCGTCCCAACGCTATCTGGCCGAACAGGTGCAACCGCTGCGGCTGCGGTTGTCCGAACTGGAGCAGCGCCTGCGGGAACAGCAGGAAGTGCAGCGGCAGTTTCAGGAATTCGCCAAACGTTGCGGCCAGGCGTATGAGCCGGAAGATTTGGAAGCGTTGCAGGCGGAACTGGAGGCGCGCATCGAGGATTTGTCCGAGCGGGTGGCTGCCGCCGGCGAACAGCGTCTGTCGCTGCGTCAGGAACTGGAGCAGGTGCAACAGCGCATTCGCGAGCTGACAGCGCGGGCGCCGGGTTGGTTGGCGGCGCAGGAAGCGCTGTCGCAGCTCAACGAACAGAGCGGTGAGCACTGTGGCGATAGTCAGCAAGTGACTGAATTTATGCAGCAATTGCTGGAGCGCGAGCGCGAAACCACGGTCGAGCGCGATGAGGTCGCCAGCCGTAAACGGCAAGTTGATGAGCAGATTGAGCGCCTCAGCCAGCCCGGCGGTTCGGAAGACCCGCGCCTGAATGCGTTGGCGGAGCGTTTCGGTGGGGTGTTGCTGTCGGAAATTTACGACGACGTCACGCTGGACGACGCGCCGTACTTCTCCGCGTTGTACGGGCCGTCGCGTCACGCCATCGTGGTGGCGGATTTGTCGCTGGTGCGTGAACAGTTGGCCGGTTTGGACGATTGCCCGGAAGATTTGTACCTGATCGAGGGCGACCCGCAGTCGTTCGACGACAGCGTGTTTGCAACCGAGGAGCTGGAAAAAGCGGTGGTGGTGAAAATCGCCGATCGCCAGTGGCGTTACTCCCGCTTCCCGGAGGTGCCGCTGTTTGGCCGCGCCGCCCGTGAACAACGGCTGGAAAGCCTGCGTGAAGAGCGCGAAGCGCTGGCCGAACGTTACGCCACGCTCTCCTTCGACGTGCAAAAGATTCAGCGTTTGCATCAGGCGTTCAGCCGCTTTATCGGCAGCCACCTGGCGGTGGCGTTCGAGGACGACCCGGAAGCGGATCTGCGCCAGTGCAACAGCCGCCGTGGTGAGCTGGAGCGCGCTATCGACAATTTCGACAGCGAAAATCAGCAGCAACGCCAGCAGTACGAACAGGCCAAAGAGCAGATGACGCTGCTCAATCGCTTGATGCCGCGAATCGGCCTGTTGTGCGACGACGGGTTGGAAGACCGGGTGGATGCGCTGCGTGCTGAACAAGACGAGGCGGAAGAGGCCGCCCGGTTTGTGCAGCGGCACGGCGCATCGCTGGCGAAGCTGGAGCCGCTGGCGTCGGTGCTGCAAAACGATCCGCAACAGCATGAGCAACTGCGGGAAGAGTATGCGCAGGCGCAGGCCGGCCAACGCACGGTCAAGCAACAGACCTTCGCGCTGACGGAGGTGGTGCAGCGGCGCGCTCACTTCAGTTATACCGATTCGGCGGGCATGCTCAACGCCAACGTTGATCTGAACGATAAACTGCGCCAGCGCCTGGATCAGGCGGAGCAGGAGCGTACCCGTGCCCGTGAGCAGTTGCGCCAGCATCAGGCGCAGTTGACCCAGTACAGCCAGTTGCAGGCGTCACTGAAAAGTTCCTATGACGCCAAACGCGATATGCTCAAAGAGTTGACGCAGGAGTTGGCGGATATCGGCGTGCGCGCCGATGCGGATGCCGAAGCCCGCGCCCGCACGCGACGCGATGAGCTGCACGCGGCACTGAGCGCCAATCGCGCTCGCCGCAATCAACTGGAAAAACAGATCACTTTCTGTGAAGCGGAAATGGACGGTTTGCAGAAGAAACTGCGCAAGGTGGAGCGCGACTACCACACCATCCGCGAGCAGGTAGTGACGGCGAAAGCGGGCTGGTGCGCGGTGATGCGTCTGGTGAAGGACAACGGCGTCGAACGCCGCCTGCATCGCCGCGAACTGGCGTACCTGAGCGGCGACGAGCTGCGGTCTATGTCGGATAAGGCGCTGGGGGCGTTGCGTCAGGCGGTGGCGGACAACGAACACCTGCGTGACGTGCTGCGCATGTCGGAAGATCCAAAGCGGCCGGAGCGCAAAGTACAGTTCTATATCGCGGTCTACCAGCATCTGCGCGAGCGTATCCGTCAGGACATCATCCGCACCGACGACCCGGTGGAAGCCATCGAGCAGATGGAGATCGAGCTCAACCGTCTGACCGAAGAGCTGACCGCGCGCGAGCAGACGCTGGCGATCAGCTCCCGTAGCGTGGCGAACATTATCCGTAAGACTATCCAGCGCGAGCAAAACCGTATCCGCATGCTCAACCAAGGCTTGCAGGCGGTGGCGTTCGGGCAGGTGAAGAGCGTGCGGCTCAACGTCAATGTGCGGGAAACCCATACCACGCTACTTAACGTGTTGTCCGAACAGCAGGAACTGCATCAGGATCTGTTCAACAGTAATCGCCTGACCTTCTCCGAAGCGTTGGCGAAGCTCTATCAGCGCCTCAATCCGGAAATCGACATGGGCCAGCGCGCGCCGCAGACCATCGGCGAGGAGTTGCTGGACTACCGCAACTATCTGGAAATGGAAGTGGAGGTTAACCGCGGCGCCGACGGCTGGCTGCGGGCGGAGAGCGGTGCGCTGTCCACCGGCGAGGCCATCGGTACCGGGATGTCGATTCTGGTGATGGTGGTGCAGAGCTGGGAGGAAGAGTCCCGGCGGCTGCGCGGCAAGGATATTTCCCCGTGTCGTCTGCTGTTCCTCGACGAAGCGGCGCGGCTGGACGCCAAATCCATCGCCACGCTGTTCGAGCTGTGCGAGCGGCTGGAGATGCAACTGATTATCGCCGCGCCCGAGAACATTAGCCCGGAGAAAGGTACCACCTACAAGCTGGTGCGTAAGGTGTACCAGAACCACGAGCATGTGCATGTGGTCGGCCTGCGCGGGTTCGCCACCGACACGCAGGACAGCCCGACGCACTAATCTCTGCGCCGTATGACATGCGCTCTTGATCAACAGGGCGCATCGTCACGGCATCCCACGCCGTGTTGTGCTACCGCGCGTGCCTATCTTGCTCCCATCCTGTGCCGACACGGCGACTGCCTTTGTCACCGCCGTGTGGGTCTATCCATGCGCGTTTTCCCCTGTGAGGCGCCGTATTTCGCCGAGCCATCCCAGCCCGCATAACGTAATTTCCCGATGGGCGCCCGCGTGGCGATGGCTGTTCCCGCGCCATGCTGGTAACGCTATTCCGATAGGCAAATTCCTGGAGACGAAGATGGTAGACAGACTGATACCTTATGCACTGACGTCACAAGCGAGTGATGCGGAAGTATCGAGCTACGTGAAGAACGTCAGCAATTATGTGATGAGCAAAAACCCCAATGCTGGCGGCTATAACGCCCAGAACAAGTCGGGTATTTTGTTGCAGACGCATGCGCAGAAACTGTTTGGTCACACGGGTATTTCGGCCAACAAAACCGTGGGTACAATCCTGATCATTTCCAACCAACTGATGAACGGATTGGCAACCATGAAAGCCTGGGCGAAGACGCTGAGCGAGACCGCGACGTCGAATGCGGTGAAATTTCAGAACGTGGAATGGCTGATTCATCTTCACCTGAATTCGCCTCTGATGACCGACTGGGTGATCACGACCGGGGCGGCCAATCTGATCAAAGAGCTGGATGCGCAGGGGAAAGGCGCGGTAAAAATCCGTTTTGCCATTGATTGCAGCGCCTGGTTGATGAACCAGGAACATCAGAAATTGTATGATGCCGCCGTCCCCGCCGACGTTGATTCCTCGCCAGTGAAAGGCAAGTTGGCCCTGAGAGCGAGCCGGTTGAAAACCATTCCTTATGGGTTGCTGCGATCGTTCGGGTTGCACAAAGCGCTGCTGCTGAATCAGTTGAGTGCCGACACCAAGAAAGACCTGTATCTGGTTGTCGATGTGGAGCCGGGGGAGGCATTGGTGCCCACGAAGGCGACGCCGGATAAAGACATCGCCAGTAATCGGGCGAAATGCTTTCTGGCAACCTGGAATATGCTGATCAATGGTAAAAAAGTGGTTTATAACTGTCTGGAATGGTTGCCGCACTATGCCGGTACCATGGCGTCGGAATGGTACAACATCAAATACCCTGACGGTGCGCCGATGGATAAGGTGGATGGCAAAGATGTTCGGGTCATCAAGACCGATGAAACCAAGTTGAAAGTGGAGCTGGCGGTGACAACCTGCATGGACAAACTGACGGCATATCTGAATACCGCCGGCAAAGACAGCCCGTATCCCAGTGAGCCTATGCTGGGGTTCAACATGAAGGATTACGTATCCCCCCAGTTGATCAGTGTTATGCCGGAAGCAGTCAACTCGTCGAAAGTCGGCGGCGAACGGGCGTTCCTGCTGGGCGGGAAAAAAGTCGCTTATGTGGAAGTGTGCGATGTCATGGGGATCGGCGCCGGCGAGGGCGCGTCGCTGAAGTCACATGTGGGAAACAATAACGCGGATAAGACTGACGCCCGGGTCTGGACCTCTTCGTGGGGAGCCTTAAAGGATATTGTCGGCAATAAGCTGAATCTGGTGCGCTCGACCAGCGGCGCGGTCAGCTATACGCCCAAAGCGAAGATCATCGTGCAGGATCTGAAAGATATGGGCGGGGTGTATGTGGGCAATGAAGCGGGAACAACCGTTATCGTCGAGTTCTGACTGACACCTGCCGTCGATGAGTGGGTCGGCGGTGGATACAAACCTGACGGGCTGTGTGATACAGCCCGTTTTTCATGGCGCAGAGGGTTGTTATGAGGATGAGCGCAGTGATTGTCGTGATGGCGATGATTACCGTGATGCAGGTTGCGGTTCTACCCGGTTTGCGCGGCATCGGGTTGCACATGAGTATCCTGCAGTCACATTTTTCCATGCCGGGACGGAAAAGGGCTTGACCTTACGGCTACTGGAAGGTTCAGCCTGACAGTCTGAACGCAGAGGAGGAGTCCTGAAATGTATCGTCGCGACTTTCTGAAATATACCGCCTTGCTTGGCGCCGCCAGCGCGCTGCCGTGGTGGAGCGGCCGGGCATGGGCGGCTGCACCGGTGGCGTTGCCCATTCCGCCGTTGTTAAAACCGGATGCCACAGGCCATATCGATCTGCGCCTTCAGTCTGGCGTGATGCGCTGGTTGCCGGGCATAGACACGACGACCTGGGGCATCAACGGCCCATTACTGGGGCCAGCGTTGCAACTGGAGCAAGGGCAGTCGGTCTCGGTAACAGTGACCAACCGGTTAGCTGAAACCACCACCGTGCACTGGCACGGCATGGAAGTTCCGGGCGACGCCGACGGCGGCCCGCAGGCGACGATCGCCCCCGGCGCTAGCTGGGATGCGCGCTTTACGGTCGACCAGCCCGCGACGACCGCCTGGTTCCATCCGCATACGCACGGCGTCACCGGGCGTCAGGTGGCGATGGGGCTCGGCGGATTGATCTTGGTGCAGGACGCGCTAGGCCGTGCCTTGCCGCTCCCCAATCAATGGGGGGTGAATGATATTCCGGTGATTTTGCAGGATAAACGGCTGAATGCTAGCGGTCAGATTGACTATCAATTGGATGCAATGACGGCGGCGGTGGGTTGGTTCGGCGATCGTATGTTGACCAACGGCGTTGTCGCACCACAGCATATCGCGCCGCGTGGCTGGTTGCGCCTGCGCATGCTGAATGGTTGCAACGCCCGCTCGTTGACGTTGGCGGCCAGCGATGGCCGAACACTGTATGTGATTGGCAGCGACGGCGGCCTGCTGGCGGAACCGGTGGCGGTGCAGCAGTTGCCGATGCTGATGGGGGAGCGTTTCGACGTGTTGGTGGATGTGCGCGACGGCAAACCGTTTGATGTGGTGACGCTGCCGGTTAGCCAGATGGGGATGATGCTGCCGCCGTTCGATCAGCCTTTGCCGGTGTTGCATATCCAGCCGGGAACGGAGACGGGCGCTGGAACGTTGCCGGACCGGCTGGCGACGCTGCCGCCGTTGCCTGCGACGGATGGGCTGAAATGGCGTCGATTGCAATTGTCGATGGATCCCCAATTGGATATGCAAGGCATGCAACTCCTGATGCAACGCTATGGCATGCAGGCGATGGCCGGCATGATGATGGGGGGGAACGGCGCGATGACGGGCATGTCACATGGAAATATGCCGCACGGGAACGGCGCGATGCCGATGTCGTCGCCGGGCGGTATGAACCACGGCAACATGAACCACAGCGGTATGAATCATGGCGGCATGGCGATGCCGGCGGAGAATGGGACATCGTCGACCGCCGGCGGGCTGGACATCATGACCAGTAATCGCATCAACGGCGTCGCGTTCGAGATGGGCAAACCGTTGTTTGACGTCAAACGCGGCGAGGAGGAGATCTGGGAGATCTCCGGTCAGGGCGACATGATGTTGCACCCGTTCCATATTCACGGTACGCGGTTTCGTATCCTGTCGGAAAACGGCGCTGCGCCTGCCGCACATCGGCAAGGGTGGAAGGACACCGTGCGGGTGGAAGGCGGTGTTAGCCGGGTGTTGGTGCGGTTCAATCACCTGGCGCCGGCGCAACGGGCCTATATGGCCCACTGCCATCTGCTGGAGCACGAAGATACCGGCATGATGATGGCGTTTACCGTGTCGTAGCGTGTATTCGGCATCGGCGATGTTGGCCTTGTTGGCGGGGAGCGGCGCTCACAGTGCCGTTTCGAGTGTTTCGACCGCTTCCTGCTCGCCGGCCGCGCGCCGATCGAAATCCTCTCGCGCTTTTTCCACCTGCGGCAGATACTCCACCGTCCAACGATACAGTGCCTGAAATGGCTCCTTCAGCGTGTGCCCCAGTTCCGTCGTGTGATATTCCACAGCGATGGGCGAAGCGGTCAGCACCCGGCGTTCAACGATGCCGTTGCGCTCCAGTTTGCGTAGACATTGCGTCAGCGCCTTCTGGGTGATGCCATCCAACCGACGTTTGATCTCGTTAAATCTAAGCGGGCGTTCGCACAACGTCGCCAACACCAGCACAGACCATTTGTCGGCAATCTGCTCCAGCAGAAAACGGCTGGGGGAGTTGGCATGGCAAAAAGGGGAAAGACAGGGTTTGGTCATCGTGGTTTCCTGTAGGCTACCTGGTTGCATTAAAGTGCCTAATTGACACCAAGTTTACATTGTATACCCTCAAGCCATCACACCCAAGGAGATGAATGGCATGGCCAATATTGATGTCCTGTTTCGCCCGTTTTCACTCAAAACGCTGACCCTGAAAAACCGCATCGTGATGGCGCCGATGACCCGTACTTTTTCCCCTGACGGCATCCCCGGCGACGATGTCGCGGCCTATTACCGGCGCCGTGCCGAAGGCGAAGTCGGGTTGATTTTGTCGGAAGGTACCGTGGTCGATCGCCCCGGCGCGCGTAATCATCCCGGTATTCCAGTGTTTCATGGCGATGCGGCCTTGCAGGGCTGGCAGAACGTGATCGATGAAGTACATGCAGCGGGCGGGCGGATGGGGCCGCAGATATGGCACGTTGGCTCGGTACCGCTGCGAGATGTGGCGTGGGAACCTGACTATATCGAAAGCCCGTCCGGGTTAGTTATGCCGGATGTGGAGCGCGGCCACGCCATGACGGACGAGGATATCGCCGATACTATTGCGGCGTTTGCCCGCGCGGCAGCCGATGCCAAACGCCTGGGGTTCGATACGATGGAACTGCACGGGGCGCACGGCTATCTGATCGACCAGTTCTTCTGGGGGGAAACCAACCAGCGCACCGATGCTTTCGGCGGCGCGACCATCAAACAGCGCGCCCGCTTCGCCGCCGAAGTGGTGAAAAGTGTGCGTCAGGCAGTGGGGCCGGACTTCCCGCTGATCCTGCGCGTCAGCCAATGGAAACAGCAGGACTATAGCGCACGTCTGGCGCCGACGCCGCTGGCGTTGGAAGACTGGCTGGCGCCGCTGGTGGCGGCGGGTGTGGATATTCTGCACTGCTCCCAGCGTCGTTTCTGGGAACCGGAATTCCCGGAAGTGGATGGCGAAAACGGGCTGAACTTCGCGGGATGGGCCAAGAAAGTCACCGGCGCGGCCACCATCAGCGTCGGTTCCGTTGGGCTGTCGGATGAATTCTTCAGCGCCTTTGCCGGCAAAGGTTCCACCCCGGCTAACCTCGATAAGCTGTTGGATCGCATGGCGCGTGATGAGTTTGATTTGATCGCGGTGGGGCGTGCACTGCTGACCGATCCTCACTGGGCCGCGAAAGTCCATCAGCAGAAACTGGAAACCCTCAAAGGGTTTGACCCGGCGTCGCTCGGACAGTTGGTTTAACAGTTGCAACGCCCCGATGGGCAGGCTGATGGCGTGCCATCGGCCCGTCTGTCGCGAGATGACATTACAACAGCCGGATGGCTGAGCTCACCACAAAGCGGCTTTCTTCGCTAATCGGCCAGTCGTCGGGGATATCCGATGACTGGCGCACAATTTGCCAGGCATCGTGCTCTTGCGGGCACAGGCAGATCGCTTCCGGCGCCACATCCACCAGGAAATTCCACTGCCGTACTTTTTCCGGCTTGCCCGCTTGGCTTGTCGCTTCCAGCGAATAGTCAAAAAAACCCAGATAATGACGGATATAGCTCAAACGCAGCCCGGTTTCTTCATGCAATTCGCGCATCAACGTCGCCAACAGATTGTGGTCGTTGGGCGCGCGACCGCCACCGGGTATTTCCCAATATCCCGGTAGCACCGGGTCATTGGCGCTACGCCGCACCAGCAGTATCCCACCGTTAAACACTACGGCGGCGCCCAGTGTTTGACGAGTGATCCCTTCCTGCTGAGCCTGTGATTCAAACTGCCGCAACATCTTGCTGTATGCACTGTCCTGGGGTGAAAACAAAAACATGTCATTACCTGTCTGTGTCGAGTTCGGCGCTAACCCGGCCGCTGGTGAGGCCTATCTCGTCATTACTTGCCCGCGCTCGTCGCGAAAGGCCGCGTAATGGCGGACATAGCCTAGTTGTTATAGATGACACTGATATTTCATCTTGTTAATAAATACAAATATGATTTTTTCATATAAAAATACTTTCGATTGGGTATCAATCTGGTACATCAAAACTACAAAAAAGGTAACTAAATGTAATTTATTCTGAGGTGGGGACGCCTGCATCAGTGATCGGGCACAGGACGAAGGCGTCAGATGGGGTTAGCGGACGTTCGGGATCCGGATCTCGCCGGCAGGGCAATTGGATTTGATGTTGGAGGCGCAGGACTGGAATTTCAGTTGCTTATCCAGACAGACGCGGACTTCCGACAGTTCTTTCTTGTTACAGGCCACGACTAGGCCGTCGGCCGGAATATCGGGATTGCTCTGGCGGAATGCAGTCAAGATCTTGTCGGCGGACAGGAATAGCGGTTTGTGCGGTGCCTGGAGTTCGGGCGGTACTTTTACCTGGCTCAGAGCCTGGTCGGCTGCCTCCAGATAGCCTTTAGCGCCGAGCCCGCTACAGGTGCCGTGTTTTTCCCACTCATGGGTCAGTAAGTCATCTGAGGGAAAAATCATATCGCCTTGTCGGCGCTCTTCCGGCGTCAGTGCGGCGATGGGCGGACAGTTTTCCGGCCATCCGCCCTTGGTGTACTGGGGCCACAGGCCATGCAGGACGAAACCGTAGCCTTTGGTACATTGCGGATTGTCTTTGTGGGTCAGGCAAAATGTGGGCGACCATGACAGCGTCAGCAGATAGTAGTCAAACATGCCGGCCTGGTTTTTATTCTGTGCCAGAGACGGCGCGCTCAGTAAGCTGCCTGCCAGCGCCAGACCCGCCAGCAGTGCGAAGCCTTTGCTCATAAAACACCTCGTGAAGTAAGGCATGATGCCTAGAATATGCGCCGAAAACCGGCTAATCATGTTATTGCGCCGGCAGTTTCTGCCATTTCGCCGGTTATTTCCATTCGTAAGAAATAATCAATCGGCGCCTGGCATCACTGCTGCAGCACGCCCAGAGTCGATCCACCTAGAGACGAATTGGCGCGCATGTTGAACGGACAACACACTTGCCTAGCCCGAAGGGTGAGCGGAGCGCGTACACGGCAAGCCCCAAATGACCAGTCGAATAACGCATTAAGGCTGATATCGATATCGCCAGGCTGCATAACGGCGGTTTATTAAGGCATAGCGTGGGCGAATGAAAAGTCAAACCATGGGCGTTTTCTCGGCGGTTTATCCGACAGGCCTCGGCGCTGCCGGGAGCGCTGCGTCCCTTCGGGCGTCTGGATTATTGGCGCCCTTCACCGCGTTTCGGCGGTCGGTAGCAAGAAGGGCGTGGCGGTGTGTATGTGCCAGCCGCGCGTTGTCTTCACCACAAAAGGCTCAGGCCACAAGCTTCATGGCGTTAGACGCCGTGGCCGTCAACGCGTTGACGCAGCGCGGCATATTGCACCAACATAATGGTTTTGGCATCGACCAGCAGGCCGGTTTCAATGGCACGCAGCGCATCCGGCAGAGTCATCTCCAGCGTTTCCACATCTTCGCCTTCTTCGCGCCGCCCGCCGCCGGCGCCGATGCGTGAGGCGTCGTCATATTCGCCGACAAAAAAATGCAGTTTTTCGGTCACTGAGCCGGGGCTCATGTAGCACTCCATAATTTTTTGCACGTTGAATACCCGGTAGCCAGTTTCTTCCTCCGCTTCGGCGCGAATGCGTACCTCGGGGTCGGCATGGTCCAGCAGACCGGCGGCGGTTTCAATCAGCATGCCGTCGTGACCATTGACGAATACTGGAAAACGGAACTGCCGGGTGAACAACAACGTCTGCTTTTGCCGGTTGAACAGCAGGATGGTAGCGCCGTCGCCGCGGTCGTAGGTTTCGCGACTCTGTCGTTGCCAGGAGCCGTCGCGCCGTAGAAAGTCGAAGGTGGTTTTTTTCAGCAGATACCCGTCGTCGGAGAGGACAACACTGTCGATAATGCGGATCCGATCTTTGGTGGTGTGCATGAGGAGACTCCAAGTGGTAGAGGAGTTGGCATCTTAAGGTATGCTACCGTGCAATATCAATTTATTTCATGCAATATCGTGCATTACGTGATGCTTATTTTGCACGTTTTTACTCGTATTCAGCCAGGTATACGGAATTTTGTGGGTGTTAAGTGACTATTCGTGTAAATTCGTGAACATTTAGTCATGGGGTCGGGCAAGAATACGGAGCAGGTATGCTGACGACACAGCGTAAAAAACAGATTTTGGTGCAACTGGCGGCAGAGGGGCAGGTGCTGGCGAAGGCGCTCAGCGAACAGTTCGGCGTTTCGGAAGATACCATCCGCCGGGATTTACGTGAGCTGGCTCGGGAGGGGCGTTTGCAACGGGTGCATGGCGGCGCGCTGCCGGCGTCGGACACGGTGGTAAGTTTCGCCGCTCGCAGCCAGATGGCAATCGATGAGAAACAGCGACTCGCGCGTACGGCAGCGGCAATGATTACACCGGGGCAAGTGGTGATGATCGACGGCGGCACCACCAGCGGCGAACTGGTGAAATGTCTGCCGGCGGATCTCTGCGCTACGGTGGTGACGCACAGCCCCAGTGTGGCGGTCGGGTTGGTCAACCATCCCGGTATCGACGTGGTGCTGATTGGCGGCAAACTGTATAAGCATTCGCTGGTCACGGTGGGCGCCGCCGCGGTAGAAGCCATGTCGCATATTCGCGCCGACCTGTTTTTTATGGGGGTGACTGGCGTTCACCCGCAAGCCGGTTTCAGTACCGGTGATTTGGAGGAGGCTTACATCAAACGGGCGCTGGCGGCGCGGGCGGCGGAAACCATGGTGATGGCGACACGGGATAAGTTGAACGTCGCGTCGCCATACGCCATCGGCGATCTGTCGTTGGCCGGCACGCTGATTGTGGACGACGACGTACCGGGCGCGTTGACGTTGCCATTCGAACAGGCGGGGCTGGCCGTGGTGCGGTATGGATGATAATGCGGCGCCAACGTTTGGCGACAATCTTGGTTGATGCCTGCGGTCGCGCCTGCGATCGTCTCGGATGGACACAGACTCATCTTTGGACGTTGCGGGGCTGGATGTCGCCCGCCGTCCGTATCAACGGATGGGCTTGCGTATCGGTGCCGGTATAGGGCGGCGTATCAGGATGCGTTGCGGCCCAGCCCGGCTTTGAGCCGGGTGCGCCAGGTTCTGCAGATAATGGGCGGGCTGGCCGAGCAGTACGTGGGCATCTTTTTCTACTACCCGTTGCTCCGGCGCCTGACTTAATCCGCCGGCAAGCAGTTGTTCTACTTCGTAAGGCAGAAATTCTTTGCCGCAATCCGATTTGGGATTGAGAAATAGTGTCGCTCCCCGCGTGATTTCAAAAAGCGTGCGTGCGGGCAACGCCAGGTAGGGTTCCTCGCTCTGAATCGACCTCTGTAGGACGCTCAACGATGAGAAAAAAGAATCACGGGATCCGTGTGGGGCGTCATTCGCAAGCATCGGTACGCGCATTCGAGCAATCGGTGGGGGTCATTGATGAAATCATGGACTGCTATGTCATGGCCGGCGACGCTGATTATTTATTGCGTGTTTTGGCCGGTAGCTTCCGCGACTACGAACGCTTCGTACGGGACAAGCTGCAAAAAATTGGCGGTATTGCGGCCATTGAGACCCGTTTTGCTTACGGGATGATTAAACGCTCCAAGGTCTTTCCTCGTCTTTAAGTGGGGAACCGCCTCAGGGCATCAAGGCGCGAACCGCCGTTTCCCATGCCACTGCCTGTCGTTGCAACCGCGCGCCCAGAAGGATGCCGTGTCGCGCGATCGACAACAGCCCGGCCGGCTACGCAGGTCGGGCGCTGAAAAAAACCGGTGGCACGCAGGCCGGGCCGAGCGCTTGCCCGGCGCATCAATGAGTCATCAAGCGTGAGGCGGTGTTGCCTCAACGACAGGGAACCACCCCTTCGCCACCTGGATGACGCCCCACAGTTTGTCCGGGATCGCCAGTAACGGCACGCGCTCGGCATCAAGCGCCGTAGCAATCTCGGTTTCCCGGCCTTCACCCGCGAGCTCGACCCATGTCGGGTTCATCACCAGGCCCTGCCCGATCGCGATGAGAGACAGGCCGGTATCCATGGCTTTTGCAGCGTCTGCTGGCGTGCGGATAAGGCCCGCCGCCATCAGGGGAATGCGCTCGGCTACGTGCTCAACGAGCAGCTCGGCGGTCGTCCGTTCGTCGGCACCATCAACCGGTCTGGCATTCGGAATGTCAAAAAGCGAGGCATGCAGATAATCGATGCCGGCTTCAATCAGCCGATCAATCAGTACGTAGCTATCACTGATACGCAGCGCCCCTTCGCCAGCTTCTTCCGGTGAGATGCGGTAGCCCAGCAAGAAAGAGCGCTTGGCGTGTTCGGCGATGACCCGCTGCGCTTCACGCACCACGGCCAAGGGGAAACGCATACGGTTTTCGAGCGAACCGCCCCATTCATCATCACGCTGGTTAAACATGGGCGAGAAGAAGTTCTGGATGAGAAAGCCATGAGCACCATGCAGCTCGATGCCGTCGAAGCCCGCCTCAATGGCGCGGCGAGTCGCTTCGCCGAAAGCCCTGATGATCTCTTCGATAGCTTCCCCGCTCAGTGCATGGCTAGTGATTTCGGCGTTATTGAATGGGCTGGGCGGCACCTTTAGCGCACTGGCGCTGACCACACGGCCATCCGGTACAAGGTGCGGCAAGGCTTTGTTGCCGGCGTGGAATATCTGCAGAATGGCGGGCGCGCCCCCACTTTTAGCCGCTTGCGCGAGGCGACGGAGGCTGGGAATGAAACGATCGTCATAACTGGCGAACTCGTCAGTGAAGCCTATGCCGTCAGGCGTCACATGCGTGCAGCCTGTCACCACCATGCCGACACCGTTGGCGCGAGCGCGATAGTAAGCCACCTCTTGGTCAGATATGGTGCCATCCGGGTTCGCCGACCAGGTTGTCATCGGTGCCATCACGGCACGGTTGCGTAGGGTCAGGCCGTTGTTGAAAGCGAAAGGCTGAAGCAGCTTCGATTGGGGTGAGGTCATAGTACAAAATCTCCATGAATGAAAAAGTAAGTCAGGGTAGGTCGTGAACCGGTGTGAGGCAGTATGAGCGCGAAGGCCCTGGGAGTGTTTGCCAGAAACGTGGTATTTATTGCCTGATTTGATGATTTGATATCAATCATCAAGTCGGTAGACAACCAGCAATGCTAAGCTTCAACAATACATTTGAGATGTAACCATTAGATTTTATGGAGATGTGGAATGAGTTCTCAATCAGAACCGGACATGGGTGAGCTTGCCAGCCTGATTGGCAATATTGCACAAATTGATGGAGACCATAATACGCTGATACCGGCGCTGAAGCTGCGTCGCTGCAGTTCTATCACCGATCCTACGCCCTGCATCTATGGCCTGGGTCTGGTATTGATCGTGCAAGGCGGCAAGCGGATCACCCAGGGTGACGAGATCTTCGAATACGGGGCTGGACAATCCCTTATCACCACCGTAGATATGCCGGTTGTCGCATACGTTACTCGTGCCAGTACCGCAGAGCCTTTCCTCGGGATGTGGTTGGAGCTTGATGCTCGCCTCATCGCTCAGTTGGCGGCGGAAATGGAGTTTGCGACGCCATTGCCGGCGTCGACGACACGAGGAATATCTCTCGTGGCGCTGGAGCCCGGCTTACAGGATGCGCTGACCCGGCTACTCCGATTGCTGGCCGAGCCGGCGTTGATTCCTCTCCTCGCGCCCTTAATCCAGCAGGAGATCGTCGTGCGCCTGCTCAATGGGGGGCATAGCGCCGGTTTGCGCCGTCTCGTGGCGATCGGCTCGCCGAGCCAGCAAATTGCCAAGGTGATCGCATGGCTTAAACAGCACTACACGGAAAATGTGTTGATGGATGAACTGGCGGCAAAGGCCCACATGAGCCCCTCAACGTTCCGACAGCATTTCCGCGCCGTTGTCGGCGTGAGCCCGTTGCAATACCTGAAGAATCTGCGCCTGCTTGATGCCCGGCAATTGATGCTCAATGAAAATCTGGATGCCGGCAGCGCAGCGACGCGAGTCGGATACGAGAGCGCATCCCAGTTCAGCCGGGAATACAGCCGACTATTCGGGGATCCGCCGAATCGAGATATCAAGCGGATGCGAGAATCGACCTGGACAGGCAACCGACGTGACCACTAAAGCGTGGCCAGCCGACCCGGTATCCGGCTTTGCCCCAGACTTGCGTCTGGAGAAGGGCTAGCAAGGATGAACCGGCCTGGTCGGGATTGACTCGCGGGGGGAATCGCCAAGCCGGCAGTGAGGTTCGCGACGGGATCGTGAAAGATTCAGCACCTGGTTATGTCCGGTGCAGGATCTCTTGCAGTTCGTCGCGGTCAATACAGGTGGCGTCACCTTCAAAAAATTGCGGTATCGCGCGCTTAAGTTTTGTTTTCAACGTATTCAGTTCGAACGGGCGTTGATACCGATTCTGCCGATACGAATAGAGAAAGTGGCGCCCCTCGCTGTAGATAATTCTATCGAATGTATAAAAATCGATATAACTTCCACGGTGATTGGCGCAAAGCACCACATCGCCCTGTTGGTAGGGCAGATCATCTTGCTTGGCGTCGTATGTGAAAAAATCCCTCAGCAGGAGGGTATCAGCTTCCGCAGATGCTTCTTGCAACAGTTGAGTGGCTTTGGCTTTGGTTTCCGCTGAATGGCGTTTACACCAAATGAACAACGGTAGCGTCTGATTGCTTTCATCTAATAACCATTGCTCGGCGCTGGAATAATGCCGAGACCTGGCTAATCCCGCCTGGGTTCTATTATGGTTGCGACAGTAATGATGAAAGTTTAATTGGAATGCTGATGATGTATCTGCTTTGATGACCGATTTCGTGGTTAATAATTGTCTAAAACGCTGCACATATTCAGTATACAGGCCGATATTTTCCATGACCACGCAAGTATCCCGTCGAAGAGATAAGCCAGTTTTTGTAAAATTAGCGCTGCCAATGACAACGATATCCGGTTCGATTAAATACAACTTCCAATGAATACTTGATTCATAGCCAAAGTCCACGAAAGCGTGAAAGTCATTTCGGTTTAGATTGGCACAATATTCAATGAATTTTGGCGCAGTGAAGGCATTAATTGTCCCAACCAGTAATTCAATGGTGTTGTTATTATCCAGTAATGCGGAAATGATCTCTTCTGTGCCGCTGGCAAAGGCGGTAATGATTTTAATCTTCTTTCCCTGGTGTGATGTTAAATAATCTTCCAGGCATGAGGTGTCATCAAGGATGTTCATATTTTCTCGTGGTAAATACCCTAAATAATTCAGTGCCCACGTAATGATGGCGGGCACTCACAGTGCTGATACCGGTTGCCTGTAATGACATCACTGTGCATCAGGCGAGGAGGCCACAACCGCCGTGCCGTCCATCATACAGAGGCAGTTTTCGCTGATAAAATCAGTGAACACCGTCATCCGTGCTGGATAATGGCCATCGGTGAAAAACTCGCGGAAAACGTCCCGAACTGCGGGGAAATCGTGGCGGTGCTTGAGATACAGCGTCAATTGAACCATGTCATTGAGGCTTGCGTCGACGGATTGTAACGTTCGACTCAGTGCTTTCAGAGACGCTCTTGCCTGAAACACCGCATCCGCTTTTTCATGGCCGCCACTGTGGTGTGCCAGGAAAATAAATCCGCCAGCGACTACGCATGCTGGGCAAGTCTCATCTTTTGTGTGTGGCGCCGCTCTCATAATCATCATAATACCCTCATCATTAATGGTTTTTTACTGTATTCCCATACAGTGGTTATAGCAAGCCGATCGCTATTAGGTTATTTGCGAACAATCACATTTATTAAAAATGAAGGGGGTGCAGCGTGAATGTACTCTTTGATCTGGACGGAACCATCATTGATTCTCTCCCCGGCATCAAAGCGAGTTTAGTGTATGCCATTCGCCAGCAAGGCCATGACATTGATGAAAATATGGACATCACCGCGCTGGTTGGCCCGCCCATGAATAGTATTGTCTGTACTTTACTGGCGCCGTATGGCGATAACCGCGTGGCTGAAACGGTGAATATCTATCGGGAGCATTATGGTCAACATGGGCTTTATGAGAGCGTGCCTTATCCGGAAATTCAGACATCGCTTAGCCAGTTAAAAAATAATGGGCATGATTTATTTTTGGCGACATCGAAGAGACAGATTTTTGCAGAGAAGATACTGGTGAATTTAAAACTTGATTCGTTTTTTACCGATATTATGGGCACGCTCGCAGACGGTAGTTTAGATGATAAAAGCCAATTGTTATCGGCCCTGATAAATAAACATGCGCTGGATAGAAAAAATACCGTCATGATAGGGGACAGGAAAGAAGATATTATTAGCGCGCATAATAATGGTTTATTCGCCATCGGCGTGTTGTGGGGGTATGGTTCTTATGATGAGTTGAGGAACCATGGCGCGAATATTTATTGCCAGTCACCCTCACAGTTATGCGCGCGGCTGGAGGACAGGGGGGACATGGTCAGAGGTGCAATTAACAGCGGCGATACCCCTGATGACCTCGAGTGACGCTTACCCATATGGGCAAACCGATATGGATGTAAAAAACGCCGAAAATGGGATGCTGTAAACTGCGAGGGCGCGCATCATTTATGCGGTCTGCGTGAATGCGCGCTGACGACGCGATGCAAGTTTTCCCCTCACTCATCAACGGTAAAAAAACAAAAACCCCAGGCGTAAGTCTGGGGTTTTTGTTTTTAATCTGGCGGTGAGGGAGGGATTCGAACCCTCGATACGTTTTCACGTATACACACTTTCCAGGCGTGCTCCTTCAGCCACTCGGACACCTCACCGTAGCCGCTGTCTCAGCGACGGGCGCTACTGTAGGGAAATTCCGTTGTAGCGTCAACAAACTTCTTTCATAACAACGTGCGTTTAGCCAAACTTCACGCGATCTGCTGCTTTGCTCGCCAACGGTGGGGATATCGCAATGTACGCAGTTGAGAATATGTCGGCGGCGTTAATTTAATGTTATTGATTCTCATCGCCGCTGTGTCGTGGAGGGATAAATGCTATGCTTGCTTATCAATGCCACACCAGGAGAAATCATGTATCCCGTTGATTTGCACATGCACACCGTCGCCAGTACCCACGCCTACAGTACACTGCATGACTATGTTGCCGAAGCGAAAAAGAAAAACATTCGTCTGTTCGCCATTACCGACCACGGCCCCGATATGGCGGATGCGCCGCACTACTGGCACTTCATTAATATGCGTGTTTGGCCGCGCGTGGTTGGCGGCATCGGCATTCTTCGCGGGATCGAATCCAATATCAAAAATCTGGACGGCGACATCGACTGTACCGGCCAGATGCTGGAAGTGATGGATCTGATCATCGCCGGTTTTCACGAACCGGTATTCCCACCGCAAAATCAGGCCGTTCACACTACTGCAATGATTGCTGCCATGGCGCAGGGGCATGTGCACATGATAAGCCACCCCGGCAACCCCAAATTTCCCATTGATATCCGCGCCGTGGCGCAGGCCGCCGCCGAGTACAACGTGGCGCTGGAACTGAACAATTCCTCGTTTGAACACTCCCGCCGGGGTAGCGGGCCGAATTGTCGGGCGATTGCCGAAGCGGTTCGTGACGCGGGCGGTTATCTGGCGCTGGGGTCTGATTCGCATATCGCTTGGTCGATGGGGGAGTTTCCCCACTGTGAGCGCATATTGCAGGAAGTTGATTTTCCGCAGGATCGTGTGTTGAATGTCAGCCCGCGTCGGGTGCTGGATTTTCTGCAATTACGCGGTAAGCCTACTATTCCCGAATTTGCGGATTTGTGACACCGTCACTCATTGTTCACAAGGTAATAACATGAATGAATTCTCTGTGGTGTGCCGCATCCTCGGCTCACTGTTTTATCGTCAGCCGCAGGATCCGCTGTTGGCGCCGTTATTGACGCTGATCCAGCAAGGCAAAATGCCGCAGCACTGGCCGCTGGAGCAGGATGACCTGTCAGCGCGCTTACAGAAAAGCGTCGATTTACCGGCGCTGACGGCGGATTACGTCTCGTTGTTCGGTGATGACCCGGCGGTGGCGCCGTGGGGGTCGGCCTGGGAAGAGGGCGCACCGGAGGCTGAGGTGCGGGCATTTTTACAGCAGCGAGGTATGCCGTTGGGCGAGGGCCCGGCCGACCATTTCGGTGGGTTGCTGCTGGCGGCGTCCTGGCTGGAAGATCAGGCGCAGGACGATGAAACCGCCGCGCAGATTGCTTTGTTCGACAACTACTTATTGCCCTGGAGCGGACGTTTTCTGGGGAAAGTTGAGAGCCACGCCGTCACGCCGTTCTACCGCACATTGGCGATAATGTGCCGTGAGGCGCTGGATGCGATGCGAGATGAGCTGGCGGAGACAGAAGACGAAGACAATGAGGATGATGTGTAACCCGCGTTGCCGAGTAGGTAGCCCGGTCACTCACTCAACTGCGCAGTTCGCGCCGTATTTACCGCACATCACGGTGTCGGCTACGGCGCGCCCATCGCGGCGGTTTTGCCTGCAACACGCGCAGCGTCGTGTCGGAATACGGCTTTCGCGTGACGTGCTTTCGCTAGACTCAACCGTTCGGCGCTATAACTCGCCGGGCTGATGGCGAACATGCCGATACGTGGCAGGTTCGCCTGGTTCAGTGCTTAGTCGGTGAGCAGAATCACCAATTGCCCCGGTTTAACGTCAATACCTTTGGCCAGTTTTTTCGCCAGCGCTTCCTTGTTGCTGTGCTCCGGGTTCAGCACATAAGCGGGTTTTTGGTCGAAGTAATTCTTCAGCGACTGGTTCAGATAGGGCGTCAGCGTCTGCAATAGCGACTGCAATTTTTCCGGTTCGACTTGGTAGCTCACCAATTCCAGATCTTTCAGATAGATGGCACCTTGCTCTTTATTGAACACCGGCTGGGCTTTCAACGTCAGTTTCATGTCGGCGGTCTGGTTGCCGAGCAGCGAAGCGATATTCACTTTGGCGTTGCCGCTCAGCGTCACTTTGCCGGGCTCGGTGCGGCCGATTTGGCTATTGAGTTCGGTCAGCACGATGTTGGCGTCGATCACGCCGGGGACACCAAGCTGTTTCTGATAATCATTATGCTGTTGCAGGTATTGGTTGATTTCCTGCTCGCTCAGGGAATATTGCGTCAGCGGCCCGCAGCCGCTCAATAACCACGAGCCAAGCAGCGCCAATGCGGCCAGTCCTGAAAATTTCATCCTATAACCTCTTGTTTTTAAAGTGCTCTGAACCACCGAAACCTGCTGGCAGGGTGCGACAATCGGGGTATATCGCCAATCGGAATGTACTGAAACGCGCCTGCCCGCAGGCAGGCGGCGTGATTACTGCGCCTGATCGGCCAGCAAGTTGATGTTGCTCAGCCGCGCCATCGCATCACGGTAGGAGGCGACCTGGGGAGGAACGGCGACGTTGGCGACAATGCTCAGCGAACGCAGCAGCGGGAACAGATTGATATCGTCCAGCGACAGCGCGCCGTTGCAGGCGTCGGCGCTGACAATCAGCGGTTCCAGCGCCAGCAGGTCATGCTCCAGCCGGGCGACCAGCGTCTCGGTTTGGGCGAAGTGCCCGGCAAAGCTGCCGATCTGGCCCTCTTTTTTGTGGATGAAGTAGTTGCGGCCGGCCTCGGTGGCAAACTCTTCAAACCGGGCGCGGGAAAAGCGGGGGATCAGCAACTGGCCCGCGTACTGGTAAACCTGGCGGATCCAGTCATCAATGGCCGGGTTAACCGCGCCGTTCAGTACCGGTTTGCCATCCAGCCCGTCAACGTATCTCACGATATCCAGACTTTCCGGCATATAGCCGCCATCCGCCTTTTGCAGAATCGGCACCATCTTCTGTCCCACCATGGAAATGGGCGTCGCTTCGTCGTCATTGGACAGTACGGTCACGTCTACCGGCAGAGACTTCAGGCCGAAAATCATGCGGGCCTTCACGCAAAACGGGCAGTGTTCATAGATAAAAAGTTTCATACCAGATCTCCTGTAGTGCGCATGACCTCAGCCTGCGCGTGACTGTTCCAGCGCAGGATTATCCATTGTCGTGGTGTGGTGCGTCCATGCTGTTTGTGCCGGTAAATGTAACGAAATAGCGTCCGTCGCCCAGTCGACAGGAAATACGTTCAATGACCTAGGCGTCGGGTGGGCGCTATGGCGGCGGGAAAACGTGTGGTGGATAACTCGTGGTCAGTGAAATGCCGTCAGGAAAACCCGCGGCGGGGAGAACAGTGGCGCCCGTGACGGGCGCCGGTGACATCAGTGGTCACGCAAGATGGCGGGTTCGAGACGTTTCAGGTGGAACTGCCAGTAGAGCGCCGCCAGCGTCAGCATCCCGACAATACCGAGCATGCACCAGGGCAATGCCGGTTGGTTGAGTGATTTACCCATATCGAACAGCCAACCGCCGCCGCTGTAACCTAGAGCGCCGCCCAGCGCCAGCCCCATCCGGCTAAAGCCCATATAGCTGCCGCGGGCGCGGGCGTCGGACAACGACGCACTCAGGGTTTCCCGTGCCGGTTCGGCGATGATCGAGCCCAGGTAAAAAATACCGATCAATAGCAATAGCAACCGGACATGCGTCACCATGCCCATCGGCAGCAGGCTCAGGGTCATGATGAACAGACCTAACATCAGGCGTTGTTCCAGACGGTAGCGTTTTTCGCTCCAGCGGGCGATGGGATACAGCAGCGACAGCGACAGCACCGCCTCGATAGCGTACATCCACTTGACGGCCGAAGGCGTCCCCGCCAGCTCATTGACCATGATCGGCATCATCAGCAGTACCTGTACGCCCAGCATGTAGTAGCCGGTCAGCGTCAGGACGTAAGTCACAAAGCGCCGATCGCGCAGTACCCGCGACATACCTTCCAGAATCGGCGTGCGGGTGGTGGAAATCCGGTAGGCGGGCAGCAGCCATGCATTCAATAGGCCGATCAGCACGAAAATAGCCGCGCCGGTCCAACACACCACATTGAAATTGTATTGCATCAACCAACTGCCCAGTAGCGCGCCCAGTACCGCACCGGCGTTATCCTGCATCATCAACAGCGAGTAGAACCGGCTGCGCTCGTGCGGACGGGTGAGTTTGATGACGATGGCATTACGCGGCGGCTCGAACAGCGTGCCGCCCAAGGCGGATAAAATGCAGGATAGCATCAGCAAGAGCGGTGTTTCCGCCAATGCCATCAGCACGAAACCGGAAGCGCGCAGCAACATGCCGGCGACGATCATCGGTTTGGCGCCGAACCGGTCGGCGATCGCGCCGCCGAAAATCCCCAGCCCCTGTTGGGTAAACTGCCGCAGGCCGAGTGCTATCCCCACCGTCAGCGCCGCCCAACCCATCTGATCGACAAAACGAATGGAAATTAACGGGAAAACAACAAAGAAACCTAAAATTACCAGCATGTTGTCCAGCAGCAGGAAGTATTTCCCCAGGCTGCGGGCTTGCGTCATCAACGGCATGTTTCACCACAAAGAAAGCAGAAGAAGGCGTATGGATCTGATGAAGGACAGCCGGCGAAATGTGCGTCAGCACAATGTGTGTGGCGGGTTTTCGCATCCCTGCCTGACTTCAGATCTCTCGTCGGCGCTATTGTCTCGCCTCTTGATGAAATGTGATAGGGCACGCGCTAATAATTTTTTTTCATTAAACAACTGTTACCTGGGCGACAGTTTAAGAAAAAAAGCCGGCAGGATGACGTGATTGCACAATAACTCGGCGCCGGCGATTTTACGGCGTGGAAGCGATGTGGTTATAGTAGATTGTAAAATCATGGCTTTCGGCGGGGGCATTTCCGCCGGTGCAATACATTTGACCTATCGACAATCTGTCCGCCTGGGGGGAGACATGTTTGGCTACCGTTCCGCGTCAACGAAAGTCCGTCTGGTGACAGACCGGCTTGTAGTCCGTCTGGCACATGAGCGAGATGCCTGGCGTCTGGCTGAATACTATGCGGAGAATCGGGAATTTCTGAAGCCCTGGGAGCCGGTGCGTGACGCCAGTCACTGCTATCCTTCCGGCTGGCAGGCGCGCTTGAGCGTGATTACCGACATGCATAAACAGGGCAGCGCTTACTATTTTTTGCTGCTTGACCCGGATGAAAACGAAGTGCGCGGCGTGGCTAATTACAGCAATGTGTTGCGCGGCGCGTTTCACGCTTGCTATCTCGGCTACTCGTTGTCGGCGAAGTGGCAGGGGCAGGGGCTGATGTATGAAGCGTTGCAGGCGTCATTGCGTTACATGCTGCGCCAGCAGCATATGCACCGCATCATGGCCAACTACATGCCACATAACCACCGTAGTGGCGATCTGCTGGCTCGGTTGGGTTTTGAAAAAGAAGGTTACGCCAAAAACTATTTGCTGATTGATGGCAAATGGCAGGATCACGTACTGACCGCCCTGACCAATACCGAGTGGACGCCTATGCGTTAGGCCGCGCCCCGTCCCGGTTTCCCGATGAGTAACGATAGCGTCGACGCGCCGTCCGGCGTCGGCGGATCCTGAACTTCGCCCCGATAATGCACAAGGAGCACGCGAATGAAATACGAGTTGAATACCCGTGAAGCCAGAGTGATCGGCTGTATGCTGGAGAAACAGATCACCACGCCGGAGCAGTATCCGCTGTCGCTGAACAGCCTGACGGCCGCCTGCAACCAGAAAACCAACCGCGAGCCGGTGATGGACTTGAGCGAAACCGAGGTGCAGCAAACGCTGGATGTGTTGGTGAAACGGCATTTCCTGCGCACGGTAAGCGGCTTCGGCAACCGGGTGATGAAATATGAGCATCGGTTCTGCAACTCGGAATTCGGCGATCTGAAATTCTCGGCGGCGCAAGTGGCGTTGGTCGCCACCCTGTTGCTGCGCGGCGCGCAAACGCCGGGCGAATTGCGTACCCGGGCGGCGCGGCTGTATGAGTTCAGCGACGTGTCAGATGTGGAAAACACCCTGCAACAGCTGTCCGCACGTGAGGACGGGCCGTTCGTGGTGCGGCTGGCGCGGGAAGCCGGCAAGCGCGAAAGCCGGTTTATGCACCTGTTCAGCGGCGATGTAAGCGGCGATCCCGAACCCGACACGGAGCGCACGCCGGAAAGCGCGTCCTTGCTGGCGCGGGTGGAGATGCTTGAACAGGAAGTGGCAGCGTTACGCCAGCAACTGGCGGCGCTGCGCCAACCTTCGGACGCCTGAGCGCGTCGGCCGTTAACCGAATAATCATTGAGGATCGCCGATGTCATCGCTACGTATCGGGATGGTGGGGCTGGGCGATATCGCCCGTAAGGCCTATTTGCCGGTGCTGTCGCAGCAGCTGAACTGGACACTGGCGGGCGCGTATTCGCCCAATCAGCAGAAGGCACACCAGATCTGCGGGCAGTATCGAATGCCGTGTGCCGCGAGTTTGTCCGCGCTGGCCGAACAGTGCGATGCGGTGTTCGTGCACAGCAGCACCGCGACCCATTACGAGGTGGTGCACGCTTTGCTGATGGCGGGCGTGCATGTGTATGTCGATAAACCGCTGGCGGAAACGCTGGCGCAGGCTGAGGCGCTGGTGGCGCTGGCGGCGAAGCGCCGCCTGATGCTGATGGTCGGTTTTAATCGACGGTTCGCGCCGCTGTACCGACAATTGGCGGCGTTGGTGCCGTCGCCGGACAGTCTGCGGATGGAGAAACACCGCATCGACCACGTTGGCCCGCAGTCGGCGGCGTTTACCCTGTTGGATGATTATCTGCATGTGGTGGATACCGCGCTGTGGCTGTCGAGATCGGCCGACGCATCGCTGAACGGCGGCACGCTGCGCTGTACGCCGCAGGGTGCGCTGATCTACGCAGAGCATCACTTTCAGGCGGGTGACTGTCTGGTGACGACCAGTATGCACCGACAGGCGGGTACTGGCCGCGAAGCGCTACAGTGGGTGGGCGCGGGCGGCTGGTATCAGGTGGAAAATCTGCACGACTGGAAAGAGGAGCGGGACGGCGTAATCGTACAGCGGCCGGCGCCGTCTTGGCAGAGCACGCTGGAGCAGCGGGGGTTCGCGGGGGCGATTACGCATTTCGTCAACTCGGTGGTATCGCAGACGCCGCCGTTAACCAGCGGCGATCAGGCGCTGCGCGCGCAGCGCCTGGTGGACAGCCTGCTGGGAAAATGCTGAAAAAGAACGCAGTCGCGCGTTTGTTCGGTAGCTATTGAACACGCAATGCGTAGACTAGGCCACACTATCAGGCGGGAGCGCGGTTTGTTTCCGCCTGCGACGCAGCGATACCGGTGGCGTCCGGCGGGGCGACCGCCGGCAGTCCTTGAGCCGCGCCGCCCGTGATGTTGCGGCGGCGTCCGGTATCCCCGATTTCCCTATCCAGAAAAAGCGAATGAATTTACTGAAATCACTGGCCGCGGTCAGTTCCATGACCATGGTTTCCCGAGTGCTGGGGTTTGTGCGCGACGCGATCGTCGCCCGCGTGTTTGGCGCCGGTATGGCGACCGATGCATTTTTCGTGGCCTTCAAACTGCCCAACCTGCTGCGGCGTATTTTTGCCGAAGGCGCGTTTTCCCAAGCGTTTGTTCCCATTTTGGCGGAATACAAGAATCAACAAGGTGAAGAGGCGACCCGTACCTTTTTAGCTTACATCGCCGGGATGTTGACGCTGGTGCTGGCGTTGGTGACGGTGGCGGGTATGTTGGCTGCGCCCTGGGTGATCATGATTACTGCGCCGGGATTTGCCGATACGCCGGATCGTTTTGCGCTCACTGCGGCGCTGTTGCGTGTCACCTTTCCTTATATTTTGCTGATCTCGCTGACGTCGATGGTGGGGTCGGTGTTGAATACCTGGAACCGGTTTTCCGTGCCGGCATTTGCGCCGACGCTGCTCAACGTCAGTATGATCGCTTTTGCGCTGTTCGGCGCGCCGCTGTTTCATCCACCGGTGATGGCGTTGGGGTGGGCGGTGGTGGTCGGCGGCGTGCTGCAACTGGGTTATCAACTGCCGCATCTGAAAAAAATAGGCATGCTGGTACTGCCGCGCATCAAATGGCGCGAGCCTGGCGTCGCACGGGTGATGAAGCTGATGGCACCCGCCATACTCGGTGTTTCCGTCAGTCAGATTTCGCTGATCATCAATACCATCTTCGCCTCTTTCCTCAGCCAGGGCGCGGTGTCCTGGATGTATTACGCCGACCGGCTGATGGAGTTTCCCTCCGGCGTGTTAGGTGTGGCGTTGGGCACTATTCTGTTGCCGTCATTGTCGAAAAGCGTCGCCAGCGGCGATCAGGTGGAGTATTCGCGTCTGCTGGACTGGGGGCTGCGGCTGTGCTTTTTGCTGGCGTTGCCCGCGACGGTAGCGCTTGGCGTGTTGGCGCAGCCGCTGACGGTGGCGCTGTTCCAATATGGCAAGTTCAGCGCCTTTGACGCGCTGATGACCCAGCGCGCACTGGTCGCTTACTCCGTCGGCTTGATGGGATTGATTCTGGTTAAAGTGTTGGTGCCGGGGTTTTATGCGCGGCAGGACATCAAAACGCCGGTGAAAATCGCGATGGTGACGCTGGCCATGACCCAACTGATGAATCTGGTGTTTATCGGGCCGTTGCAGCATGCCGGGCTGGCGCTTTCCATCGGGCTGGCGTCCTGCATTAATGCTGCGCTGCTGTACTGGCAGCTGCGTCGTCAGCGCTTGTTCCAGCCGCAGCAGGGGTGGACGTCATTTCTGGCGAAACAGGCGATCGCCGTGGTGAGTATGGCGCTGGTGTTGGTGCTGATGTGCTATTGGATGCCCGCCTGGGATCAGGGCGGTATGGCGGCGCGTCTGCTACGGCTGATGGCGGTGGTGGCAGCCGGCGGCGGCAGTTATTTCGCCGTGCTGGCGCTACTGGGATTCCGCCCGCGGGATTTCGCCCGCCGCAGCGTCTAAGCCTTTTCTATTACCTGTTTCCCCTTTCCCGAGTTTCCTTCATATCCCGCCGGCGGCCTTATCGGTCGTTTGCGGGACGATGAGTTGCCGTTTGTTTTCCTTTCTTTGTCCTCTTGTTTCCTGAAAAAACAGCACATCGCCTGACATTTAGCAATTTGTTTAGCATTACTGATCAGTGCTACACCAAGTTGTATAAATCAATTGCGGAATATAGGCCCGAAATTATGCGTTATTTGTGCGAATGAATTGCTGTTATGTGACTGTTTTATTGATTCATTTAACTAATTAAGTGCAATGTTTTGTCGATAACAAGTTATCAGTGCATACATTACTGATACTTTAAATAAGAAACACAATAACCGTATGTAAATAAAGGAAAAGAAGATGACGATTTTCCAGAAATTAACAATAGCTATCACTATTTTCGTACTGTCGCTCATCGGTGTGGGCGGGTATGGCATTAAAGCGCTTGGGGATTCAAAGGATCGGGTTGAATACGTCACGGGAAATACGTTGCCCAGTCTCACTTTATTGTCTAATTCGAACATCAATGTGCGTGAAGTACGGGCATCGCTCAGTTCGCTGAGCAACATGGAGGATCAGGGGCAACGTGTGGCGCTGTTGAAATCCACGCTGGACAAGCTGACAAGCGTGGATAAGCTCATGGCAGACTACAAGCAGAACTATATTGCCGATGCGCACGATGCGCAGATGACCGATTACATCATTCAACAACTGACGTTGTACCGTCAGGCTATTGATAATGTTTATAAAGGCGGAATCCAGCAGAACACCACGGATACCGCCGCGGAAAATACTAAAAAGCAGGTTGAACAGGCATTGATTAAAGCTTTGCAGGATCAACGTGATTACAACCTGACGCTGGCCGATACACAGGAAAAATCTAATGAGGCGAGTTATAACACTGCGCTGTATACCTTTGTCGGCCTGATCGTTGCCTCGGTGGCGGTGGCCGGTACGCTGGCGTTGATGATTTTGCTGTATGTCCGTCGCAGCCTGAATCATCTGCAACATACCTTGCTGACGATCAGCGACAATCTCGATCTCACGTTGAGAGCAGACGACAGCCGTCATGATGAAATCGGCAAGACTGCGCAAGCGCTCAACAACCTGACCGACCGTTTCGCTACCGTGTTGGCGGATGTGCGGATGTCCAGCGAAAGTGTGGCGACCGCATCCAGCGAGATTGCCGCGGCGAACATTGATCTGTCGTCCCGTACCGAAGAACAGGCTGCGTCACTGGCGCAAACCGCCGCCAGCATGCATGAAATCTCCTCCACCGTGGAAAGCAACGTCGAAAATGCCCGGCAGGCCAACAGTCTGGGCCTGAAGGCGGCGGAGGCCGTGACCCACGGCGATGAGTCGGTTGAACGCATGATGCAGGCGATGAAAGGCATTGCTTCCGGGTCGGAAAAAGTGGCGGAGATCACCAACCTGATCGAAGGCATCGCTTTCCAGACCAATATTCTGGCGTTGAACGCAGCGGTGGAAGCAGCGCGCGCCGGCGAGCACGGCCGCGGCTTCGCCGTGGTGGCAGGCGAAGTACGCACGTTGTCACAACGTTCCTCTTCCGCCGCCAGAGAAATCAAAACGTTGATAGACAATGCCATTGCGGCAGTGAGAAACGGCTCGCAGCAGGCGGATGATGTGCGCGAGGCCATCGGTAATGTCAAAACCCTGATCACGAATACGTCATCGCTGGTGGGTGAAATGTCGCTGGCGTCGGAAGAGCAGAGCCGCGGCATCAGCCAGATCAACGTAGCGATCAACCAGATGGAGGCGGTGACGCAGCAGAACGCCGCGATGGTGGAACAGGCGTCGTCGGCGGCGGAATCGCTTAACGATCAGGCGACGAGATTGCGTCAGTTGGTGGAAACGTTCCGACTGAGAGAGGGGGGGGCACACGCATCGTCGGATGAGGCTTTGTCGTCTCGGTTGGCGTTAGGGATGAAATAACCGACGGGTGCCAGAGACGCGGCGGTAACGTCGCGTCTCTGGCGTGAATGGGCCAGCGATTTCATCACTATTGTTCGTGAATAACGCCAAGTTATTGGTTGAATGAGTGAGCAATTGTTTCAACAATGTGTGATTAGAGTCAAAATATAAGTTCTTATTATTCAGGTATAGATAATGCGAGATTATCTGGCTATAGTTTACAAGGTAAATTAATACCTATCAGAAAATAGAACGTGATAATAAATATCATTTTTATAGCGCAGCGTGAGTGAATAACATAATGATGAGTTGGGTATAAAGAGAAATTAATTTCGGCCGTGATAAATAAAACAAGAAGGTATGATGATAAATATTTTCTCTTACGCATGTACTTTCTTTTGCATGCAATATAGCCAATAACCGGGGGATACATGTATTCATTCGTTGCGCGGCAGCCTATCTTTGACAGGCACCTGAATACGGTAGCCTATGAGATTTTTTTTAGAAATGGCTTGACCAATGCCTTTCCCAATGTGCCCTCCGAGTATGCGACGGCCCAGATCATTTCGGATCAGTTCCTGTGTGCGGCGCCGTCCCGCCTGGTTGGGCATCATTCCGCATTCATTAATTTTCCCTATCAATTAATTGTTAACGGCGTCGCGCATGCGTTGCCGCGTAACAAAGTGGTGATTGAAGTATTAGAGCAGGCGACGCCTGATGATGACTTATTGAAGGCGGTGCGAAAATTACATGATGATGGGTTTCGCATCGCACTGGATGACTTCTCTTTAGACAGTGCCTGGGATCGCTTCATCCCCTACATTCACATCATAAAATTTGATGTGCAGGATACTGAGTTTAATGATATTGACCGCTATCTCAGTAAACAGGGTAAAAAAATAGACCATGTGACGTTGCTGGCTGAAAAAATAGAGTCGCATGCCGAGTTTGAGCGATATAAAAAATATGGATTTGATCTTTTTCAAGGCTATTTTTTTAGCAAGCCGGAAGTGATCAAAAATCGCAGGTTATCACAGAATGAGATCGCCACATTCCAATTGATAAAAGCGGTAAGCGCCGAAGAGATTGATTTTAAGAGAGTTGAGATGTTGATTAAGGGCGATGTCTCTCTTTCCTATAAAGTCATGCGCTACGCAAAAAATATTTTATACCGGACGGTCGGCGCCAGTAATTTTAAATGCCTGTCGTTGAAAGATATCGCCATGTACCTCGGTAAGAATGAACTGCGCCGTTTTGTGGCTATTGCCTGTTTATCCGTTGCAGGTGATATCGAGGTGGAGGAACTCTATCAAGTGAGTTTGACCCGCGGGCGATTCTGCGAGTTGGTGGCTGAGCGAGTGGGGTGGCATTCTTCCGTACAGGATGCGTTTTTATGTGGGTTGTTTTCGCTACTGGACGTGATCCTGGATGTGTCGCTGGAGGATGTCTTTGGGCACATCACCCTGTCTGAAGCGGCTTCCAGGGCCTTGCTTCATCATGAAGGCAAACTTTACGCGCTATTACGGCTGTCGCAACTGTATGAACAAGGGTTATGGGCGGGCGTCGGCGAGATGGCGAAGTTGATGCAACTGTCGGATCACTGTGTCATTACGGCAATGGACAGCGCAACCCGGTGGGCGGATGAATTCAGTATTTAGCCGTTGCGAAGGGTGACAACACAGAGTGAGGGATTCGGGCCGACGGCAATGGCGTCGGCCCGGTGACGATTACATCTTGTCGACGGTCTGGATACCCAGCGTGTCCAACCCGGTTTTCAACGTCATCGCCGTGAGCTGCGCCAGCTTCAGGCGGCTCTGACGCACGCTGTCGCTGTCGGCGTTGAGGATTGGGCAGTGTTCATAGAAACTTGAGAACAGCCCGGCCAGATCGTACAGGTAGGCGCACATGACGTGCGGCGTACCCTCACGGGCCACGGTAGTGATGGTTTCTTCAAATTGCAGCAGGCGGGTCGCCAACGCCAGCTCGCGTTCATCATCCAGTCTGATCGGTTGCGTCAGGCTGCCGTCGTCCACCCCGGCGCGTTTGAAAATGGACGCCACGCGGGTATAGGCATATTGCATATACGGCGCGGTGTTGCCTTCGAACGCCAGCATGTTATCCCAGTCAAACACATAGTCAGTGGTGCGGCTTTTGGATAAGTCGGCGTATTTCACCGCGCCGACGGAAACCACTTGCGCCAGTTGTTCCAGCTCGGCACGCTCCATTTGCGGGTTTTTCTCGGCAATCAGCGCCAGAGCGCGGTCGTAGGCTTCATCCAGTAACTCGGACAGCTTGATGGTGCCGCCGGCGCGGGTTTTGAACGGCTTGCCGTCTTTGCCCAGCATCATGCCGAACATGTGGTGTTCCAGGCTGACGGCATCCGGTACGTAACCGGCTTTGCGCACGATAGTCCAGGCCTGCATCAGATGCTGATGCTGACGGGAGTCGATGTAATACAGCACGCGGTTGGCGTTCAGCGTTTCGTACCGGTATTTGGCGCAGGCGATGTCGGTGGTGGTGTAAAGGTAGCCGCCGTCCTTTTTCTGGATGATGACGCCCATCGGCTCACCTTCCTTGTTCCGGAACTCTTCCAGATAGACCACGGTGGCGCCTTCGCTTTCCACTGCCAGACCTTTGGCTTTCAGATCAGCGACGATGCCCGGCAGCATATCGTTGTACAGGCTTTCGCCCATGACATCATCTTTGGTCAGCGTGACGTTGAGGCGATCGTAATTGCGCTGGTTTTGGCTCATGGTGATATCCACCAGCCGGCGCCACAGGGTGCGACAGTATTCATCGCCGCCTTGCAGTTTCACCACGTAGCCGCGCGCACGCTCGGCGAAGGCGGCATCGTCGTCGTAATGCTTTTTCGCTTCCCGATAGAAGGCTTCCAGATCGGAGAGTTCCAGATCGCCGGCATGCTCGTTCTGCACTTTTTCCAGATAAGCGATCAGCATGCCGAACTGGGTGCCCCAGTCGCCGACGTGGTTGGCGCGGATCACCTTGTGGCCGAGAAACTCCAGCGTACGAACTGCTGCATCGCCGATGATGGTGGAGCGCAGATGGCCGACGTGCATCTCTTTGGCGACGTTGGGGGCGGAATAATCGATGACGATGGTTTGCGGTTCCACACCGGCGATGCCCAGCTTCGGCGCGCTCAGCGCGTGCTCCAGCTGCGCGGACAGCCACTGGCGGTCGAGGAAAATATTGATAAAGCCGGGCCCGGCGATTTCCGTTTTGGCGGCGATGCCGTCCAGTTGCAGCAGCTGTACTACCTGTTCGGCTAACTGGCGCGGCGGCATGCCCAGTTTTTTAGCCACAGCCATGATGCCATTGGCCTGATAATCGCCAAACTGTGCCTTGGCTGACTGGCGAACCATCGCTTCGCAGTCAGCGCCCGCGCCCGCCGTAACCATTGCCTGACGGACTTTTTCGGAAAGAAGAGCCTGAATATTCACCGGGGTACCTTAATTGACAAAATAAGCTGCCTTTTATATCACAAATAGGTTGGCTCGTCAGCAGCACAACCCCGGCCGGGCGCGGCTGTACAGGGAATTAAAGATGGCGACGCTCGGGGGGAATGTGTAGATTGGCGCCCATATTTTTTTACCCGGATGAGGAATCTATGACTGCACTGCTACCCGCATCATTACGCGACGATCTGTCCCGCTTTGAAAACGAACTCTGGCAGTTGGCGGCGCAACTGCAACTGAACCTGGCGGATTTTCAGGCGGATCACCTTGCGCTGCGTTGTCACCAATACAGTACGGCGGAGCGCTGGCGCGAAGCGTTACTGACGAGCGGAACCTTGCTGTCGGAAAAGACCATTAACGGACGCCCCATCTGTTTGTTCACTTTGCACCAGCCGCTTACGGTCGGGCCGTGGCGGATCGACTGTGTGGAACTGCCGTGGCCCGGCAACCGTCACTATCCGCACGAAGGCTGGGAGCATGTGGAACTGGTGTTGCCCGGCGATCCAGCCACGCTGCATCAGCGCGCGCTGGCAAGCTTGTCGGACGAGGCGCTGCGGGCGCCGGGTATCAAACTGAAATTCAGCCATCCACAGGGGGAACAGGAACGTTTACCCAATCCTACGCTGGCGGTGACGAACGGTAGTGTAACGCTCAAGTTTCATCCGTATAGGATCCAGGATGTTGTCGCCAGCGAGCAGGATGAAGACGCGACACGCGGCGGGTGAGATATAAGTGCGCCGCTTAATAAGCGCGCTGCTTTCAGGCTTAACTGCATGGTATGGCTGATAAATTGTGTCGTGGCTCATATTTTGCAGCGAAATGCCCAAACCAGTGTGATGCGGCTCTCTTCCTCAGGTCGGGGCCGATGCCATAGTTAGCCGGAACAGATTCCCCGCTATCAAAAACATTCCCGATAGCCTTCGACCGTGGGAACGCACGCCGCGTTTCCGCCTTGTGCCTGTGTTGCGTGCAAGCGGAACGCCCGGTTTTTTATCATGTTGATTTTTGGGCGGATACAGCTGTCGGCCACCACGCTTCACGCGAAGATGCGCGTGGTGATCGCCGCTGTAAATGGCCATATTTGTGGGAGGAGGGTATGCCAAAACTGGAGGTGTGTTGTTACAGCATTGATTGCGCGTTGACGGCTGAGCAGGCCGGCGCGGATCGGATTGAACTGTGCGCCGGATTGCGGGAAGGCGGACTGACGCCCGGGTACGGTGTACTACGTCAGGCGCGGGAAACGCTGAGTATTCCGGTTCATCCGATGGTGCGTCCGCGCGGCGGCGATTTCTGCTACAGCAGCCGTGAGTTCGCCGCGATGCTTTATGACATCGATCAAATCCGTGAAATGGGGTTCCCCGGTTTGGTGGTTGGGGTGCTGGATGAGGAAGGCCACATCGATCTGCTGCGGATGCGGCGGGTGATGGCGCATTGCAGCGGGTTGGCGGTGACGTTTCACCGTGCATTCGATATGTGTCTCAATCCTCGGCATGCGATTGATCAATTGGCGGATTTGGGCGTGGCGCGTGTGCTGACTTCCGGCCAACAACCCAGCGCCGAAAACGGATTGCGGCTGTTACGGGAACTTAATGATGTCAGCCGGAGTCCAATCATTATGGCTGGCTCCGGCGTGCGTTTGACCAACCTGCACAAGTTCCGCGATTGCGGTATTCAGGAGGTGCACAGTTCGGCCGGGCGCTGGTTGCCGTCGTCGATGCGTTACCGCAAAGTCGGGGTGACGTTGTGTACTGAAGGCGATATGGACGAATTCCAGCACTATTGCGTGGATGGCGACATGGTCGCGGCGATGAAGAATGCGCTGAGCCCATCATCCATTGATGTTCCGCTTTCCAGCGGGTGATTGCGGTCGGTGTCGTTGCGGCGAACCCTCAGCCACAAACAGGCGGCGGTGATGCCGTCACGCAGGCCGTTGAGACAGAAAACGTTTGCCGCGCAGCATTCCCCTTACGGTCTGCTTGCGAGTACCAGGCCCCGGCGTGTTGCCGGGGCTTTTTTTCACTACCGTTGCGGCGGTTTTTCAGCGTTATCGATAAGAAGCTCGGTAGCAGCGGTAATATCGGCAATATTGACTAAAAAGTTCGCTGAAACGAGCTTGACCGGATAATAAAATATAATCTATGCGGTGAGTAACGGTTATAATTCCTTTCCGCCATTCTTTATTAAAATATCAACGATATCTTGATGATTATTAGCTATAGCCCTCGTTAATGGACTGTATCCTTCCCCATCTGGCGCATTAACATTTGCACCTTTGCTGATGATAAATGAAACAATTGCTGTATTACCGACCATGCTAGCCAAGTGCAGAAGAGTATAACCATTAGAGTTTTTTACGTTAACTAATTTAGGATTGTTATTAATTATTTTAATGACTTCTATATTCTCTCCTGACCATATGAGATTGCCCACATTGTCGTTCTCATTTGCCAAGACGGAGGAAGAGAATAAAATAAAAAACACAAATGATAAAATTGATTTCATAACACACCCAGAGTTTTGTTCGTTAAAAATACAAGGGAATGATATCAACATTAACTCGGATGAGTTATCTGTTAATTTAAACAGCTATCTACGATGGTTTAGTTTATTTATTTTCTGGAGAAGAAATAACGGTAATGACATAATTTGGGTATTCTGCTACTAGCGAATACGGTGTGAGTTTATTTACATCATATGGATGCGATCCTCAGCGAGGTTCTGATTTTAAAACTGTCTCGGGCTCATACGGCTACGGTGTCTTTTGCAATATATTGCAGGCAAGTGATGTCGTCATACATGAGGTCGTCAATCAGCCGATAACTGCTCGTTACCATGCGTGCTAACGCACGGATTGAATCGTTGGTTTACTCTTCTGGAAAGTATATAGACAAAACGCTCACAGGTGCTATCAACCGACCCATGCCATTTTCCACGTCGCATGCCAGAAGGTGTGGCTATTATCTGGCAGTTAGCGATGTGACAGCGATGATTGCTGGCGATCTGATTTATTCAATAGATCGGTATTGTTTACATGGTTTCCCATATCACTTGTGTCTTATGCGTTTTCTAATTAATGAATTTTCTTATTAATGATAATCCAGAAAAGCGCTGCAAGTATTAATATAATCACACGTGGGCAATGCCCCCAATGAGTTGATTGCGACATCTAATGCGCGCTTTTAAGGTTTTCTCATGGTCAGTGTTAATGTTTATTTCCCCCGTTGTCAGTTTGCTCAGGTTTATCGCCATGGGCTGAACCCTAAAGGTCGTGACAGATCTCGCTGCCGTGAATTATTGGCTCTTCTTACGCCGTTTAACATCGGAATAATAATCAGCGATGAGGACGTACATTAAACATCGAGCCCGGAAAACACGCTGTTTTTCACGCTCGATTGAACCGCATGAAAAAGTCATCGGTGCGTTCATTGAAAAACATATGTTCTACTCATTGGCGTCATTACCTGGGCGTAGCTAAGCGAGATTCCGCTTTAGACGATCCTCGTTCAGGCGGCAGCAGGCTCCCTGCATCATCGGGAAAAACGTCAGTGCGCAGTGTGTCATAAGGCTTGTTTCACCCGCCTTCGTGGCGTTGTGCGCTTTTTAGCCATCGCTTTCGATAAGAACGCAACAGAACCAGGGTATAAGCATGAATTGTTATGCACTTAGCGTTTATTTCCGTTGGCAGGTGCTATGCTCAACACTCTTACTGTGGAATAAGGAATCCTGCTATGCGTGGAATCGTTGTGCATCATGAACATCGCATTGGTTTCATCGTTATCCGCGATCCTGATGGCGCGTTTATCGTCGCTAAATTAAAGGAGAACTACGATATTGAGCGGGGTGATGCGGTCTCCGGCGAATTGCATACCGCCGGGCATACTGTGTTATTAAATGAAACCAACGGTGAAGAGATCCCGGCTGATATTCAACAGGGAACGATGACCGAAGAAGAGGCCATCAACCTCATCGTTAAAACCGCTAACGCATAAGTCGCAACAGTATTCTGCGTATGGCGCAGGAGCAGCACCTTTTTCACCGGTCTGGCCGCCATTTACCGATGACGGCCAGCGTTTTTATGGCTTCTGCGCCACCAGCACCGCCCGCAACGGTGCGGGGTAGCCTTCCAGCGTTTTGCTGTGGTCTGCGGGGTCGAGAAAATCGGCCAGCGACTCGCTGATCATCCAGTCGGTGCGGCGCTGTTCCTGCACGGTGGTTACACATTGATCCACGACGCGGATGTCGCGAAAACCACATTTCTCCAGCCACTGAGTGAGTGCGGCAGCCGACGGCAGGAAATAGACGTTGCGCATTTGGGCGTAACGTTCGCCCGGCACCAGCACGCAATGCTCGTCACCTTCCACTACCAGTGTTTCCAGCACCAATTCGCCGCCGGAGACTAGCTGGTTTTTCAATTGCCAGAGATGATCGAGCGGCGAACGGCGGTGATAGAGCACGCCCATGGAAAACACGGTGTCGAACGCATTGAGCGCCGGCAACTGCTCGATACCGAGCGGTAGCAGGTGCGCACGCGGGTCATCGCCCAGCAATTTACGCACCGCTTCAAATTGGCACAGGAACAGTTGGGTGGGATCGATACCCACGGCCATGCGGGCGCCGGCGCCAATCATACGCCACAGGTGATAGCCGCTGCCGCAGCCGACATCCAGAATCAGCCGATCCTGCAGCGGGCTGATGTGCGGCGCAACGCGATCCCACTTCCAATCGGAACGCCATTCGGTATCGATATCGACGCCATAGAGCGAAAACGGGCCTTTGCGCCATGGCATCAGGTTGCGCAGCAAGCGCTCGATGCCCAGACGTTGTCCTTCGGACAGCGGCGTATTCATAGCGGCGCTGACGCCATCGACCAGTTCGAGCCGATCTGGCGTTAAGGTTGGCAGATGTTCCACGGAATTGAGCCATTGCCTGAACCCGCCGTGCAGCGATGACTGCTGCCACTCGCTAATTTGGGCCGGCAGCGTATTCAGCCAATGGCTGAGCGGCCCGATGGCGATCTGCTGATAGAAACGGCCGAAATCGATCATGCGGCGTCCTCGGGTTTTATCGCCACCAGCGAGCCGAAGTTAAAGCACTGGAACCAGACTTCACTGTGGGCGAAACCGGCTTCCCGCAACCGAGCTTTGTGGGTTTCCACCGAGTCGGTGATCATGACGTTTTCCAACATGCTGCGTTTTTGGCTGATCTCCAGCTCGCTGTAGCCGTTAGCGCGTTTGAAGTCCAGGTGCATATTGAACAGCAGTTCGCCGATGGCGGCGTCTTCAAAGCTGAATTTTTCCGACAGCACCAGCGCGCCGCCGGGGCGCAACCCTTGCCAAATACGGCGAAGCAGAAGCAAACGCTGCTCCGGCGTGATGAATTGCAAGGTGAAGTTAAGCACCACCAGCGAGGCATTATGGATGTCGGTGTCGAGGATATCGGCTTCGCACACATCTACCGGGGTGTCGGCGCGAAAGGCTTCGATATGGCGACGGCAACGCTCCACCATGGCGGGCGAGTTATCGACGGCGATAATCCGGCAGCCGGGGACATGAATGTTGCGGCGCATTGATAGTGTCGCGGCGCCCAGTGAGCATCCCAGATCGTAAACCCGGCTATCCGGGCGGACGAAGCGTTCCGCCAGCATGCCGATCATGGAAATAATATTCGAGTAGCCGGGAACGGAGCGCTGAATCATGTCGGGGAAGACTTCAGCGACGCGCTCATCAAAAGTCCAGTCGCCTAGGTTGGCGATGGGGGCGGAAAAAAGCATATCGCGGTTTGGCATAGCGGAAACAAGCACACAGGAAAAGAACAGGGGCGTATTCTAGCAGAAAGTGCGGCGGTTGATGAACGAAAGACGGTAAGGGTGTGTGCCCTTACCGTCGCAGATGTTGCGTATTCCTGCTGCTGGTTAAAGCGGTTATCGCAGCGTAAACACCAGCTCCCAGGGCAAATAATAGAGATTGAACACCACCATCAGCACCAACGACACATAGGTGGCCGACATACCGGAACGCCGCCAACCGAACTCCCGATGCCGCAAACCATAGTAATGACACAGCCGACCCAGCATCAGCAGAATGCCGCACAGATGAACCATGGCGTTTAAGGCGCCGTTCATCTCCATCAGCACCAGCATAATGGCGCCGATAGGAATGTATTCCACTGCGTTACCGTGGACGCGGATCGCGGTTTGCAGTTCATAAAAACCGCCATCGCCATACGCCACACGGTACTGCATCCGCAGTTTCACCACATCTATCGACAATTTGATTAACAAGATTGCGCCGAGTACCACATAGAGCGCACTGACCATATTACACTCCACTCCCTGACCAAACATGTCCGCAGCGCCGAAAGCCGGGGCGTCGGACTGACACCGCATAAAACAGGCGCGCGTATTGTAGGTGATTTTTCGTGGAGAAAGGAGTCATCTCGGCGGCCCTGGCGTAATAAAAATGGCATGCACAAACATGCGGCCGGCGCGTTTCCCAACCAGGGGGATGGGCTGATGCAGTCATCTTCGCGGCGGGTCAACCGAATGCCTAATACCCGTTCCCTCTTTATTCCGCGTTACAGAAAAGCGGCCGGCGCACCGACAACGCGAAATACGGTGAATATCGATGCCATTTTTATCTTCGCTTAAAAATAACATTATTCACCGATAGGTGGGTTCACCGGGGTAAATTCAGAACGACGTTGTTAATGATGAAAAGGGAATTTTTATTTTATTGTTAATAATAATGTGAGCCTGCTGAGAAATAACGGTTGTTATATCATGCAATGAAAATAAAAAATCCTGTGGTAATAAATACACTATCCATGCACGAATAAACGTGCAATTTTTAAAAAATGACACAATAAACTCGATATGATCGAAACACTCCGGGCGGGCAGCCTGAAAACGGCGCAGAAAATAGCCGTCAGTATATAGCAAGATGCACAGGCATGGCTTGATGCTCAACATTATCCAGTCGTGTTAAAACCACTGGAAAGCGCAGGTTCGGACGGTGTGTTTATTTGTAATAGCTGTGAAAAAACACAACGCGCATGTGAGCAAATATCAAAAAAGGAAAATAAGCTTAATAGTGTTAATGCATCGGTTCTTTTTCGTGAATATTTGAAGGGGATTAAATATGTGGTGAATTTTGTTTCTCTCGCCGGGAATATTCTGGCGGCGGAAATTGTTAAGTGTCATAAGAAAAGACTGGATTCAGGCAATATTGTTTACGATTTTGATGAAATGATTGATGCGTCTTATTTGGAATTCAACACGCTGGCGGACACTACCCGAGGTGCGCGTGCCTGGGGATTAAAAACGGCTCCCACCATGCTGACGTCATGCTAACGGCCGATGGGCCTTGTCTGGTTGACATTGCGGCCAGAAGCGGTTGCCCCGTGAAGCCCTTCGCAAGCCGACCGGGAGGGGGCGAAGTCCTGCTTTGTGGCGCCGTTGCGTCGCTACCGGTCAAAACAGCGACGACTGCTGCGGCCAGTCTGGGCAGGGCGGCAGGCCGGGGATCGCGGCGTCGAGGTGCGGCCATAACGCTTGCACCAATGCCGGCGCGCTGGCGGTGCCGGCGGTATGGATGAACAGATAGGGGGAATGCGCCCGCCACGCGGCCAGTTTATCGATCCAGGGCGTGAACCAGCGCAGATTGTCTGCTGGGTCTTCATTGCCGATAAAACGGATCAGCGGTTCGTCGGCGGTACGCACCACGTGCAACGGCACCTTCGGCTTTTTACGCTGAGCGTCCCGCAAAGCGTCGCTGGTAGGTGGCGCATGATGAACCGGTCGGCTGTCCATGATCACCCGGTTGATACCACGCTGATGTAACCCCTGATTCAGGTGCCGTTCCGCATCCCCTTTGGCGAAAAACAGTGGATGACGCACCTCCACGCCGTAGCTGAACCCCGTCGGCAGCGCCGCCATAAATTGCCACAGCGTGTCTAGCTGATCCGGGCCGAACGCCGCCGGTAACTGAAGCCAGAGCTGCCCCAGCCTTGGGCCGAGCGGTTCGATGCAGCGGAAAAACTCCGCCACCGGCTGCTGGCAATGGCGCAGCGCGGCCTGATGGCTGATGGTGGCGGGGAATTTGAAACAGAAGCGGAATGCATCGTGTGTCATGTCACGCCAGCGCTGTACCGACTCGGCGGTAGGCAAGGCGTAAAAGGTGGTGTTGCCTTCAACGCAATTGAAATAACGGGCGTAATCCGCCAGGTCGTGCAATCCCAGCCGGCTCCATGCCGGGTGGTGCCACTGCGGTAAACCGATGTACATAACGTTCCGTTCCGAGGGTTTCTGAGGTGTTGCTCGAATGTAACAGGTTGATGGCATCATACCCCGCAATTGTGTAGCCGGCAGCCAAACGCAGGAAAAAAACAAAAAAGTGTGTGCGGGGCGGCGTACAGACCGCTACCATCGTATTTATTGCGAGGGGAAAATGCCTTTATAATGTTCCCCTTTTTTTATTGGACACAACTCCAGAAAAATCATGCCGGCCAGCCTGACAGCCTCAATTCGCCGCCGACAGGCGCGCGTGATGGGATCGGCGGCGGTGTAAAAGGACATCGTAATGCGTACTGAATATTGCGGGCAGTTGAATTTGTCCCACGTGGGCCAGGAAGTAACGCTGTGCGGCTGGGTTAACCGCCGCCGTGATCTGGGTGGTTTGATCTTCATTGACATGCGCGACCGCGAAGGTCTGGTGCAGGTGTTCTTCGACCCGGATCGTCAGGATGCGTTCAAGCTGGCTTCCGAGCTACGCAACGAATTCTGCATCCAACTGACCGGCACCGTGCGTGCTCGTCCTGATAGCCAAATCAATAAAGACATGGCCACCGGCGAGGTGGAAGTGTTTGCCACCGCGCTGAGCATCATCAACCGCGCCGAGCCGCTGCCGCTGGACTCTAACCAGAACAACACCGAAGAAGCGCGGCTGAAATACCGCTACCTGGATCTGCGCCGTCCGGAAATGGCCCAGCGCCTGAAGACTCGCGCCCGCATCACCAGCTTCGTGCGCCGTTTTATGGACAGCCACGGTTTCCTCGATATCGAAACCCCGATGCTGACCAAAGCCACGCCGGAAGGCGCTCGCGACTATCTGGTGCCGAGCCGCGTGCACAAAGGTAAATTTTATGCGCTGCCGCAGTCGCCGCAGCTGTTCAAACAGTTGCTGATGATGTCCGGCTTTGACCGCTACTACCAGATCGTCAAATGTTTCCGCGACGAAGATCTGCGTGCCGACCGCCAGCCGGAATTTACCCAGATCGACGTGGAGACCTCGTTCATGACCGCGCCGCAGGTGCGTGAAGTGATGGAAAAACTGGTGCGCGAACTGTGGCTGGAGATCAAGGGCGTGGATCTGGGCGACTTCCCGATCATGACCTTCGCCGAAGCCATGCGTCGCTTTGGCTCTGACAAACCGGACTTGCGTAACCCGCTGGAACTGGTAGATGTTGCCGACCTGCTCAAAGACGTCGACTTCAAGGTGTTCTCCGGCCCCGCCAACGATCCGAAAGGCCGCGTAGCCGCCATTCGCGTGCCGGGCGGCGCCCAGCTGAGTCGTAAGCAGATCGACGAATATGCCAAGTTCATCGAAATTTACGGCGCCAAAGGGTTGGCCTATATCAAGGTCAACGAGAAGGCCAAGGGGCTGGAAGGCGTGCAGAGCCCGGTCGCCAAGTTCCTCAATGAGGCGATTTTGGCGGCGTTGCTGGATCGCACTGCGGCGCAGGACGGCGATATCCTGTTCTTCGGCGCCGACAGCGCCAAAGTGGTCACGGATGCACTGGGCGCGCTGCGTCTGAAACTGGGCCGCGATCTGAAGCTGACCGACGAAAACAGCTGGCAGCCGCTGTGGGTCATCGACTTCCCGATGTTTGAAGACGACGGCGAAGGCGGCCTGGCGGCGATGCACCATCCGTTTACCGCCCCGCGCGATATGGCACCGTCCGAGCTGGCGGCCAACCCGACCGCCGCTATTGCCAACGCCTACGACATGGTGCTGAACGGCTACGAAGTCGGCGGCGGTTCAGTGCGTATTCATAACGGTGAGATGCAGCAGACGGTGTTCCGCATTCTCGGCATCGACGAACACCAGCAGCGCGAAAAATTCGGCTTCCTGCTGGACGCGCTCAAGTTCGGTACCCCGCCGCACGCCGGTCTGGCTTTCGGCCTGGATCGTCTGGTGATGCTGCTGACCGGCACCGACAACATTCGCGATGTTATCGCCTTCCCGAAAACCACCGCCGCCGCCTGTCTGATGACTGAAGCGCCGAGCTTCGCCAATCCGGCGGCGTTGGAAGAGCTTTCCATCGCGGTGGTGGGCAAGGGCAAAGCGGCGCAGGATGCCGCCGAGAATGGCTCAGAGAATCGTTAAGATGAACTATAAGCGCCCCGTATCGGTTCTGGTGGTGATTTACGCCCGTGATACCGGCAGGGTGCTGATGCTTCAGCGCCGTGATGACCCAAGCTTCTGGCAATCGGTCACTGGCAGTCTGGAGGAAGGCGAAACCGCAAGGTGTGCCGCGCTGCGTGAAGTAAAGGAAGAAGTCGATATCGATATCGCCGCCGAGGCGTTGCCGCTGATTGACTGCCATCGCAGTGTGGAATTCGAGCTTTTTGCTCATTTAAGACGTCGCTACGCGCCGGGCGTAACGCACAATCTGGAGCACTGGTTCTGTCTGGCGTTGCCAACAGAACGTGAGGTGATCATCAGTGAACACCTTGCTTACCAGTGGCTGGATGCCCCGGCGGCGGCTCGGTTGACCATATCCTGGAGCAACCGGCAAGCGATTGAAGAATTTGTTATTTGTCCAGCCTGACCTTCGTGGCACCCGCGTGATGTTAAGGCGGCGACCGGGCGGAACGTCGGTGGTTTATCAAAACACACCGGGGTAAGCGACGGAACCGACGCAACAACCGCGTGGGGGATCACGGGGATACAGGCCTTTTTCGGAGATTTTTATGGCAGGTCATAGTAAGTGGGCCAACACCAAACATCGTAAAGCGGCGCAGGATGCCAAGCGCGGCAAGATTTTCACCAAAATTATTCGTGAGCTGGTGACGGCGGCCAGACTGGGGGGCGGCGATCCTGGCTCCAACCCGCGCCTGCGCGCCGCTGTCGATAAAGCGCTGACCAACAACATGACGCGCGACACCCTGAACCGCGCCATCGCCCGCGGCGTGGGCGGCGATGATGACGCCAACATGGAAACCATCATTTATGAAGGCTACGGCCCCGGCGGTACCGCCGTGATGGTGGAATGTTTGAGCGACAACCGTAACCGTACCGTGTCCGAAGTGCGCCATGCGTTTACCAAATGCGGCGGCAACCTCGGTACCGACGGTTCGGTAGCCTATCTGTTCAGCAAGAAGGGCGTGATCTCCTACGCACCGGGCCTGGACGAAGACACCCTGATGGATGCGGCGCTGGAAGCGGGCGCTGACGACGTGGTCTCCTTTGACGACGGCGCGATCGATGTCTTCACGCCATGGGAAACCTTCGGCCAGGTGAAGGATGCGCTGGACGCCGCCGGGTTTGTGGCTGAATCCGCCGAAGTCTCCATGATCCCGTCCACAAGGGCGGATATGGATGCGGAAACCGCACCGAAACTGATGCGTCTGATCGACATGCTGGAAGACTGCGACGACGTGCAGGAGGTTTACCACAACGGTGAGATCTCCGACGAGGTAGCGGCGCTGCTGTAATGGCGTGCGATTCCAGCCACTGTGAACCGGGAGCGTGACGATGAGTATTATTCTCGGCATTGATCCCGGTTCGCGCATCACGGGGTATGGCGTGGTGCGTCAACAGGGCCGGCAAATCAGCTACCTCGGTAGCGGCTGTATCCGCACGGTGGTGGACGACATCCCCGGCCGGTTAAAGCTGATTTTTGCCGGTGTCAGCGAAATCATTACCCAATTCCAGCCCGACTGCGTGGCGATTGAACAAGTGTTCATGGCGCGTAACGCCGACTCGGCGCTCAAGCTGGGCCAGGCGCGCGGCGCGGCGATTGTCGCGGCGGTTAACCAGTCGTTACCGGTGTTTGAATACGCCGCCCGGCAGGTGAAGCAGACGGTGGTCGGCACCGGAGCGGCGGAGAAAAGCCAGGTGCAGCACATGGTGCGCTCGTTGCTGAAGCTGCCTGCCAACCCGCAGGCGGACGCAGCGGATGCGCTGGCCATCGCCATCACCCATTGCCATTTCAGCCAGAACCTCACCCGTATCAGTAGCGACCGGCTGACGCTGGCGCGCGGTCGATTACGCTGATAGTTGATGACGTTGACGGCCGATGACGCGATGACGTTGCTCGTCGATGGCGTTGACGGTCGATGTTCCTCGTTATCCCCCCTGCGTCGTGCTCGTCAGCTAAGGGGCGCGGCCCGATCATCGGTTTCCCATCGGCCGCCATGCGCGGCCGCTTTTTCGCAGCGCTATTTCGCCTGCTCCAGGTTCAGCACCGTGCGGGCATTACTGGCGCTGGTGGCAATTACATCGATAATCCCGGAGCGTAAAGCCGCCAGTATCGCGGTGGCCTTGGTATTCTCGGCGGCGATGGCGATAACGCAGGGGATTTTGCGCAACTGTTCCGGGCTGAGCCCAATCACCCGATCGTTCATCACGGTGTCCACCGGCGTGCCTTGCATATCGAGGAAGGAATAACCGGCGATATCGCCGACAACGCCCTGTTCCTGCCGTGCGGTGATGATCTCCTGCGAGGTAAACCAGCCCAGTTGCACCATAAAGCTGTTTTCGTTCATGTCCCCCAACCCCACCAGCGCGATGTCCGCCTTGCTGGCGCGATCCAGTGTCTCGCTGATCAAGCGGTTTTGCATGAAGGCAGCCTTCATCGCGGAGTTTTCCACGTAGGCCGGGGCATACAGGGTTTCGCTGCTGGCGTTGAACTTGCGCGCCAGATGCCGGCTGATGTGGTCGGCGTCGATCAGCTCGCCGTCGCGTTTGGTGCCGCCGATGCCGCAAATGAATTTGCACTGCCGTTCGGGAAAGACGCCGACATGGCTGGCGACGGCGGCGACGTTGCGGCCTTGCCCCACCGCAACCGTCATGCCGTTTTTGATGATGCTGGACAGATAGGTGGAAACCAACGACGCCACCTGCTGACGTTGTTCTTCTTCATCGTGATGGTCGAGGGCGATCAGCGCACGTTTGATGCCGAAACTCCGGATGAACTGCTGTTCGATCTGCGAACTGAAAACCGGGTGGTAACGCACATTGATTTCGACGATACCTTCCGCGCGCGCGCGTTTCAGCAGACGCCCGACCTTGATGCGGGAGATGCCGAAACGGCTGGCGATCTCTTCTTGCGTCTGTTCGTTTTCGTAGTAGGCGACGGCAATTTCCGTCAGCAGTTCGCTGTCTGAATCGAATTCACTCATGGGTTAACTCGCCATTGTAGGGTTGCAGTGAGGCACCAGGTCGTGTCTCGCCATTATTCCTTCGCCGACGGCCATCGACAGGGGCCGGCGTGCAGGATCCTTCTGACTGAATGTGGACTGCGGCTCACGTGGGCGACGACATGTGCAATAACGCCGGAGCAGCGCCAACGCAGGCGCGACGGTACGCTTAACGTTCCCGCCACATCGCGGCGTTGTGCGCCAGTCGACAAAAATCCTCAGCGTCCCATGCCGAGCGGCCGATGAATAATCCATCGATATCAGGGCATTGGATCAGCGCCGAACTATTATGCGGATTTACGCTGCCACCGTACAGCAACGTCATGTTCTCCGCCGTGTCCGTGCCGTAGGTGTCCGCCAGCGCCTGCCGCAGGGCGCGGTGTATGGTTTGCGCTTCATCGGCCGTCGCCGGGGTGCCGCCGTCGCCGATCGCCCACACGGGTTCATACGCGATGATCACTTGTTCAACCTGCGGGCGCGCCAGCCCGGCCAGGGCGATTTTCATCTGACGCACGACAGTTTCAATCGATACTCCCCAGCCTTTTTCCTGCGCGCTGTCGCCGACGCACACCAGCGGCCGTAGCTGATAGCGTAGCGCGGCCTGTACTTTTTTCTGAATATCTGCGTCATTTTCGGCAAAGTCGCGCCGCCGTTCCGAATGGCCCAGCTCCACCAGCGTCGCACCGCAGTCGCGCACCATGGACGGTGAGATTTCCCCGGTCCAGGCACCGGCATCGGCATAGTGCATGTTCTGGGCGCCGGTCAGGCAGTTGACGCCGCCCTGACGCAAGCGCGTCGTCACCTCACGAATCAGGGTAAAAGGGGGGATGACGAACGGCTGGATGTGGGGGCCGGCCGCCGTATTGAGCCGATTAACCAACACATCGCAATAGGCGTTGGCCTCTTCCAGGGTTTTGTTCATTTTCCAGCTGGTGCCCAGCATCAGGTTTCTCATTAATCACTCCCGTTATCACTATTCGCCTGCGGTGAGGGTAACAAAAGTCCTTATGGCTTTACTTATAATCATGACCAAAACAAATGTTCGATCACGCATTTCCTCATTCAAGGATATTTCTGTATGAAATGTGACCTTATTCAAGGTTATTTGTTTTTCTTACCGTAAACTGCCACCTAACAAAAGTTATTTAAGTGAACATATGAACATTTGGTTGTTCTGGCCATATGAAAAAGGTGAAAAATATGTCGGTTGAGAAAAAACCTGTGGTTGATAACAAACCTGTTGTTGATAACAAACCTGTCGTAGCCCTTACCATCGGCGACCCGGCGGGCATTGGCCCGGAAATCTCCGTCGCCACCATGATGAATCACGCGGTGTATGAGGAGTGCCGGCCGTTTTTGATCGGTTCAGTGCCGATCATCCAACGGGCGATGGCGATCTGGAACTGCGACTTCGCCATCAACGTGATTCACTCGCCGGCCGAAGCCCGTTTTACCTGGGGAACGCTGGATGTGCTGGAAACCGGCGACTACGACTGCGACAGCATTGTCTGGGGGAAAGTGCAGAAACTGGCCGGCCAGATGTCGCTGGATTACGTGATGAAATCCAGCGCGCTGGGCATGGCCGGCGAGATTGACGTGGTCTCCACCGCGCCGATCCATAAAGAAGCCATCAAACTGGCGGGCTGCAAGTTGCCCGGTCATACCGAGATCTATCAAGTGGAAACCGGCTCCGATTACGGCCTGACCATGTTCCATGTGCAGAAACTGCGCGTGTTCTTCGTCAGCCGTCATATGGCGCTGAAAGACGCCTGCGACTATGCCAACAAAGAGCGGGTACTGGCCTGCGTACAGCAGATCCATCATGAATTCACCGCGCTGAATATCCCGCAACCACGTATCGCGGTCGCCGCGCTTAACCCCCATGCGTCTGACAATGGGCTGTTCGGGCACGAGGAGAAAGACAACCTCATTCCGGCGGTTCAGGCGGCGCAGGCGCTCGGCATCAATGCGATCGGGCCGGTTCCGGCCGACTCGGTTTTCCACCAGGGCAAACTGGGGCATTACGACGCGATCCTTTCTCTCTACCACGATCAGGGGCATATCGCCTGCAAGACACTGGACTTCGAGCGTTCGGTCACTATCACCTTCGGCCTGCCGTTTATGCGTAGCTCTGTTGACCACGGCACGGCGTTTGACATCGCCGGTACCGGCAAGGCTGGCACCGTCAGCATGCTGGAGTCAACGCTGGTGGCGGCACGCTACTGGAAGATGAAACACCGATAACCGCAGGCAGGTACCCGCAAGCCGGGTACACGCCTTCCTGAGTAAGGAGAACCGCATGAAACGTTATCTGGACATTACCCGCGGCAGCAAAGGCTGGGGTGGGCCCTTGAGCCTTGAAGTGACGGCGGGGAAAAAGATTGCCTATATCACCGGAGGTATTCGCCCTGCGGTGGTGGATCGCTTGATGGAGTTGACCGGCTGGGACGCAGTGGACGTGTTTAAGTACGGCGAACCGGAGGAGCAGGAGGTCGGGCTGGTGGTGATTGATTGCGGCGGTACGCTGCGCTGCGGCCTGTACCCCAAACGCGGCATTCCCACCATCAACCTGCACCCCACTGGCAAAACCGGGCCGCTGGCGGCGTTTATTCGTGACGATATTTACGTGTCCGGCGTCACGCCGGCCGGGGTGCAACTGCGCATCGAAGGCGGGCAGGGCGACCGGCTGGGCATCGTGGCGGATGACCTGACCGGCGCGACCACCGTCGGGGTGCTGCTGGCGCGCAGCGGCATCAGAACCGCGGCCTTTTTTGACGCGGATTCCTTCGACACCTGCGATTCAGACTGGCAGGCGATGGTGATCAGCAGCAATAGCCGACCACTGCCGAAAGCGGAAGCGCAACAATTGGTGCGCCAGGCCACGCTGTCGTTGCAGGCGCGCGGGGCGCGCTACTTCACCAAGCGCGTCGATACCACGCTGCGCGGCGGCATTGGCTATGAAATCGATGCCATGCTGGACGTGTTGCCGCAGGAAACCGTGGCGGTCGTCGTGCCGGCGATGCCGCAATCGCGCCGGATTCTGGTGGGCGGCTATTCGGTCATCGACTCGGTGGCGCTGTCGTGCACCGATGTGGCTAAAGATGTGCGCACCCCGGTGACGGAAACCTTTGTGCCGGAATTGCTGGCCGCGCAGACGCACTACCACGTCGGCCACATCGCGTTATCCTGCGTGCTCAAGGGGTACGACGCGGTCGGCCAGGCGCTGAGCCAGTTGCAGCAGAACGGCTCGCGCATCATGGTGGTGGATGCCATCTCATTGGCGGATATCGAAACCATCGCCCGGGCGGTGACGTTGCTGAACTGGAACGTGCTGGCGGTGGATCCCGGGCCGTTTACCGAACGGCTGGCCTGGGCGCGGGAGATGATCCGCGATGAACCGCGTCCGGAAATCACGCCGGTGCCGGTGAGCCAACAGCAAGGGTCGGTGGTGGTGGTGGCGGGCAGCGCCACGCCCGTGACCAAACGCCAGCTCACTCGGCTGATCGAACAGGACGCGCGCGTGTGCCATATCCCGGTGGATGCGGAACTGCTGATTGACCGGGATCACTCGGCCGAGATTGAAGTGCAGCGGGTGGTGCGTCAGGCGCAGGAGTGCGTGCGCACACATCGCAATGCCATTTTCGTGTTCGAATCGGCGCTGACCGGGCGGTTGCTGGATTTAGCGCAGGAGGAACAACGCTTTGGACTGGCGCACGGGCAGGCGGCCGACAATATCAACCGTGGGCTGGGGGATATCGTCCGGGCGGTGCTGGATGCCGGCGGCGGCGAAATTCGCGGGTTGTACATGACCGGGGGCGACACCATGGTGAACGTGCTCAGACGATTGGGCGCCAGCGGCATCGAAATGGTGGATTACGTGATACCGCAGACCGATTTGGTCAGGATCATCGGCGGCGATTACAACGGGCTGGTGTGCGTCGGCAAAGGCGGGCTGACCGGCTCGGATGAAGTGATTCATACCATCGTTGAACATATTTATCGCGAAGCGACGCAGTAACATAGCTGAAAAATAACCTATCCGCGGGTGAGTGATTTGGTATTGATTCAGTACGCGGATACCCTGAGCCTATTTTTCGCTATGCGTATTATTCAGGATATGGGCCGAATCTATTTAATAAAAATAGGCCTGATGTGACTCTACCCTACAAAAGAGAAACACCATGAAAAATATAAATCTGTTTGACAAGATGAATAAGTTCCCCGGCGGGTTGATTATTATTCCATTAATCCTTGCCATATTAATTAATACCTTTTTCCCGTCGATGTTAAAAATAGGCGGCCCGACAACTGCATTATTTAAAGCCGGTTCCAGCGCAATGATGGGGATATTCCTGCTGATTTGCGGCGCGTCGATCAATATTCGCCAGGCCGGGCTACCGTTATATAAAGGCGCGGTATTGCTGATGCTGAAATTTGCCGCCGGTGCGCTGGCGGTGTGGATTATGGGCACCCTGTTCGGGCCGGCGGGCTTTTTCGGTATCTCCACGTTGGCGTTGGTGGCCTGTATTACCAGCTCCAACAGCTCGTTGTATATCGCGCTGTGCAGCAACTATGGCGACGCCAGCGACGCCGGGGCCATTTCCGTGTTCTGCATCAAGGATGGGCCGTTCGTCACCATGGTGGTATTGGGGGTCAGCGGGTTGGCCAATATTCCGTTCGAGGCATTGTTGTCGATGCTGGTGCCGCTGTTGGTCGGGATGATGTGGGGCAATATTGATGAAAAATTCAAACAGTTGTGCGCCGCCTCCCAGCCGCTGGTCATCATCATCATGTCGTTTGCGATCGGCGCCAACTCCAGCATGAATACGGTGTTCAGCGCCGGATTGTCCGGCATCCTGTTAGGCGGCATTTCCGCCCTGACTGCGATGGTCTTCTACTTCCTGTACAACCTGTTTTTGAAGAAGAAAACCGCACTTGGCGCGGCGCTCGGCACCACGGCGGCCAGTTCGGCCTTGACGCCGGCGATGGTGGCCCAGGCAGACCCGACGCTACAAGCGTTCGTCGATGCCGCCACTGCGCAACTGGCGACCGCCAGCATCATCACCATGCTCACCGCGCCGGTGTTGGTGGCCTGGTTTGACAAACGCCTGCGTAAAACCGATGCCGATGCGCCGGCAACGCAAGCGGCGGGGCAGCCGCTCAGTTCGCCGGCGGATAAGGCGAAATGAGGGGACTGGAATGAGACATGTCGTGTGGCAAGCGACGATCCGCGCCGTCGGTCATGAGGCGGAGGCGATGCGGCGGGATAATCGCGTGATTTTGTTCAGCGATTGCGTGCCGCCGGATCTGGGGGCGTACTGCCTGCTGCATCAGGATGGTGAGTGGTTCCAGCCGCTGGCGGTGAATCAGCAGCTGGAATTAGATGGGATGCATTATCTCATTACCGCCATCGGTGATGTCGCCAACCATAATTTACGCGAGTTGGGACATATCACGCTGTTATTCGATGGCAGTGCCACGGCGGAATTACCGGGGATGGTACATGTTAAGGGGAATATACCGGATAAATTACCGGGTTCAGGAAATATCATTATTTCTGAGCCGTGCTGAAAATCCGACTGAATTAAAATTTCATTAATCTGAAGTAAGGATATTAATCATGAAACCAATCGCCATTGGTGCGGATGACGCTGCGTATGAATTACGCAGTACCATTACGAATTATCTCGATTCACTCAATATTCCCTGGGTGGATTTCAGCAGCGATAAAAATGCGGATAACCGTTATTACCCGGATGTAGCGCACGCCGTCGCTATGTCGATTAAAGCCGGTCAGCAGGATCGCGGCATTTTAATCTGCGGCACCGGTATTGGAATGAGCATTGTGGCGAACAAAGTGCCGGGCATTCGTGCTGCGCAGTGCCACGATACGTTCTCGGCGGAGCGGGCGCGCAAAAGCAACAACGCGCAGATCGTTACGTTGGGCGCCCGGGTGATCGGCGCTGAGCTGGGCAAGCAGATTATTCGCGCCTGGCTGAATGCCGAGTATGAAGGCGGCGGCTCGGCGGCGAAGGTGGAGCGTATCGATTACTATCAAAATCAACATATTGCCGAATAGTCCGTCGCAAGAGCTGGCGTAGGGGAATAACCATGAACCAACTGGATGCTTTAAAACAGTACACGGTAGTGGTGGCGGATACCGGCGATATCGACGCCATCCGGCAGTTCGCGCCGCAGGATGCTACTACCAATCCCTCTTTAATCCTCAAGGCGGCGCAATTGCCCCAATATCAGAGCCTAATCCGCGATGCGGTCGGGCAGGCGCAGCGGCAGGGCGGCAGTGACGCCACTCGGTTGCTTAATGCGTGTGATCAGGTGGCGGTCAACATCGGCGCAGAAGTGCTGCGGCAGGTGCCCGGCCGGGTATCGACCGAGGTGGATGCCCGCTTGTCCTGGGATCGCGGTTTGTGCGTCGCCAGAGCGCGGCGGCTGATCGCGCTGTATCAGGAACAGGGCATCGACCGCTCGCGTATTCTGATCAAGCTGGCGGCGACCTGGGAAGGGATCCGCGCCGCCGAAGTGTTGGAGCAGGAGGGCATTCAATGCAACTTGACGCTGCTGTTCTCCTTTGCGCAGGCGCGTGCCTGTGCGGAAGCGGGCGTCTACCTGATCTCGCCGTTCGTCGGGCGTATCTATGACTGGTATCAGGCCCACCCTGAGCAAACGTCGGCGGAGCCCGGCGAGGATCCAGGCGTGGCCTCGGTACGGCGCATTTACCAGTATTACAAAACGCACGGTTACGACACCGTGGTGATGGGGGCCAGTTTCCGCAAGAAATCGCAGGTGACGGCGCTGGCGGGCTGCGACCGGCTGACCATCTCCCCGACGTTGCTCAACGAGCTGAAGGCGTGCGATGAGCCGCTGCCGCGTCAATTGTCCGTCGAGGCGGTCAGCGAAACACGCCCCAGCCCGATGACGCAGGCGGAATTCCTGTGGCAGCACCACGACGACCCGATGGCGGTAGAAAAACTGGCGGAAGGTATCCGGCTGTTCGCCGCCGATCAGATTCGGCTGGAAAATATGCTGCATAGCCTGATGTAACGCGCCGGGAGATTAACGATGACGCATTCTGATTACAGCGCACGGCCATTAGCCAATGCGGTTCGCGCACTGAGTATGGACGCAGTACAGCAGGCCAATTCCGGCCACCCCGGCGCACCGATGGGGATGGCGGATATGGCCACCGTGCTGTGGCGTGAGTTTTTGCACCATAACCCCGCCAACCCCGCTTGGCCTAACCGCGACCGGTTTGTGCTCTCCAACGGGCATGCCTCGATGCTGCTTTACAGCCTGCTGCATCTGAGCGGTTATGCGCTGCCGCTGGAGGAACTGAAAAATTTCCGACAGATGCACAGCAAAACACCGGGACACCCGGAGGTGGACGTCACGCCCGGCGTAGAAACCACCACCGGGCCGTTGGGGCAGGGGATCGCCAACGCCGTCGGGATGGCGCTGGCCGAGCGTACTCTGGCGGCGCAGTTCAACCGACCGGGGCATACCCTGGTCGACCACTACACCTATGTGTTCCTGGGCGACGGCTGCATGATGGAGGGCATTTCCCACGAGGTGTGCTCGCTGGCAGGGACGCTGAAGCTAGGCAAGTTGATGGCGTTTTACGACGATAACGGCATCTCCATCGATGGCCATGTCGACGGCTGGTTTACCGACGACACTGCCGCCCGGTTTGAAGCTTACGGCTGGCATGTGGTGCGCGGCATTGACGGACACGACGAGGCGGCGATCCGTGCGGCGATCAACGCCGCGCGCGCAATCGGCGATAAGCCGTCGCTGCTGATGTGCAAAACCGTGATTGGCTTCGGTTCGCCCACCAAGGCCGGCAGCCACGAGTCCCACGGCGCGCCGCTGGGGCAGGCGGAGGTCGCGGCAGCCCGCGAAGCGCTGGGCTGGCCATACCCGCCGTTCGTGATCCCGCCGGAAATCCGTGCGCAGTGGGATGCGCGGGAGGTTGGTCAGGCAAGGGAAAATGCCTGGGCGGCGCGGTTTGCGGATTATGCGCGCGCGTTTCCCGAACTGGCGGCGGCGTTTACCCGCCGCATGCGTGGCGAGTTGCCGTCAACATTCGCGGATGACGCACAGGCGTTCATCGCCGGGTTGCAGGCCAACCCGGCGGAGATTGCCAGCCGCAAGGCCTCGCAGAACACCCTGAACGCCTTTGGCCCGCTGCTGCCGGAGCTGGTGGGCGGCTCCGCCGATCTGGCGCCGAGCAACCTGACGCTGTGGGCCGGCTCCCGGTCGTTGAATGACGATCCGGCCGGCAACTATGTGCACTACGGCGTGCGTGAGTTCGGCATGACCGCCATCGCCAACGGGATGGCGTTGCACGGCGGTTTTTTGCCGTATACCGCCACCTTCCTGATGTTCGTCGAATACGCCCGTAACGCGGTGCGCATGGCGGCGCTGATGAAGCAACGTCAGGTGCTGGTCTACACCCACGACTCTATCGGGCTCGGGGAGGATGGCCCGACCCACCAGCCGGTGGAACAGCTGGCGATGCTGCGGGTGACGCCGAATCTCAGCGTGTGGCGCCCGTGCGATCAGGTGGAAACCGCGGTGGCCTGGCAACAGGCGGTGCAGCGACATGATGGCCCGACGGCGCTGATCCTGTCGCGCCAGAATCTGGCGCAGCAGCCGCGCAACGACGCACAGCTGACGGCGATCACACGGGGCGGTTATGTATTGAAAGACTGTACGTTGCCACCAAGGCTGATGGTGATCGCCACCGGATCGGAAGTCGCGCTGGCGGTGGCCGCGTGGGAAGTGCTGTCGGCACGCGGGGTGGCGGTTCGCGTGGTGTCGATGCCGTCCTGCGACGTATTCGACCAGCAGGATGCCGCTTACCGCGAAGCGGTGCTGCCGTCAGCGGTAAGCGCACGTATCGCGGTCGAGGCGAGCATCGCCGACTACTGGTACAAGTATGTCGGGTTGCACGGCGCCGTGGTGGGGATGCGTGACTTCGGTGAGTCGGCCCCGGCCGGGCAACTGTTTGCGCGCTATGGCTTTACCCTCGACAACCTGCTGCATCAGGCGGAAGCGCTGTTGGCGCGCTAACGCTATTCCACTGAAATAGACCGGGCTCCCGTCAGTCGGCGGGGGTCGGCATTTATCTCGCCGATGCCCAAGTTCCACCCGAAAATTCCGCCCGTCTTTGATCTGCGACAACGTGCGGTTGTATGAAAAATCCATAAACTTTCACACTCACTATTTCCCCGACGACATCTGCCGCCGGAACGATGGGAAAGGTTCTCATGTTGTCTTCGTTACTGCGGGAAAACCCGCGCGCTGTGGTGATGCTGGGCAGTCTGGCCGTTATCAATCTCATGGTATGGGCATTGGCTGTGGTGATCTTTGGCGACGACGCTGCGCTGATGGCGACCTGCCTGCTGGCCTGGTGTTTTGGGCTGCGCCATGCGGTGGATGCGGATCATATCGCCGCCATCGACAGCGTGACCCGCAAAATGATGCAGGAAGGGAAGCGTCCGCTGGGCGTCGGCACCTGGTTCTCGCTTGGCCACTCCACCATCGTGGTGTTGGCGTCGCTGGCGCTGGCGGCAACGGCGACAGCGTTTCAGGACGATATGACCTGGTTCCACGACGTGGGCGGCGTGATCGGCACCTCGGTATCCGCCGGTTTTCTACTGCTGATGGCGTTGGTGAATTTGGTGATCCTGCGTAGCGTCTGGCGGAATTTTCAGCAATTCAAACAAGGTCAGCGCCTGACACCGGAAGTGATAGCGGCGGCACCGGCCTCCGGCATGCTGGGTTGGTTGTTTCGTTCCACATTCCGGCTGGTGAACAAAAGCTGGCACATGTACCTGGTGGGGTTCCTGTTCGGGCTGGGGTTTGATACCGCGACGGAAATCGGCGTGCTGGGCCTCTCGGCGGCGGGCGCCTCGCAGGGGATGTCGATCTGGTCGATCATGCTGTTTCCCGCGCTGTTCACCTGCGGCATGGCGCTGGTGGATACGCTGGATAACGTACTGATGGTGGGCGCCTACGGCTGGGCGTTCAGCAAGCCGCAGCGCAAGCTTTACTACAACATGACCATTACCGCGTCGTCGGTGGTGGTAGCGGTGTTTATCGGCGGGCTGGAGGCGCTCGGTCTGCTGGCGGACAAGCTCGACCTGCATGCCGGCGCGTGGCGTTTGGTGGATGATATGAACGACCAACTGGGCAACGCCGGTTTTTATGTGATAGCGCTGTTTATCGCCTGTTGGGTGATTTCTCTGTGTAACTACCGCTGGAAAAAGTACGACGCGCTGGATAATCAGGCCGCCTGACGCCGTCGGTTCGGCGCTGGCCGAATGGGTTGACTCACCGGGAGACGCGCCCGGTTCTCCCTCATCGGGTTTGGCGCGGGCCGAGCGGTTGGATTAACGGCTCGGCGGCGTGGCGCCCCCTTGTCCGGCTTCCCCCTATCCTGCACAACGCCCGTCATCCGGGCTTTTAAACGGCGAGCGGCATCGCAATCTGGATATGCATACAGCTTTTGTGTATGCGCTACTTTTTTTGTGTTATAAGCTATACGCCAACATTTTAGTGCTATTGGAAAGAGGAAAAACCGCGTGATAGGTCGTCTGAGAGGCATCGTATTGGAAAAGCAGCCGCCGCTGGTGCTGATTGAAGCCGCCGGGGTGGGCTATGAAGTGCATATGCCGATGACCTGCTTCTATGAACTGCCGGAGCTCGGTCAGGAAAGCGTTATTTTTACTCATTTCGTGGTGCGGGAAGATGCGCAACTGCTGTTCGGTTTCAACAATAAGCAGGAGCGTTCTCTGTTTCGCGAGCTGATCAAGGTCAATGGCGTCGGGCCGAAATTGGCGCTGGCGATCCTCTCTGGTATGTCGGCGCAGCAGTTCGTTTTCGCCGTGGAGCGTGAAGAGATCGGCGCGCTGGTAAAACTGCCGGGTGTCGGCAAGAAAACCGCCGAACGTCTGGTGGTGGAGATGAAAGATCGCTTCAAAGGGTTGAATGGCGATCTGTTTACCGCCGCCAGTGATATCTCGCTGCCGGCGACGGCCGGCAAGGCCGCGGACGCACCGGATCCGCAGGCGGAAGCCGAGGCTGCACTGGTGGCGCTGGGCTACAAACCGCAGGAGGCGGCGCGGATGGTCAGCAAGGTGGCGCATCCGGACGCCGATTGTGAAACCCTGATCAGGGAAGCGCTGCGCGCCGCGTTGTGAGGTAAAAATGATTGAAGCCGACCGTCTGATTTCGCCCAGCGTCATCGCCGAAGAGGAAGTACAGGATCGTGCCATTCGCCCCAAAACGCTGGCTGAGTACGTTGGGCAACCGAAAGTGTGCGAGCAGATGGAGATTTTTATTCAGGCGGCCCGTAAACGCGGCGACGCGCTTGACCATCTGCTGATTTTTGGCCCGCCGGGGTTGGGTAAAACCACGTTGGCGAATATCGTCGCCAACGAAATGGGGGTGAATTTGCGCACCACCTCTGGCCCGGTGCTGGAGAAAGCGGGCGATCTGGCGGCGCTGCTTACCAACCTTGAACCGCATGACGTGCTGTTCATTGACGAGATTCATCGTCTTTCGCCGGTGGTGGAGGAGGTGCTCTACCCGGCGATGGAGGATTACCAGCTTGATATCATGATCGGCGAAGGCCCGGCGGCGCGTTCCATCAAACTGGATTTGCCGCCGTTCACGCTGGTTGGGGCCACCACCCGCGCCGGCTCGCTGACCTCTCCGCTGCGCGATCGCTTCGGCATCGTGCAACGTCTTGAGTTCTATCAGGTGGCCGACCTGCAGCACATTGTGCAGCGCAGCGCACAGTGCCTGGGGCTGGAGATGACGGACGAAGGCGCGCTGGAAGTCGCCCGCCGTTCCCGCGGTACGCCGCGTATCGCCAACCGCCTGCTGCGGCGAGTGCGCGATTTCTCCGAAGTGAAATCCGACGGCGTCATCACGATGGAGGTGGCGATGCAGGCATTGGATATGCTGGCGGTGGATGCGGAAGGTTTCGACTATATGGATCGCAAATTGCTGCTGGCGGTGATCGACAAATTTATGGGCGGGCCGGTGGGGCTGGATAATCTGGCCGCAGCAATCGGCGAAGAACGTGAAACTATCGAGGATGTGCTGGAGCCCTACCTGATTCAGCAGGGCTTTTTGCAACGCACGCCGCGCGGACGCATCGCCACGCAGCACGCCTATCGTCATTTCGGCCTAAGCCGGGAAGAGTAGGTACCGTCGGTACCCGAAGGAAAAATAGCCGTCCGCCTTTCCTTGTTCCCGCCGGCCCATCGGCTGACGGGAAGCCCGATAACGTTAAAACACACCAATACGGATTTGCCCTTCACGCATTGAGGGTAGGGCGGTCTGCGTCAGGCCGGCTGTTTTTTCAGCAGGCTGAGTATGAACAGCAGCGATGCGCACAACACCACCGACGGGCCCGCCGGCGTATTGGCGTCGGCGGAAAAGGCCAGCCCGCCAGTGACCGCTAACATCCCGACGGCGATGGCGAGCAGCGCCATTTGTTCCGGCGTGCGCGCGAAGCGGCGGGCGGTGGCCGCAGGAATGATCAGCAATGAGGTGATGATCAACGCGCCGACGAATTTCATCGCCAGGCCGATAGTGAGCGCGGTGATCAGCATCAACAGCAGTTTGGTTCGCTGGATCGCGACGCCGTCGACGTGTGCCAGCTCCGGGCTGATGGTCATGGACAGCAGCGAACGCCATTGCCAACACAGAACCATCACCACCAGCAATACGCCGGGGCCAATCATCCACAGATCGTCCGTCGTGACGGACAACAGGTCGCCGAACAAATACGCCATCAAATCAATCCGGATATTGTTCATCAGACTGACCACCACCAGCCCAAGCGACAGCGCGCTGTGTGCCATGATCCCCAACAGAGTATCGATTGCCAGCCAGGGACGTCGCTCCAGCCAGACCAGCCCGCAGGCCAGCATCAGCGTGACGGCGATCACCGCATAAAACAGATTGATGTCCAGCAACAGCCCTAGAGCGACGCCCAGCAGCGAGGCATGCGCCAGCGTATCGCCAAAGTAGGACATGCGCCGCCAGACCACAAAGGAACCGAGCGGGCCCGCTGCGATGGACAAAAACATCCCCGCCAGCCAGCCGGGCAGCAGTAGTTCAATCATGCGTTGTTTCCGTCCTGTCGTTTCAGAATGATTTTGCCGTTCAAGTCATGCCGGTGGTTGTGGTGATGACGGTAGATGGCTAACTGTTCAGCACCCCGGTGCCCAAACATGGCGAGGAATTCCGGATGGAGTGAGACTACTTCCGGCGCGCCGGAGCAGCAAACATGCTGATTGAGGCACAGCACTTCGTCGGTTTTGGCCATGACCAAATGCAGATCATGGGAGACCATCAATACGCCGCACTGGTACTCCTGTCGCAGCTGGTTGATCAATTCGTACAGTGCCAGTTGGCCGTTGACGTCGACACCCTGGGTCGGTTCGTCCAGCACCAGCAATTGTGGCTGGTTGAGAATGGCGCGTGCGAGCAGAACGCGCTGAGTTTCGCCGCCGGAGAGTTTTTGCATCGGTTGTTCCAGCAGGTGCCCTGCCTGTACGCGCTTGAGGGCGGGCATGATGTCGTCGTGTTTGACGCCGGGGCGCAGCCGCATAAAGCGATTGACGGTCAGCGGCAGCGTGACGTCAAGATGCAGTTTCTGCGGGACATAACCGATGCGCAGGTGGGGCGCGCGTTCAAGACGGCCGCTGGTGGGGGGCAATAATCCCAACACCACGCGCACCAGCGTGGATTTTCCCGCGCCGTTGGGGCCCAGTAGCGTCAGAATGCGACCGGCCTGTAGCCGGAAGGTGATATCGGTGAGTATCGGACGGTTGCCGAACTGTACGCCGATATTGTCCAGTGAAACGAGTGTTGCCATAGATTTTGGGTTGCAGAGAATACGTGACGTTATAATATAACGGTTTTTCGTATAAAAATCGATGGATGAAGGGTTATGTTGCGCTCTACTCATGATAAATGGCTGAAAACCATACTCGTCGCTGGCGTGTTGCTGACCGGGGCATGCGCCTCGCCGGCGGCGTCCTCAGCGGTGTTGACGTCAATTCGCCCGCTGGGGTTTATTGCGGCGGCTATCACCGATGGCGTGACCACAACCGACGTGCTGTTGCCGGATGGCGCGTCGCCACACGATTATGCGCTGCGTCCGGCGGATGTTCAGCGGTTACAACGCGCCGATCTGGTGGTGTGGATTGGGCCGGAGATGGAAGCGTTTTTACAAAAAGCCCTGCAACCGCTGCCTGCCGGGCGTAATCTGGCATTGAGCTCGCTTCCTGCAGTGCGTGATAATTTGTTGCGCGAATCACATCACGACGATGATGAAGAAGAAAACACGACTTCCCATGACGTTGATCATGATATGCACGCCAAAGACGGGCATTCTCATGATGTCGGCCAGAATTCGCATGATAATGAAGCAGATGAACATCATCATGGCGAATTCAATATGCACATCTGGCTGTCGCCGGAGATGGCGCAGGCTGCCGCTGTGGCGATCCATGACCGATTGCTGGAACGCATGCCGCAGAATAAAGACAAACTGGACGTAAATCTGCGTAATTTCACTGAGAAACTTGCGCAGGTAGATAAAAATGTTGTTAATATGCTGACGCCTGTGCAAGGCAAGGGCTATTTTGTGTTTCATGATGCATACAGCTATTTCGAGCAGCATTATGGACTACGTCCGTCGGGATATTTCACTATCAACCCGATCATTCAGCCCGGTGCACAGCGCTTACACCAAATTCGAACACAGTTGGTTGAGCATAAAGCGGTTTGTATTTTTGCTGAACCACAATTCAGGCCAGCGGTCATCAATGCTGTCGCCAAGGGAACTGACGTGCGCATCGGCGTGCTGGACCCATTGGGAAGTGACATCACCCTGGATAAGGACGGTTACGTAAACTTTTTACGCCATTTGTCCAAACAGTATCTGAGCTGCCTGAATGAAAGGAGATGAGGATAGGAACAAGTGCAGCAGATAGTCCGAACTATCACTCTGGCGTATAACAGTCTGCCCCGACCCCATCGCGTGATGCTGGGGTCGTTGACCTTTATCACACTGGCTGCCGCCGTCTGGCGGCCAGTGACGTATCCGCCGGTTAATGATGCGCCCGCCGTGGTGAAAGACATCGACGGCGACATCAATCATTACCAGGTGCTCAATCCTCCCGCCAGCGAACCGCTGGATACTACGCCGGTTCCGCCGCTGGGTGAGGGGCGCAGTGCCTCCACGCCTAACATTCCCGATGCCACGGCGTCAGGCGCCGCTGCCAGCGTCAGCACGTCGGTCGCCGCGACGTCTACGGCGCCGATGGCCGATAGCGAACCGCTGGATCAGCCCTCCACTACGCAAGGGATCCCGGATGGGAAGTCGGAAGAAGAAGACGATGGCAGTCATGAATATGTCGTGACTTCCGGCGATACGCTGAGCAGTATCCTGACCCAGTACGGTATTGATATGTCGGATATTTCCGCGCTGGCGGATCGGCATACTTCGTTACGGAACCTCAAGATCGGCCAGCAATTGTCCTGGACGCTTGATGATGACGGCGCGTTGCAGACTCTCAGCTGGCAGGTTTCCCGCCGTGAAAGCCGCACTTATACCCGTAAAGGCAATATTTTCACTGAAGAAGTGGAAAATATTGAGGGTGACTGGCAGGACAAGGTCTTTACCGGTCGGATGAACGGCAGCTTTGTTAGTAGCGCGCAGTCCGCCGGCTTGACCGCCAATGAGGCCCGGGAAGTGATTCGTGCCTTGCAGTGGCAACTGGATTTGCACAAGGTACGCAAAGACGACGAGTTTTCTGTCCTGACGTCCCGCGAAATTCTGGATGGCCATACCGAACAAACCGAATTGCAGGCGGTGCGTCTGCGTACCGGCGGCAAGAATTACTATGCATTCCGTGCCGACGACGGCAAATTCTACGATCGTGAAGGCGCCGGGTTATCGCGGGGTTTCCTGCGTTTTCCGACGATGAAGCAGTTCAAGATCTCCTCCAACTTTAACCCGCGCCGCCTGAATCCGGTGACGGGGCGAATCGCACCGCATCGCGGCGTCGATTTCTCCATGCCGGTGGGGACGCCGGTGTTGGCTGCCGGTGATGGCGAAGTGGTGGTAGCCGAGCGTGATAGCGAAGCCGGCAATTACATTGCAATTCGCCACGGCCGCCAATACACCACCCGTTACATGCATATGACGCGGCTGCTGGTGAAACCGGGGCAGCGGGTGAAGCGTGGTGATCGTATCGGCCTTTCCGGCAATACCGGTCGTTCGACCGGCCCGCATCTGCATTATGAAATCTGGATCAATCAGCAGGCCGTGAACCCGCTGACGGCCAAGTTGCCGCGCTCCGAAGGGCTGGTGGGTAAAGACCGCCGTGAGTATCTGGCGCGCGTCAAAGATTACCTGCCGCAGTTGAAGTTTGATGATTAACGGTATTGCCTCTGATAACAGCCGGTAGCCAGTGCTGCCGGCTGTTTTTTTTGCCGATGGGAAAATACGCTCCAGAAGTTCAGCCGTGTAAATTGCAAAACCCCTCTCAGCCATTATGATTGGCGGAGGCAGTAATAAAGAGTCGTCGCATGGAACAGGAAAAGAAAGAAAGAAAAAGCAACGCCGAATTTATCCCCAGCTTCAAGCCGGCTTTTTTACACCCGCGCTACTGGGGTGTCTGGCTGGGAGCCGGTGTTATGGCCGCAGTGGCCTGCGTTCCGCCGCGGTGGCGCGACCCGGTGTTGGGCGCGTTAGGCCGGCTGGTCGGGCGCTTATCCGGTGGGGCGCGTCGGCGGGCGCGCATTAATTTGTTGCTGTGTATGCCGGATCTGTCGGAGGCGCAGCGTGAGCGGATTATCGATGACATGTTCGCTACTGCGACACAGTCGATGGTGTTGATGGTGGAGCTGGCTATTCTGCCCGGCAGGCTCACGGGTGAGCGGGTGCGTTGGCATGGCATGGAGATGATCGAACAGTTGCGTGAGCAGCAGCGTAATATCATTTTTCTGGTGCCGCATGGGTGGGCGATAGACATTCCGGCGATGCTGATGAGCCAGCGCGGGCATCAAATCGCCGCCATGATGCACAACCAGAAAAATGCGCTGGTCGACTATCTGTGGAATAAGCTGCGTCTGCGGTTCGGCGGGCGTTTGCATACGCGCAACGATGGTATCAAACCCTTTGTCGGGTCAGTCAGGGATGGATTTTTGGGCTACTATCTGCCCGATGAAGATCACGGTGCAGAGCACAGCGAGTTTGTTGATTTTTTCGCTACCTACAAAGCGACCTTACCGGCGATTGGCCGACTGATGAAGGTGTGTCGGGCGGAGATTGTGCCACTGTTTCCGGTGTATGACAGCAAGACGTCGCGGCTGGATGTCTTTGTGCGCCCGGCAATGCGGGATCTGGCTGGCGCCGAGGATAGCTACATTGCCCGGCGCATGAATGAAGAGGTTGAAGCATTGGTCGGCCCGAATCCGGAACAGTACACCTGGATCCTCAAACTGCTGAAAACACGCCAACCGGGTGAAACCGAGCCTTATCTGCGCAACGATCTCTACCCGCGCTAAGCGATACAATCCGGGTGTCCTGCACATCTCCCTCGCCGGGACACCCGTCAGCCGTTTTGCTAAACCCCCGGTACGCGGCGATTGGCCTCCCTCCGTGTAGCACCGTGTTATCCCCCGATTTAGCGCAGATACTGCGACGCGAGCAGCGAGGTGGGGTTGGCGGCGTTTACGCCATGACGCTGCGCTGTGATGTGCGAATGGTTAATGTTTATTTTGCAGCGCAACCAGGGGGACACGATGTGCGACGAGCATTTGTGGATAACTTTTCGGTTTTCAACCCACTTAAGCAGAATTAATACTTATTTATGAAATTTAAAATAAACTGTAATAGTTAAATTTAATGACCCAAACAAGGGAATGGAACTTATAAAAAATCCGATAAACAGGGTTTTTATTCCCGGTATTTATTCTAGGAATATTCCCTGTTCTTTTTATTTTTCATTTTGATTTAATAGCCACGAAGCCAAGCGATACCGGCTTCAATCGTTAGCCAGGACAAATAAAGCAACGTATTTAGGCAGCTTATTTGGTGGGGCTAATAAAAAAGATTCTCTTTTAAAGGATATTCACAATGAATATGAAACCACTGTTTTTAGGCGTTTTACTGGCAACAGCGTATGTCTCTGCCAATGCTGCAACCACCACGGTGGAAAAAAGCGCAAATGACGCCGTAGCAGCCACCAGTGCAAAACCGGCATCTGCTGAATCTGCATTGGGCAAAGCGGTGGATAAAGCCAATACGAATGCGGCGGCTAAGTCGGAAACGGATGCCGCCGCCGTCAAAAAACCGGTTGGCGCCGATGGGAAGATGAAGGCGGAGAAAACTGTCGGCACGATGGAAACCACAGCAGCGAAGAAAGAGCAAAGCGAACATAAAAAACCAATGAAAAGACATCAGGCGGAAAAAGAGAGTCAGTCGGCGGTTAAAGACAGCACAGCTGAAAAATCCAGCCCGGTCAAAAATGAAGGTGCCACCATGCCGAAGAGCAACGTACAGTAATATTCCTGGCCAAACGCTAACCGAGAAAATTATTTTAACGAAATAATGTTATTTACATAAATAACCATGTGCTGGCGGAAAGGATGCCGCCGCTATTATTTTGCATGGTTCGAACAGTTATGAGCTAAATAATGCTAATTGAAAGAGTGGCGAATTTCCATTGTTGACCACGTCAGGTCATTGTCGTTACCAAACAATATTATCGCGATAAACGACGGTGTCATAGAGCAGCATGGAATAGTTTTGGTTACAGCCTTGAGGGTAAGTCATCGAGACAACACACCGGCAATATGAAATATGGCGGATATAAAAAAGCGGGGCATATATCACCCCGCTTTTTTTGTCGGCGTCCCGCAATGGAACCGCCGGCGTATCAGCCTTATTCGACGCGCAGAATACGGACGGTATTGGTAGTACCTACCGTGCCCATCACGTCGCCCTGGGTGACGATCACCAGATCGCCGGACATCAGGAAGCCTTTGTCGCGCAGTAACAACACGGCATCATTGGCGGCGGCGACGCCGTCCGTGTAGCTGGAGAACTGCACCGGCGTTACGCCGCGGTACAGTGCCGTCAGGTTCAGCGTATGCTCGTGGCGGGACATCGCGAAGATCGGCAGGCCGGAACTGATGCGGGACATCATCAGCGCGGTGCGGCCGGACTCGGTCATCGCAATGATGGCTGTTACCCCTTTCAGGTGGTTGGCCGCGTACATGGCGGACATGGCGACGGATTCTTCGACATTGTCGAACTGGATATCAAGGCGGTGTTTGGAGACGTTGATGCTGGGGATTTTTTCCGCGCCCACACAGACTTTGGCCATCGCCGCTACGGTTTCCGCCGGGTATTGCCCCGCTGCGGTTTCCGCCGACAGCATGACGGCGTCGGTGCCATCCAATACCGCATTGGCCACGTCCATGACTTCGGCGCGGGTCGGCATCGGATTAGTGATCATCGATTCCATCATCTGGGTAGCGGTGATAACCGCACGGTTTAGTTTACGGGCACGACGGATCAGTTTTTTCTGAATACCGACCAGTTCCGGGTCGCCGATTTCCACGCCCAGATCGCCGCGTGCCACCATGACGACGTCAGAGGCCAGGATGATGTCGTCCATGGCATCATCGGTGCTTACCGCTTCGGCGCGCTCCACTTTGGAGACAATCTTGGCCTGGCAGCCGGCTTCGCGAGCCAGCCGACGGGCATAATGCAAGTCTTCGCCGGTACGGGGGAACGAGACCGCCAGGTAATCGACGCCGATTTTGGCGGCGATGATGATGTCGGCCTTGTCTTTTTCCGTCAACGCTTCCGCCGACAAGCCGCCGCCCAGTTTGTTGATGCCTTTGTTGTTAGACAACGGGCCGCCTACCGTCACCTCGGTGTAGACTTTCATGCCGTCTACGCTCAGAACTTTCAGCTGCACACGGCCATCATCCAGCAGCAGGATATCGCCGGGAACCACGTCGTCCGGCAAACCTTTGTAGTCGATGCCGACTTTTTCTTTATCGCCTTCACCTTTGCCGAGATTGGCGTCCAGCAGGAATTTATCGCCCACATTGAGGAAAATCTTCCCTTCTTTGAACGTGGATACGCGGATTTTCGGCCCCTGCAGATCGCCCAGGATGGCGACATGGCGACCCAGCTTCGCGGCGACTTCGCGCACCCGGTCAGCGCGCAGTTGATGGTCTTCCTGAGTGCCGTGGGAGAAGTTCAGGCGGACTACGTTAGCGCCTGCGGCGATAATCTTTTCCAGATTATTGTCGCGGTCGGTAGCCGGCCCCAGTGTGGTAACGATTTTGGTTCTTCTGAGCCGTCTGGACATGTGTAACTCCGTTGACTGGTGAAGCGTGTTTGTAATGCGGTAACGGCAGGAGGAGGGGGAAGCCGATGCTTGCCTGTACGCGCCCCCGGCCGGATGCCGTGCCTGGTTTTAAGGTAACGGGCTGGCGCTCCATTCCGGGGAGCGGCGCCGCAGTCACCCGATATTACGACAAATTAGTTAAAAGGACTGCTGAATCGTTCTTCCTTATCAAAACGCGATTCTTTTAATGCTTCTTTGACACGCTTCAAGTTATCCCGGAATTTCGCGCCGCGCCGCAGCGTAAATCCGGTGGCCAGCACATCGATCAGCGTCAGCTGCGCAATGCGCGACACCATCGGCATATACATGTCGGTGTCTTCCGGCACTTCGACCTGCAACGTGAGCGATGCTTCCCGCGCCAGCGGCGAACCGCCGGAGGTGATGGCGATGACGGTGGCGTCGTTCTCCCGCGCCAGCCGCGCCATTTCAACCATGTTCTTAGTACGACCGGTGTGGGAAATCAGCACCACCACGTCGCCTTCGCTGGAGTTCATGCAACCCATGCGCTGCATCACCAGATCGTCAAAGTACACTACGGGAATATTGAAGCGAAAGAACTTGTTCATGGCGTCATGGGCGACAGCCGCCGAGGCGCCGAAACCGAAGAAAGAAATTTTCCGCGCCTGGGTTAATAAATCTACCGCCCGGTTGACCGCCTGAATGTCGATGTTGGATTTGGCGTATTCAAGACCCGCCATCGCCGACTCGAAGATTTTGCTGGTATAGGACTCCACCGAATCGCTCTCTTCCACATTACGGTTTACGTAAGGCGTGCCGTTGGCCAGACTCTGCGCCAGATGGAGTTTGAAATCGGGGAAACCTTTGGTGTCGAGACGACGGCAGAAACGGTTGACGGTGGGCTCACTCACTTCAGCCAGGTCGGCGAGGGCGGCGATACTGGCATGGATGGCTGTCTGCGGCGAGGCGAGAATGACTTCCGCCACTTTTCTTTCCGATTTACTCAACAGCTCTAGATGACTCTGGATTTTTTCCAGCATATTCATATAACAGTGACCATCTATGGTATTTTCATTGGCTGCCCTAGGGTAAACCAATGCGGAATGGGTGAAATATACTACGGGCGTCCGGCTGTTGCAGAGGGCTGAGTAACACGCCGCCTGCTTTTTTTGTCAGAATATGACTTGTGTCTAACTTTCAAAATAGTAATTCACTGTCAAAAAAGACAGAAAATTTCTTTTTTGGGCAGATGCCAGATAGGTTTCGCTGCTGTGCCCAATGGCATCTTAAGCCTTGTCGTACCAGCAAATAAGCAGAATGTGGTTTTTTTTCAGGTTTACTGGGTAAAGTCAAAAAGAGTACATTAGTTCTGTAATAAAATTACAGTGCCCTGCAATGAGGAGATTGAAAATGGCGGTAACGTCAACGGCTCAGGCGTGTGACCTGGTGATTTTCGGTGCGAAGGGCGACCTGGCGCGCCGTAAGTTGTTGCCTTCACTGTATCAACTGGAAAAGGCAGGCCATATTCATCCGGAAACCCGCATCATCGGGGTGGGACGTGCGGACTGGAGTAAAGCCGATTACGTTAAAGTGGTGCAGGATGCGCTGGACACCTTCCTCAAGGAGCCGGTGGATACAGCATTGTGGAGCACCCTGAGCGAGCGGCTTGACTTCTGTAATCTGGATGTGGAGGACACCGCCGGTTTTACTCGCCTCGGCGCCATGCTTGACCAACAAAACCGTGTCACCATCAACTATTTCGCCATGCCGCCGAGCACATTCGGTGCCATTTGCCGCGGGTTGGGTGAAGCCGGGCTGAACAAAGAGCCGACCCGGGTCGTGATGGAAAAACCACTGGGCACCGATCTGAACTCTTCCCGCGCCATCAACAATCAGGTGGCCAAATATTTCGACGAATGTCAGGTCTACCGTATCGACCACTATCTGGGCAAAGAAACGGTGCTCAACCTACTGGCGCTGCGGTTTGCCAACTCGCTGTTCGCCAACAACTGGGATAATCGCACCATTGATCATGTGCAGATCACCGTGGCGGAAGAAGTCGGCATCGAGGGGCGCTGGGGGTATTTCGATAAGGCCGGACAGATGCGCGATATGATCCAGAACCATTTATTGCAGATTCTGACCATGATCGCCATGTCGCCGCCGGCGGATCTCTCGACCGACCGTATCCGCGATGAAAAGGTAAAAGTGCTGCGCTCGTTGCGCCGTATCGATCGTTCCAACGTGCACGACGTCACGGTACGCGGCCAGTACACCAGCGGCTTCGTGCAGGGTAAGAAAGTGCCGGGTTATCTGGAAGAAGAGGGCGCCAACAAGACCAGCAATACCGAAACGTTTGTGGCGATCCGCGTCGATATCGACGACTGGCGCTGGTCGGGCGTGCCGTTTTATTTGCGTACCGGCAAACGTCTGCCGAGCAAGTGCTCGGAAGTGGTGGTGTATTTCAAAAACCCGGCGCTCAACCTGTTCAGCGATTCTTATCAGCAACTGCCGCAGAACAAACTGATTATCCGCCTGCAACCGGATGAAGGGGTGGAGATTCAGATTCTGAACAAGATCCCGGGGCTGGATCACAAGCACCGGCTGCAAACCACCAAACTGGATTTGAGTTTTTCGGAAACCTTCAATCAACAGCATCTGGCCGATGCCTATGAGCGCTTGCTGCTGGAAACCATGCGCGGGATTCAGGCGTTGTTCGTCCGGCGCGATGAAGTGGAAGAAGCCTGGAAATGGGTGGATTCCATTATGGATGCCTGGTCGATGGATAACGACTCGCCGAAGCCGTATCAGGCGGGAACTTGGGGGCCGGTGGCGTCGGTGGCGATGATCACCCGCGACGGCCGCTCCTGGAACGAAGTGGAATAAGCGGTTTTGCCCCGTCGCTGTGGCGGGGAAAACCGTTAGCAATAAACAGGCGAATCGCCTGGGCTGACGGTGCGGTCGGACGTTCGCGGGTCTCCGCGGATCCCTGTGGCAGGGGCGCGCCAGATAATTAATTGATGCCCATTGGGCATGACTGGAGAAGATTCTCAATGAAAAACTGGAAAACCAGTGCGGAAAGCATTCTGACAGCCGGTCCTGTTGTTCCTGTCATCGTGATCAACAAACTGGAGCACGCGGTACCGATGGCGAAAGCGCTGGTCGCGGGCGGAGTGCGCGTGCTGGAGCTGACGTTGCGTACCGATTGCGCTGTCGAGGCTATTCGCCTGATCGCCAAAGAAGTGCCGGACGCTATCGTGGGCGCGGGGACGGTGCTGAATCCGCAGCAACTGGCCGAAGTGACCGACGCCGGCGCGCAATTCGCCATCAGCCCAGGCCTGACCGAGCCGCTGCTGAAAGCCGCCGTCGCGGGTACCATCCCGTTGATTCCGGGGATCAGCACGGTGTCCGAACTGATGCTGGGCCTGGATTACGGCCTGAATGAATTTAAATTCTTCCCGGCGGAAGCCAACGGCGGCGTCAAGGCATTGCAGGCGATCGCCGGCCCGTTCGGCAAAGTGCGCTTCTGCCCAACCGGCGGCATTACGCCGAAAAATTACCGCGACTATCTGGCGCTGAAAAGCGTGCTGTGCGTCGGCGGTTCCTGGCTGGTGCCGACGGACGCATTGGAAAGCGGCGAATATGCCCGCATTACCGATCTGGCGCGCGAAGCCGTGGCCGGCGCGACCGCGTAAGCGACAACAGCCTGGCTGACACCACGATATTCATTCTATCGTTTCAGGGTGTCGTATTATCACCGCAGGTATTCCCTGCGGTTTTTTATTTCAGCGTATTCCAGGGGGCGATTTTCTCTGGCGGCGTTGTTCAACACGCCAGCCGGTTATTCGGTAATACGAATTGTTTAGGGGATAGATCTTTAATCTTTAGATAAAATAATTATAGGTTTTATCTGGAAAGCAATATAGAAATGAAATATAAATGTTCTGCCATTTTAATTTACTATGAGATGGTTTTGTTTTTTATTCTTATCGTTTTTTCGGAATGAATAAATTCATTATTTCCTGTTTTTTCCAATAATCATGTTATTAAGGATGAATACGATGAATGGAAAGATAAATGACTGGGTACGTCATTGTTTACGTGCGACTGTTCTAATTTCGGCTACCACCGTCGCACTGTCTGTGCATGCTGCAACAGTGAGTATCGATGCAAATATTAATTATCAGACAATTCAAGGGTTTGGTGGGATGAATGGCGTCGGGTGGATTAACGACCTGACGACAGAACAAATTAATACTGCATTCGGGAATGATACCGGGCAGATCGGGCTCTCTATTATGCGCATACGAATAGATCCGGATTCCAATAAATGGAATAAACAGGTATCGAGCGCACGTCAGGTGTCTACGCTTGGCGCAAAAATAATGGCGACGCCTTGGACACCACCGGCATATATGAAAAGCAACAATAGCCTGATAAATGGCGGGCGTTTACTGACAGAGCATTACTCAGGCTATACCTCGCATCTTTTAGATTTTTCAAATTATATGCAAAATCAAGGTGCGCCTATTTATGCCATTTCCATACAAAACGAACCTGATTGGAAACCTGATTATGAATCGTGTGAATGGAGCGGTGATGATTTTAAAAATTATCTCAAATCACAAGGCGCTAAATTTGGCGCCCTCAAGGTTATTGTTGGCGAGTCATTAAATTTTAACCATAATTTAACCGACCCGACATTAAATGACAGCGATGCGTCACAATACGTTGCAATAGTCGGCGGGCATTTATATGGCACAACACCTAAATCTTACCCGTTAGCGCAAAATGCCGGTAAACAACTTTGGATGACGGAGCATTATGTTGATTCAAAGCAATCTGCCAATAACTGGTCATCGGCGCTTGATGTCGCCACTGAACTGAATGCCAGCATGGTCGCTAATTATAATGCGTATGTATGGTGGTATATCCGCCGCTCCTATGGGTTATTGACCGAGGATGGCAACGTCAGTAAACGTGGTTATGTGATGGCGCAATATGCCAAATTTGTTCGCCCTGGGTTCCAGCGTATTCAAGCCACGGAAAACCCCCAGACAAATGTTCACCTTACCGCCTATAAGAACGCAGAAGGGAAGATGGTCATTGTGGCAGTCAACACGAACGACTCAGATCAACTGTTAACACTGAACATTAGCCACGCTGATGTCGGTAAATTTGCAAAATACAGCACATCAGAGGCGTTGAATGTGGGATATGGCGGGTCATATCAGGTTGATAACAGTGGGAAAACAAACGTATGGCTCAATCCGCTGAGCGTGACAACCTTTGTGAGTCAATGACGATACAATGAGTGTCTGTTCTTGCGCCGCAATCTGCTTGCGGCGTTTTTAATTTTAGGGGGTTGCATCTTCACGGTTATCCGGGCAGGCAGGCGCTTCCTTTCCGGGGCGGGGGCGTAGAGGCGCGTCGCGCGCGCCTGGGTTGGCGGCGTATTCGTAATCCCGGCGGTAGTCCGAGCCTTCGCCCAGATGCTGGCTGAGAAAGTCGATGAACACCCGCACTTTAGCCGGCAGGTGGCGCCGTTCCGGGTAAACCGCGTAGATACTGTGTTCCGGCAGGCGGTACTGCGGCAGTACCTCCACCAGCCGGCCTTCGCTCAACGCCGGCCCGACGATGAATTTGGGCATCTGGCAGATACCAACGCCCGCCAGCAGCGCATCGAACAACGCTTCGCTGTTATTAGCGCGATAATTGCCATGAGGTTGAAAGCGCACCGGGCCGTCCGGGCCCTCGAAACTCCATTCAACCCCACCTTTGAAATAGAGATAAAACAAACAATTATGGTGCTTCAGCGCATCGATATGCTGAGGGACGTCGGTACGTTGCAGGTAATCCGGCGCGGCGCACAGCACACTGAAACACGGGGAGAGCCGACGGGCTATCAGGCTGGAGTCTGGTAACTGGCCGATACGTACCGCTAAATCGAACCCTTCGCCCACCAAATCCACCACCCGATCATCCATCAAGAGATCGACACTGACCTCGGGATAACGGTGCAGAAATATCGGCAATAGGGGAGAAATATGACGCAGCCCGAACGCCATCGGCGCACTGACGCGCAATGTTCCCTGCGGGCGCTGTTGCAACTGTGTGACCGCGTCTTCCGCCTGCTGCGCCAGTTGCAGTGCCCGTTGCGCGTAATCGTAGTAATCGCTGCCCGCCTCCGTCAGGCTGATCTGCCGGGTGGTGCGATGCAGCAGGCGAACGCCCAGCCGCTCTTCCAACTGGCTCAGGCGTTTGCTGACCGCTGACTTTGACAGATTCAGCCGTTTGCCCGCCGCAGAGAAACTGCCGCTTTCCACCACGGCGACGAACACGGGCAGAGAAGAAAAATCGTTCATAGGATTGTTGCCTATAGATAAACAATTAGTTTCGTATGGGATGGATTATAGAGGATGTCGTCACCCGCTAAAATGCCTGCCGAAATCCATAACGAGGATAATGTATGCGTATGAATATCGGGTCAGGTGGGTTGGCGATCGGTGCCGGCGCATTGCTTTCCGCCATGATTGGCCTTAATAGTCAACTGGCGGTCTACAGCTCACCGGCAGCGGCGTCCTGGGTTGCTCATGGCATCGGTACGATTGCTGCGGGTGTACTGTTGCGGGGATTGTGTTTTTTTGGGCAACAATCGGCTGTGTCATCGGGCCAGCCGGCACCTTGGTGGGCGTGGCTAGGCGGCATTCCCGGCGCGATGACGGTTCTACTGGCGGCCATCACCGTCAATAGCCCGCTGGCACTGTCCGGATCGCTGGCGCTGATGTTGCTGGGGCAGATGCTGTTCGGTATGGCGACGGACGTGTGCGGCGGGTTTGGCATGGACAAACGCCGGCTGACGCCGCGCGATGGCGGTGCATTGCTGTGCGTGCTGGCGGGGACGCTGCTGCTGATCATGGCGGGGCGGTGACATGGCTATCATGATGATACTGGCGGTGCTGAACGGGGGATGCATCGCCTTGAGCCGGTTGTTGAATGGACGACTGGGTATGGCCCGAAGCGCGTTTTTTGCGTCGTTTTGGAATCATCTGCTGGGGTTTTTATTCCTGACGCTGACGTTGTGCTTGTCCGGCGATCTGCGCAGCGCGGTGCCGAGCGGCGCTCCTGCCTTCGCCTGGTTAGGGGGCGTCATCGGCGCATTGTTTGTCGCCGTCAACAGCTACGTGTTGCCGCGGTTGGGCGCGATGAAGGCCACGCTGCTGGTGATTGGCGGCCAAATGCTGACCGGCGTGTTGGCCGACGCATTCAGTCATGCGACGACGGCACCGTGGGTGCAGATAGGGGGTGTCGTGCTGATTTTGGCGGGGCTGTTTCTCTCCAAGACGCCGGCGACAACATCGGGTGAACATCGGCGGGAGCAACGACAGGTGTGGTGGTGGAAGCGCTAGGCGGCGTTTTTAATCACGGATGGAGTGGGTATCGCGCCACGGTTTCATGCGGTGACACGGGCCGATAGCCATCGTTATCGGCCCGCTGCGGTATTAGCCGCTGACGTTGACGGCGGCAGCGACGGACTTGGCCAGCGCGACGGCCGCGTCGGTGCTGTCGGCGACGGCGAGCGCCACGCCCATCCGGCGTTTGCCGGCGATGTCCGGTTTACCGAACAAACGGATTTGCGTATGCGGTTGCAGCGCCTGTTCAAGCCCCTGATAACGCACGTCGCTGCTGGTCAGTTCAGGGAGGATCACCGCAGAGGCCGACGGGCCGTACTGACGAATAGCGCCGATCGGCAGCCCAAGGAATGCGCGTACATGCAGCGCGAACTCGGACAGCTCCTGGGAAATTAACGTCACCATGCCGGTATCGTGCGGACGCGGCGACACTTCGCTGAAAATCACCTCATCGCCGCACACAAACAACTCCACGCCGAACAGGCCGTAACCGCCGAGCGCGCTGACCACCTTGCCGGCGATCGCTTTGGCTCGCTCCAGCGCCAGCGGGCTCATCTGCTGCGGTTGCCAGGATTCACGGTAGTCGCCATCTTCCTGTCGGTGGCCGATCGGGTCGCAAAAATGCAGGCCGTCGGCGGCATGGATAGTGAGCAGGGTGATTTCGAAATCGAATTTGACCAAACCTTCAACAATGACCTTACCGCCGCCGGCACGGCCACCTTCCTGCGCGTAGCGCCAGGCATTTTCAAGCTGGTCGGCGGAGCGAATCAGGCTTTGCCCCTTGCCGGAAGAGCTCATCACCGGCTTGACGATGCACGGATATCCGAGCTCGTCGGCGGCCTGACGAAATGCCCGCTCATCGGCGGCGAAACGGTAGGTGGAGGTCGGCAAACCAAGGGTTTCGGCCGCCAGCCGACGGATGCCTTCCCGGTTCATGGTCAGACGGGTGGCTTCGGCGCAGGGCACCACTTTTTGCCCCTGCTGCTCCAGCGCCAGCAGGGTTTCCGTGGCGATAGCTTCGATTTCAGGCACGATGTAGTCAGGGCGCTCCAGCGCCACCAGCTGCGTCAGCGCGTCGCCGTCCAGCATATTGATGACGTGGCTACGGTGGGCGACCTGCATAGCAGGCGCATCGGCGTAGCGATCGACCGCGATAACCTCAATCCCCAGACGTTGACACTCAATCGCTACTTCTTTTCCCAGCTCGCCCGAACCCAGCAACATAACGCGGGTAGCGCCGGGGCGCAGGGCTGTTCCCATTGTTAACATAAGCCTGATACCTAATGGTGTTGTGAAAAAATCAAAACGGGTAATCCGAACCGCCCGAAGTATAAGCGAAAACGTTTGCGTGCGCATCCGCTCAGGAATCTGGCGCGAGCCTGGCGGTACCGGCAAGTAGGGCGCGGTACTTATGGTGTCCCTGGGTTGCGGAACCGAAACATGGCCAGGCCCCATGCCATGTGTGACAACAGCCCGGCTGGCAACGCTTCGGTCAGGATGGTGATAAAAGCCGCCATGGCCAGCGCCAGCAACGAGACCAACGGGACGCCGCGCTCATTGTCCTGCCTCCTGGGCGGGTTGCCCCCTGTCATTCGCAGAACGTGCCACCACCACCTTGCCGGCGATGCCGCCGTTTTCCACCAGCCTATGCGCCGCGCACAGCCGGGCAGCGTCGAGCGGATACAGTACACGGTTGACGGTCGAGCGCAGTACGCCTGCATCCACGAGTTCGGCCACTTCGTCGAGAATACGGTGCTGCGCGATCATGTCCGGCGTGCCGAACAGCGGGCGAGTGAACACCATCTCCCAATGCAGCGACACACTCTTGGCCTTGAAGGGCGCCGCATCCAATGTGTCGTGATCGGTAATGATGGCCAACCGCCCCTGTGGTGCGATCAGATTCGCCAGTTCGTGCAGGTGTTCGGCGGTATGCGACAACGCCGCGATATGAGAGATTGGCGGCACTGGCAACGCGCTGATCTGTGCCGGCAGCGGCAGCCGGTGGTCAATGACGTGGTGGGCACCCAGTGCGAGGCACCAGTCGCGGCTTGACGCGCGCGAGGCGGTAGCAACCACCGTCAGGCCGGTCAGGCGCCGGGCGATCTGGATCAGCATGGAGCCGACCCCGCCGGCGCCGCCCAGCACCAACAGGCTGCCGGCATCGGCCGGCTTGCCGGGCGAAACGCCCAGTCGCTCGAACAACAATTGCCAGGCGGTTAGTGAGGTTAGCGGCAGGGCCGCCGCCTCGGCAAAGCTCAGGGTTCGGGGCATGTGGCCGACGATGCGCTCGTCCACCAGCTGAAACTGCGCGTTGCTGCCGTTGCGGTCGAAAGAGCCCGCGTAATAGACCTTCTGACCTGGCCGGAACAGCGTGACCGCTTCGCCGACGCCTTCGACAACCCCAGCGGCATCCCAGCCTAAGCAACGGACGGTATCGGGCGCGGCAACCATGCCTGCCCGGATCTTGGTATCCACCGGATTGACCGAGACGGCGTGAACCGCCACAAGCAGGTCGTGCAGCCCTGGCTTCGGCCGCTCGGTAACAAGGTCGGTCAGGCAGCTCGGATCGGCCAGCGTGGAACCGCGGCGAAACGTAACGGCGGTCATGGAGGCGGACATCGTCTTCATCGGCGCGCCTCCAGCTCGCCATAAACCGCATCGCGCAGCGCCGTGACGAAGCGGCCAGACATGCCTTCGTATAGTGTGTTGGTCAAGGCAATCACGCTCACCCCTCGAGCCCGATCCACGAACCACGAGTGGCCGTAGGCGCCTCCCCAACGCCAGGTGCCTGCTGATTCTGGTGACGCCGCGCGCTGAGGGTCACGCAGCACCGAGAAGCCCAAACCGAAGCCGAAGCCAGGAGCATCGGGCAGTTCGCGCCCGCCAGTTTGGTCACGGCCCATCTCTTCGACCAGTTCGTCCGGTAGCAATGCACCGCCGCCTTGGCGCAGGGTGTCCAATAAGCGCATTAAGTCCTCGGCTGTACCGGCCATACCGGCGCCGCCGGACGGGAAGGCTTGGGCGTCAAAGATACGAGCCGGGCTGTAGGCAATGCCGAGCGCTCCTTCGAAGGCCGATACGGTTTCCCCCTCAGCCAGCCGGTGCGGCTGCGGTGTGTCGTTGACATAGGGGGTGGCCACGCGCGGCGCATCACGGGCGACGAAGCCGGTGTCGGCCATACCCAACGGGCCTGTCACCAGTTGTTTTACCGCCAGGTCTAACGGTGTGCCGTGGACGCGGGCAATCAGCGCGCCCAACACATCGGTTGCGAGTGAATACCCCCAGGCGGTACCCGGCGCGTACAGTAGCGGCACACCGGCCAACCGACGCAGGTTCTCCCCCAGGGTGATGCCGGACGCATCCATGCCATCCGATACGCCAGCCTGGGCATACGGTTCGTTTGCGGCTGTCTCGAAGAACCGGTAGCCCAGACCAGCGGTGTGACTGAGCAGTTGCCGCACAGTAATGCGTGCGGGGCTGCCATCGCCAAGTCTCGGTTGGAATTCAGGTAGCCAATACTCAATGCCCGCGTCTAGGTCGAGCCGGCCTTGCGCTATTAGCGCCATTGCCGCTGTAGAGACGATGGGTTTGCTCACTGAGGCTAGCCGGAACACCGTCTCGGTAGTCATGGGCCGCTCACTTTCGCGGTCGGCGAACCCCGCAGCCTGCCGGTGGATCAGTTTCCCATCCAGGGCAACCAGTACGGCGGCGCCGACCAACCGTCGATCATTCAGGGCTTGCTGAACGACAGCCTGAATACGTGCGGACAGCGGCGCAGGTGAAACTCCTTGATACCGCGGGAATAGCGCGTTCGTCATGATCAATACCTCGATTCAATAGAAAGTGCCTTGACGATAGAAAACGCTTGATTAAAGAAAAAGTAGGCTGTAGTTCCTTGATGTGCGGAACAAAGTGTCCGCAATCAAGAAGGGAGACGGTGATGGAAAGTCTGAATGGCTTTGTGGTGTTTGTGCAGGTGGCCGAGACGCGCAGCTTCGTTGCTGCCGGGCGATTGTTGGGTGTATCGGCCTCGGCGGTGGGTAAAAGCGTCGCGCGGTTGGAAGAAAAATTGGGGGTGCGCCTGTTTCACCGCAGCACACGCAGCGTCACGTTAACGGCTGAGGGCTCGCTGTTTCTTGAGCGCAGCCGCCGTATCCTCGCCGAGATCGACGCGGCGGAACAGGAATTGTCCCAAGCCAGTTCGGTACCGTGCGGCCGTCTGCGCGTGAGTCTGCCGCTGGTTAGCTCGTTGGTGTTGCCGGTACTCGGCGAGTTCATGCGCAAGTACCCTGAGATCGAGCTGGATCTGGATTTCACCGACCGCCTGGTCGATGTTATCGAGGAGGGTTTTGACGCTGTGGTGCGCACGGGCGAACCGGTGGACTCCCGCTTATCAGCACGACGTATTGGCTGCTTTAAAACACGATTGGTGGCTTCGCCTGATTATCTTGCGCGTCGAGGTACGCCTATGGTGCCAGCCGATTTGCGCCAGCACGTCTGCCTGCACTATCGCTGGCCCAACAGCGGCAAACTGGAAACCTGGGCGTTGAATCCAATGCTCGGCGAACCTGAACTGCAACTTCCCACCTCGATGGTTTGCAACAACATCGAGACGCGCTTGTGCTTTGCGCTGCAAGGACTAGGAATCGCCTACTTGCCGGACTTCGCCATCCAGGAGCCGTTGGCTGATGGTCGGCTGACGCTAATTCTGGCCGATCATGTCGAGCACACCGGCGTGTTTCATGTGCTATGGCCAGCGAGCCGCCATCCCTCGCCGAAGGTGCGAGTGCTGGTGGATTTCCTCTGTGAGCGGGTGTTTCCCGAACGTCGTACCAAGCGGTGTCAAGGCGTCCGATGCTAGCCGCAATGATAGGCGGTTAGCCGAATGTCGGCTGGGCCTGCAAGACAGCAGTAAAGGTCCGTTTCGACGGCACTGGCTGCGGATGTCTCAGCGACGTTTTGCTAAAACGTGATTTTGCGTCTTGCATGGCCCAAGGAGGTGTCAGGGTGAAATAAAAATGCGGGGCTGCTTCAGGAAAATCAACGGACAGCCTGGACAGGCTGGATCCAGCGGATGATCCGTGGCACGCTTGCGCCCAATCCAAACCGGCGCGTCAGCACAGGAGTCCCCTCATGAAAGCCCCCATCGCCGAGAAACGTCCCCATGCTTTAACCCTGCACGGCGATACCCGCATCGATAACTATTACTGGATGCGTGATGACGATCGCGAAGACCCCGCCGTTTTGGCTTGGTTGCAGGAGGAGAATCGCTATAGCGAGCAGGCGATGGCGCCGTTCGCCGCCGTGCGGCAATCGCTGTATGACGAAATGGTGGCGCACGTACCGCCGGCGGACTGGTCGGTGCCTTATGTGAAGCGCGGCTACCGTTACCAGAGCCGGTACGAGCCGGGTAAAGAGTACACCATTCACCAACGTCAGCCGGAGTCGGAAAGCGACGCCTGGCAGATTTTGCTGGATGGCAACCAGCGGGCCGCAGGGCATGAGTTTTATCAGTTGGGGGCGCTGGCCATCAGCCCGAACACCCGTCTGATGGCGGTAGCGGAGGACGTGTTGTCGCGCCGTCAGTACCGTGTCACGGTGCGCGATCTTGCCAGCGGCGAATGGCTGGCGGACAAGCTGGAGAATGTCTCTTCCGCTGTCGAGTGGAGCGCGGATTCGCAGACGTTGTATTACGTTCGCAAACATCCGCAGACGCTGTTGCCTTATCAGGTCTACCGTCACCGGATGGGGGATGACCCGGCACGGGATGAGCTGGTGTATGAAGAGGCGGACGATGCGTTCTATTTAAGCCTGGATAAAACCTTTTCCGAGCGCTATATCCTGATTTACCTCAGCAGCACCACCAGCACGGAAATCCTGCTGTTGGATGCGGACGACTCGCATGCGGTACCGCAGGTCTTCGTGCCCCGCCGGCCTGATCACGAGTACGAACTCGACCATCTCCACGATCGCTTTTATGTCCGCTCCAACCGCGGCGGCAAGACGTTTGGGTTGTATCGCGCCCTTGATGCCGGAGAGGATGCCTGGGAAACGCTGGTGCCGCCGCGGGCCGGGCGGGTGCTGGAAGGGTTCGTGCTGTTTGATGACTGGTATGTGGTGGAGGAGCGGGAACAGGGGTTGACGCATCTGCGCTATGTGAATTGGCAGACGGGCGTCGATCGGGCGATCGCCTTCAACGATCCGACATACGTCGCCTGGCTGATGTTTAATCCGACGCCCGAGACATCGCGGTTGCGCTATGGCTACTCGTCCATGACGACGCCCTCCACCGTGTACGAGCTGGATATGGCTACCGGCAACCAGCAGGTGTTGAAACAATCGGACGTCAAGGGGTTTAGCGCGGATGACTATCGCAGCGAGCGGTTGTGGCTCGCCGCCCGCGACGGCGAGCCGATCCCAGTATCGCTGGTGTATCACCGTCGTCATTGCCAGTTGGGAAAAAATCCGCTGCTGGTTTATGGCTACGGCGCCTACGGCAGCAGTATGGATCCGGAGTTCAGCATCAGCCGGCTCAGCTTGCTGGATCGCGGGTTTGTTTTCGCGCTGGCGCATATTCGCGGTGGCGGCGAGTTGGGGCAGCGCTGGCATGATGGCGGGCGCCTGCTCAACAAAATGAATACCTTCACGGATTTCATCGACGTAACCCAGGCGCTGGTGGCGCAGGGGTATGGCGACGCTGGGCAGGTGTTCGCCATGGGCGGCAGTGCCGGCGGTTTACTGATGGGGGCAGTGGCCAATATGGCGCCGTCACTGTACCGGGGAATGGTAGCGCAGGTGCCGTTTGTGGATGTAGTGACCACCATGCTGGATGAGTCGATTCCGCTGACCACCGGGGAATATGACGAGTGGGGCAACCCCAATGAAGAGGCCTGCTATCGCTATATTCTCCAGTACAGCCCGTATGACGGCGTGACGTCGCAGGCGTATCCGCATTTACTGGTCACGACCGGGCTGCATGATTCCCAGGTGCAGTATTGGGAACCTGCCAAGTGGGTGGCGAAACTGCGCGAATTGAAAACGGATGATAACTTGCTGCTGCTCTGCACCGATATGCGGGCCGGTCATGGTGGTAAATCTGGTCGTTTTGCTGCTTTCGGGGATATTGCGCTGGAGTATGCTTTCTTGCTGATGGTGCGCGGTCAGGATGCAGCGGAGGCTGGCGGGAAGGCCTGAGACTATAGCGGAGCCGGGCGGTGCATCAAACCCGACACACTGTGTCAGGCGGATTCGCCGTCCGGCTCCTCACTGCATGAGGCGATTCAGGAATAGCAACATGCAGGTTCCGCAATTTGACTGACGCACACGGGTGCTGGTGGTTGTCTCGATCAGTCAGCGCCATTCAGCGGCAGGGCAGGTCATTCGGGCACTGAAGTGCGGGGAGGGCGCTGTCGTCGCCGGTTACGCAGGAACTCAGTTGCTGTCGGGTTGCGGCTGAGCTCGTTTGGCGCGCTTTTCCGCCCGTTTTTCTGCGGCGGTTTTCAACGGTTTTTTCTTGCCGTCTCGCTTGCGATCCATTCCTTTACTCATTTTTGTTGCCTCGCTAGATAAAAGGTAGGTTTGCCCGTTTATTAACCTCCTGTTCGTTGAGCGATGCAAGTAAAAAAATGCGCTTTACCGGCGAGGAATATTCTGGAATGACAAGGTGTTTGTAGTGATTTAGTCCTGCGGATGAAGGATGAAAATACACACGCTCGGGCTGGTGAAAAAAGCGTTGGCTATCAATGGGGCCGTAAACAACGTGTCGGCGATGTCGCCTTCATCCGCCGGTTAGCGCCGTCGTGGGGAGGAGCCCGCCGACAGCGCCAGGTATTAAGTGGATTATTTCGCTTCAGGATCGTAGGGCAGGGTCGAGAATTGATGGGAGATTCCCCGATAATGGGCAAGCCGTTCGCGGAAATAAGCGCGCAGTGCTTCGGGCTGTTGTTGTTCGATCTCTGCCGCAATCACCGGCATATTGTAGCGCTCGCGAAAAGCAATACCGGATGCCGCCAGATCCACATTCACTCTCTCCATCTCTTCGAAAGAAAGTTCGGCCAGATTTTGTGTCATGATCTCCTCCTGTCGGTTGCGCCACAAGGTAATGCAGAACGTAGAGGTTGGCAAATGCTGCGTCGACACACCAGAAAGAAGTGCGTATGCTGCGCCGTTAATGATGACGCTTCCCCCCGAAGAACAGACAATGCCGAAGCCTACGTTTTCTTTCTGGATGAACGACGCCGGGCGGCGTCGCCCGCGTGTATTAACGGCCGGTGATGCCCTGGCCGCCGTTGTAATGTGAGGCGAATCATGACGCCAGAATGGTTTTATGTGCTGCTGCGCTGGGTGCACGTTGTTGCGCTGATGTTGCTGGCTGGTGGTGCGTGCTATGGCGCTCTGTTGTCCCCGCTGGCGTATCGCGCTCGTCTGCAATATCAGTTGCGGTTCCTGCTGATGATCTGTTGCGGCGTCACCTTGTTGAGCGCCGGGGCATTGCTGGCGCTGCAGCTGGTGTTGATGAGTGGCGACTGGCTTAATCTGCGTGATCCTGCGGTGTGGCAGGCGGTGCTGGATACCCGGTTCGGTCAGGCATGGCGCTGGCAGCCGATCGCCGCGTTGCTGGGCTGCCTGTCGTTTTTGTCGTCGGGAGTGATGCGGCAGCGGCTCGTGTTACTGATGGCGCTGGCGCAGCTGGTCGGCATGGCGTTCACCGGGCATGCTGCCGTGCTAGAGGGCGGGCTAGGGATGTTGCAGCGCGCCAATCAGGCGTTACATCTGATCTTTACTGCGTTCTGGGTCGGCGGATTGCCGCCATTGTTCTGGCTGTTAAGGGCGTCAACGCATCCGCAATGGCGGGATATGGCGATCCGCACCATGCTGCGTTTTTCCTGCGTGGCGCACTTCGCTGTGGCGGGTTCGATCTTGACCGGGATGATAAACGTTGGTTTTATTTCTGGTTGGCCGCTGGATTTTTCTTTACGATATAACCAGTTACTGGCGCTTAAAGTCGTGCTGGTGGTGTTGATGGTCGGCATAGCACTGTTTAACCGCTACTGGGTTGTACCCCGATTTCGTTGCTGTACTCGCTGGGCGGAGCGTTGGTTTTTCCGCCTGACGAGTACAGGCATGCTCTTGGCGTTACTGGTGTTGGTGCTGGTTAGCGATTTTGCCACCCGTTCTCCCGGCTAAGTCGTCATCGCGTTTCCTGCCTGCTGCTGTGTGTGGTGGAATCGCGACTGAATAATTCGGAGAGGATCTCTTCTCAATGGGCGACACCCGCAATAACAATAATTTCCATCGGGCAAGATGCGTTAAATATAGATGCCATACTGCACGTTGCAGGTGTATTGGTTGCGTTTGTTCACCCGAATCTTTTATCCGGAGGAGTTCATCGGGGTACACTCTCTGGTTGCCTTCCAGCAGCAAAATTATTGGGGGGATACATGATTCGGTATCAGAAAAATGAAAATAATTATCAATGAAAAGTGATAACGCTTTGAATTTAAGCTGAATTATTTGATGCTTTGGTTAATTTTTGTTTGTGGTTTTGTTGTTTCAATGCATAATTTCCCGTGTCAATCACCTGCCAGTAAAATAAGGAACGGCTATGTTAAAAAAAGAAATGATCCAAAAGTTGAATGAACAACTTAATCTGGAGTTTTATTCAGCCAATTTGTATTTGCAGATGAGCGCCTGGTGCGGCGACAAAGGGTTTGAAGGCGCCTCCGGTTTCCTGAAAAGTCATTCCCGTGAGGAAATGGAACATATGCAGCGCCTGTTCGATTACCTGGATGACACGGGAAGTTTACCGGTGCTGGGCGCTATCGCCGCGCCGCCGGTGGATTTCGCCTCATTGCAGGAGGTTTTCACATTGACTTATGAGCATGAGCAGTTGATTACCAGCAAGATTAATGAACTGGCCCATGCCGCCATCACGTTGCAGGATTACTCCACCTTCAATTTCCTGCAGTGGTACGTCGCTGAACAGCACGAAGAAGAGAAACTGTTCAAATCGATCCTCGACAAGCTGGGTATGGTCAACGCCAACGAAGGCGGGTTGTTCTTTATCGATCAGGATCTGAAAAAAATGGCGACGCCATCAGCATAACCGTGTCGTGCGGCAATACCGCCGGTGGTCGTCGGTATTGCCATGTTTGCACCATGACGTAACCGTTCCGCAAGTTTTCCCCTCCCGTCTTGTCGTCCATGCTGTCCGTGTCACCCGTTGGCTCGACTTCCCCCGTAGCTGCCGTTATCATCCGCGAAAACCGTATACATGGAATGAATGATGAAAAAGTTCGTATTGAAAAGGTTCGTTTTGTCACTGGTGCTGACGACGCTGTCTGCCAGCGTGTGGGCTGCGCCCAGGATTGCCAATCTTAGTAAACTGGAATATGGCGCCCGTTGGGCGTTCAATCGGGAAGAGGTGCAGTTGATATGCCGCCCCGGTAATGCGTTGTATGTGATAAACCCCAGCACGCTGATGCAGTATCCGCTCAACGATATCGCACGCGAGCAGGTTCGCTCAGGCAAGGTCAACGCCGCCGCATTGGATGTGATACAGCTGGACGACCCGGCGCAACCTGGCCGAAAAATCAGCCTGCAGCCCTTTATTGAGCGTGCACAGATGCTGTGCCAGTAAAGCAACGCCCTCTGTTTCAGCATACGCCAAACACAAGATCCGCAGAATGCGAGCCTGAAATGGCAATCATTTCAGCTTTGCGCGTGTTGTCACAGAGTGTACTGAATGTTGCGGAAAGGTGCAGGGGGAATAATGGGAAACTGGAAATTGGAAACGAGTCGTCTACGCTTAAGGTGCGGGTCAGAACATGGCCTGCACAAATGCCAACTTTTAGCGCACGGCTCTCTCCCAAGAGCCATTTCCCTAGACCGGATACAGGAATCGTATTCGGTCTTTTTTTTATCCATTGATTCTTAAACTAAAAAGAATCATTCCCGCCTCTGGCATGAAATGCTGACTCCGGGCTAAATGATGATTTATTTTTTCATGAAGATCGGGATAGTTATCTTCCACCTGCATAGTGTTATCACCGACCAATTTTGGCATGCATCCGTTTTTGCATTCCTTTCTGCCGGCAACCCGGTTGGCCATGTAGCCATGAAATGTAGATAAGTAGGGTATTGCTAACCTGCGATTTTTCCTAAACCCTGTTGAAATGCAAGGAGAATAATGCCGAAGAATATCCCGAAGGCAGTAAAAACGGATAGTGCCGTTATTGCATTTTTAATTAAAATAAAAAGAAATCTTGCTAAAAATAATCATACATGCGTTAATGCTGCGTCGGTTTGATATACAGACATTAAAGCACGTTAGTAAAGCAGCCATAATTCAAGAGTTATCCATAGATACCCCTTCTTTTTGTGCCTCCTATATTTAAAACGCTAATTAAAATCTGTCATGCAGGCCATATCGCCGGAAGGCTCTATATATTAAAGGTAATCTCTATGTCTAATAAAATGACTGGTTTGGTAAAATGGTTTGATGCGGGTAAAGGCTTCGGTTTTATTACTCCGGATAACGGTAGCAAAGATGTGTTCGTACATTTTTCCGCTATCCAGTCTGATGACTACAAAACGCTGTACGAAGGCCAGAAAGTGGAATTCGTGATTCAGCAGGGCCAGAAAGGGCCTGCGGCTGGCAACGTTACCGTACTGTAAAATTGAGAAATGATGCTTAACTTGCGATAGCGATGATGGTGTAAACCGGAGCAGTCAAGATAAGTTTCTATTAAACCCTGGTGTAAAGCCGGGGTTTTTTGTTGTCTATTTACAGTGTAATGAAACGGTGAAGTCGAAAATGATGACTTCCTGCAAGGGTCATTGCGATTTTCGTCAACCGAGTATATTTTTCGCTATGAGTAGAAAAATTAAAAATAACGGGGAATTCGGTTACGACCCAGTTTTCGGGACGACATGGTATGTGGTTAAACGAGGTGGATTTATTATGAAAAATAATTTGATTGAGCGTTCAAACTGACATTTCCTAAGCAACCGGATATTAATGTAACCAACAATATTTTCATAACCGAAGGCGGCTATTCGCAACGTGTCGGTGATAATCATTGCCATAAAAGATAATGCATTAAGCGCCTTGAGCCCCAAATGTCGTTATCGCAAGAAGAGCCCAGTACCGTCGTCCAACGACGTTTTCGCCATTCGGTCGCCTGGTTGGTGGCATGACCGGCGCGCAGTGCGCCGGCAGCGGCATCTGGAAGTCATCATCCCGGTATGAACTTATGCATACAGCGATTTTTCTCCCACCGGCCGGGTTTTAAAGCGTCGGTGAATCCACAGGTATTGCGCCGGTGCGCGCAGGATTTCTTTTTCAATCACTCGATTTATATACGCCGCAGCGGCGGATTCATCACTCTTGGGATAATCCATCAGTTCCGGTTCGATGAATAGCCGATAGCCGCTATTGTCTGATTTTCGAATCAGCGTGATGGTCAAAATGGCGGCATTCGAGAGCCGGGAGAGCACATAGGTGCCGTTGGTGGTGGCTACGCTGTTGACAGCGAAAAACGGCGCGAAGGTGCTGCCTTTAGGGCCATAGTCCTGATCGGGCGCAAACCAGACCGCTTCTCCCTGTTTGAGGGCTTTGACCATTTCTTTCAGATTGCGTCGGTCAATCATCGCTTTATTCGAACGCATCCGGCCGCGTGTCTGCACCCATTCCAACAACGGGTTATTGTGCGGGCGGTACATGGCCATCATGGGTTGACACAGCCCCATCACCCGGCCGCCGAGATCCAGCGACATAAAATGTACGCCGACGACCATCACACCGCGCTTATTCTGCTGCGCGTCACACAGGTTGCTGTAACCCTGCACATCGAACCAACGACGGATGCGGCGATCCGGCCAGAACCAGGCCATGCCTGTTTCCACCAGCGCCATGCCGAGAGAAACGAAATTTTCATCGATCAGTTTTTCCTTTGCGGCGTCGGAATAGGCCGGGAAACACAGATCGATATTCCGCCTGGCGATGCGTTCCCGCCTTTTCAACAAAGGGCGTGCCGCGATTCCGGAATATTTACCCACGCGCACCAACCAGGGGTAGGGAAGCTGAACCAGCAGAAACAGAACGATAAGCCCGCACCAGAGCAGCCAGTAACGGGGGTGGAAGAAAGCGCCTGAAAAACGAACCGCTTTGTTCATGGTATTCCTTGTATCATCAATGAGCTATGACATGAAAAGCTATACAGCATGGTGAGTTATGTTGGGTGTTAGAGTATGCCTGTCGCATAAGATTCCATGGTGCAATGTGGAGAATTAAGAAAGAGGGATTGGGATGTGCTGAATGAATCCAACGTGCTTTGATTTTCCGTGTGCACGATAGCACAAAATGCATACTCGGCGATAAGTCCGGAGCAGGCGATTACGTGAAATTTACATTGGCTATGCGGCGCGTCGGGTGGCGCGTATCACGGCTGTTCGCTGGCGTGGCGCTGGGCGCGGTTGGTGGAATACTCCCAAATAGGGCGGGGTACACATTTTTTCCGGGAGGAATCGACTAGGCTTTATCCTGTTGCTTGTTGATGTCAACGCGGTAGGCAACACGTTTGCGGTTAACCATGACTAACCAGAGGACGTTTCATGTTTCCAGAATATCGCGAGTTGATCTCTCGTCTTAAACTCGAGCACCCCCGCTTTATGCTGTTGTTTGAACAACATAACCAGCTTGACCATGATATCGCCCGGCTTGAAGGGGCTAACCGTCAGGGGTATGGCGATGAAGTCGTCAGGCTCAAAAAAGAGAAGCTGCATCTGAAAGATGAAATTTACAAGATCTTGCAGGAGGAAAGTGTTCATCCTACGGCCTGATGTTGCTGGCTTTTGGGTTTATTGATAATGAAACCGCCGCGTTGCCCAGCCTGCGGCGGTTTTTTATGACTCACTCAACCGCCTTGTGAGCGTGGTCATCAACAGGTTTCAGCGCAGCCGGATTGTCGTTGGCGTTAGATCAAACAGAATGGTCGGCGATTTCTTTCTAACGTGTTGAATATTCCCCTTGAGGTGCAATCAACATCACTTTTGGTGACGCTGGAATGCTTGTCATCATTCTTGTTAGTGTAAATATTCGAATTGCTATTCGCTTTATCAATACCTACTCACCATGTCCGATTATTGAGTATTTTTTTGAGAAATATCACAGCAGGTGGTCGGCATTATTACCTTTAATATAACGGCAATTATTTCGCCTCACAGGCTAATAATATTTTCCTCTGGAGGATGAAATGAAACGAATTATGCTCACGATAATGTTTGCGTTAACGGGTTTTCTTTTCCTGAATCAAGCTGAAGCGAGAAATATGCGGCTCAGTGATGATCAGGTTAAACAAAAAATAATCGATGAATCGATAGCCGGATATTCCGGCACATGCGCCTGCCCGTATAACTCAGCCAGAAACGGCAGCACCTGCGGCGGTCGCAGCGCCTGGAGCCGCAAGGGTGGCGCTGCGCCGACGTGCTATAAAAATGAAGTGACGAAAGAGCGTGTAACCCGCTGGCGTCAGCAAAATAACGTCGCACCACAGTGATACCGATACCTCCGTTATCCCGCACCTGGCACGGTAAATCTGCACGGAATAATGATAACAGTGATAGTTGTGCGTCTGCTATATCATGAATAATGCGAGTTGCAGGCAGTGACGCCGTGAATCCCTGTTGCTTATGGCGATAAGCGACAGGGAAGCGTGAAGAACATCTATGCATTAGCAACGTGAACCCCCGTGAATGCAAAACAATTCGATGGGCAAGTGTTAACATCATCGTCTGGAATAACTGTCCGTCGGAATAACAACAATGCCATTCATGGATGAAAGAAATAGCATGGATTATTATTCACTAAAAAAGATATTCTCTGGGCTTCCTCATGTTGATGAACCAAATTATAAAGAATTAGAAAGTTTTATGACCATCACAACGTCAATATTCTCTCCACATTGCCCTGGATGATTTCCTAATTGATTGAGAGTGACGGTTTCGACGGTATGTCGGAATTTGTTCATCTTCATGAAGGCAGGCGCCTATATCTAAATAAAGATTGCATTCGGTTTATAGAGAAAACCGGGATTGCTATTTCTGAAAAAACCTACGCGACCGTTACCCGCAATACGGCGCCGGGCGGCGTACTGGATATCCCTTCCGGATGGGGATATTCCTGGGATTACGGAGCGTCGCCGCCAGATCCGTGCGGGCTCAGGGCATCGGTATGCATCAGATCGCGCGGGATGTTGGCGCTATTGCGCCACAGCCACCCAGCCACGGTGCATAATACGCGCGCGGTTGACAGCAACAGCGCGGCCGGTGCCGCAAGATGGAAAGTGCGCAGCAACGCCCACCAGAGTACCCAAGCCATATCGCGGATTCTTTTTATGCCAGGGGATGGGGGTTTTCGAACCGTAAGCGAGGGAAGCATCCAGGTGTTCGTCGGGGCCGACAATGAAGGAACCGTTCCTCTCTGGGGAACGGTTCCTTCATTGTGCATGGCAACGCGCTACCAGAAAACCGCGCGTGCGGATTGCCATACCCGCCGTTCCGAGACACCATGGCCGCTCTTGTTGTCAACGAAGAAGGAACGGGCATGAAGGGTGAACATCGCTATGCGGTTAAAGTAACGTGGGAAGGCAATGTGGGCGCCGGTACGGAGGACTATCGGGCTTACGGTCGTCAGCACCGAATCAGCGTACCGGGCAAACCGGATATTCCCGGTTCGGCGGATCCGGCGTTTCGCGGCGATGCTGGGCGCTGGAACCCGGAGGATCTGCTGGTGGCTTCGTTAAGTGCCTGCCATAAACTCTGGTATCTCCATCTGTGCGCCACCTCCGGCATTTCGGTGCTCGCCTATGAGGATGAGGCGCTGGGTGTCATGCAGGAGGACGCGGCGCGAGGCGGTTATTTTTCCAGCGTGACATTACGGCCGGTAGTGACCGTACGTGATGGCGACGATCTGGCGCTGGCGCTGACGCTGCATGAGCAGGCGCACCATCTCTGTTTTATCGCCAATTCGGTGAACTTCCCGGTGTCCTGCGAACCGCAGGCGCGCTATGCCGCGTGAGAGTGAAAAGGCCGCCGGGCGGCGCTGGCCGCCCAGTTAAGCGTGGTTGCGCCGGGGAAGCGCAAAGGGATATTTCCGGCGGGAAACGTTGCCCATCGATCGCGCCAGCGGTGTCTGGGGTTCAGTGACAAGTATGACCGCCGGGTGGCGGTCATGGCAGGTATGGTAGGGGAAGTCAGCGGCGCCGATGAGACGCTCAGATGTGCTGGGTGGGAAGGGCGGCGGCGCTGGCCTGTTGCTGGCAGGCGATGATGCTGTCCACCTGATCGGCGCAGTCGGCCAGCGCGGCCTCGGTGTCGTCCAGTTGGCTATTCAGATCGCCGTTGGTCTGTGGGCTGGCCGCCGGAAAGCGACAGGGCGTTAGTCTGGGACAGCCATTCACGGTAAGCGTGACCGCCGGTGAGGGTGGGGCGCTGGCGCAACCGGATAATATCAGCAGGCAAAGCGGTATCAGCCCAGCGTTTAAGTGCATCGTTCTCATGTTGTAACCTCACAATGGTTTTTTGACGTTCGGAGAGCGCAGCCTGGGTATCGGCCGCCAGTTCGCGCAGTCGCGCCTGTTCGTTGTTGGTCTGTTCGGCCTGAACGGCCAATGTTGTGAGTTGACGGGATGTTGCATCCAGTGTGGTTTGTTGCAGTGCCAGCGTTTGCGCCTGCTGTTCGTTGAGCAGCCGTGCATTGTGCAGCCGCCAGGATTGCAGGGCGATACCGGAAGCCAACGTCAGCGCCGCTGCGGCGGCAATTAACCAATCTTTCATGCCAGCCTCCCGCCGAATTGTTGATAACAGGTCAGCAGCCGGGCGAGGTTGTGCTCCCGCTGTCCGTAACCCGCGCCCGGCAATGATGCCCAGATGTTGTTGCACAGGCCGATGGCACAGGCGATGCGGCCGGCAATCACGGTGTCCAGCGCTTTTTGTTCGCGGATGAGCTGGATCGCCAAGGTGTCCTGCGAGGCGGGGCTGAAGTCCGGCAGTCGGAGTTGGTTCTTGTAAGCGGGCCAGTAGCGATAGAGCTGTTGGTAGCGTCCGGCGGCGGTGGAGCGCTGCCCCTGACGATTGAAGACCTTGGCGGGGCGTCCGTCGGCGAAGGGATGGTCGTGATAGTCGGTAAAAATTTCCGGCTTGCCGTCAATGCCGGTGACGATCACGTCATAGCCGCGGTTTTGCGTCAGCGGGTGTGTAGCGGTGCCTTCGGAAAACGCCAGCATGTCGAGGAAGGCGGTGATGTTGGGGTGATTATTGCTCATCGTGTTTGTCCTCCTGGTTGGCATTTTTTTCATTCATTTGCCGGATACGGCGCTGGATGATCAGTTCGATGGTTTGGTAGCCGGCGATGCCCAGCGCAGCGCCGATACCGTTAATCGCCACGGGCGATAGGTCGGGAAACTGCACCAGCGCGATCCCGGCCATCATCGAGACAAAACCGCCCAGCAACACCCGGCCGACGAACAGCCGTAGAGTGATGGGCTCGCTGCCTGCCAGCACTTTGCCGACGGCAATCAACATGCCGATGATGAACAGGGAAATGAGGTTTTTGTCTGTTTCGTTCATGGTTGGGTCCGGTAGTGAGAAGGTTGCGGTGTTAGCACAGCGACATTCGGACGAGAATTGCGCCGCATAGTGTTGGGCTGTGCACAGACCTGCATTAAATCAGTTCGCCGCCGGACGAGAGCGCGATGGCGGTTGGTTTGTTATCCAGCAAACAACGGACGGCGTGGGTGAGCGTAAGTCACGCTCAATACGCTGCTTTATTCTTCAAAACAGTAGGGTGTCGGTCGAATGGTGGACGATGGGTCAAGCGGCGGACGATGAAGACGACACGAGCGGCGTGCCGGTGAAACCGTCTGGGCGGTGATAACGAAAGGTTGGGCGGTGGGGGCCGCCCGGTGCGCGATTCAGTTCGTCAGGTCAAGCCGGGCGGCGGCCTGTTCCGTCATCTGGCGTCGATGTGCGGTGAAGTCGGCGATGCTCGTTTGAACGCTATGGGTGATGTCCTCGGGTGCGGTGCGAGGCGAACCGGCATTGAACGGCGGGTGTGGATCGTACTCCATTTGTAGCTGAATGCGCTGGGCAAGCTCCGCCCCGTAAATATCCGCTACGACGCTGAGGGCAAAATCGATGCCGGAGGTAACACCCGCGCCGGTGATGCGGTTCCTGTCTCGAACGACTCGCTCGGCGACCGGCTCCGCGCCGAGTAACGCCAGTTGATCCAATGCCGACCAGTGGGATGTGGCCCGGTATCCCTGCAGCAAGCCGGCCGCGCCCAACACCAGCGACCCGGTGCATACCGAGGTGATCCATCGGGCCTGAGCTGCTTTGTGCCGCAGGAACGTCAGCGTTTGCTCATCCGCCATCAGATCAATTTGGCCGGGGCCGCCGGGGACGCAGATCAGATCAAGGTCGGGACAGTCGTCGAAGGTGGTTGACGGCATCAGACCCAGCCCGCGATCGGAGCTGACCGGCGCACGATCTTTCCAAATCAGATGCACGCTAGCCTGCGGTATCCGGGCGAATATCTCGTAGGGGCCGGTCAGGTCGAGCTGCGTTAAACGGGGAAACAGCAGTAGTCCAATGGACAACGGGGAAATAGGTGACATGAGTGCGATCCTTAGGCGGTCTGGCGCCGTGCGATACTGGCAAACGTCATCGGGGATGGCGACTCGGAGTGAAAGGCGTATCGTCAATCGACACCGTGTCGCCGCCCGATGCCGACGAATAGACGAATATCGTTCGGGAGTATGATGTCATTTTCGGGAACACGACACAAAGGCTACCATCGCCGGGCGCGGGCAGCGGCTTTCTGACGCCGGTACGACGGCAACGTTGCCGCGTTCTGACGGGAGGCTGGCGCCGCTGATGTGCGAAAAAGACAACGCCGGGCAGGAAGCGCGCCCGGCGGAACGACGACGCACATATATGCCTGTGCGTAGGGCGATCAGAACGTTTCCCAGTTGGTGTCATGGGGGGCATGGGGTGGTGGAGCCGGGACGCTGGCGAGCATCCTGGATGCCGGTCGGCGTGTTTTTTCACCGCCGGCGGCTGTCGGCATGCCGGACAATTGGAACAGCGCGACCGACTGGTTAAGACTGTTGCTCTGTTCTTCCAGCGACACGGCGGCATTAGCCGACTCCTCCACCAGCACGGCGTTTTGTTGTGTCACCCGGTCCATCTCGCTGACCGCCTGGCTGATCTGGTCGATACCGCGGCTCTGTTCTTCGGACGCCGAGGAAATCTCGCCCATGATGTCCGTCACGCGGGTGACGGCGCCAACCAGCTCGCCCATCGTCTCTCCGGTGGAGGAAACCAACTCATGACCTTCCTGCACACGACTGACGGAATCTTCAATTAGTCCTTTGATTTCGCGGGCGGCATCGGCGCTGCGGGTGGCCAGATTGCGGACTTCGCTGGCGACCACCGCGAACCCGCGCCCCTGTTCGCCGGCACGCGCCGCTTCTACCGCCGCGTTGAGCGCCAGAATATTGGTCTGAAAGGCGATACTGTCGATAAGCCCGGTGATGTCGCTGATTTTCTGGGAGCTGGTGCTGATTTGCCCCATGGTGTTGATCACGTTATCCACCATTTTCAGCCCTTTATGCGCGGTTTCCGATGCGCTCAGCGCCAGTTGGGAGGCATGGCGCGCGTTCTCCGCATTCTGTTTTACCGTGGCGGTCAGTTGTTCCATGCTGGCGGCCGTTTCCACCAGAGAGGCGGACTGTTGCTCGGTACGGGAGGAAAGGTCACTATTGCCGTTGGCGATTTCGCTGGCGCTGCGATAGATCTCGTCGGCGCTGGTGCGTACTTTATCGACGGTCGCTGTCAGCGATGTTTGCATGTGCCGCACGCTGTCGGCTAATTGGCCGATTTCATTGTGGTTCGCCAGTGCCAGCGATTGGGTGAGATCGCCACGGGAAATATGGTTCAGATGTACGATCACCTTATTTAGCGGCTTCAATAATACATGGCGGATATAGCGCCAGCTACCGGTTGCGATGACGACGAGAATAATCACACAAACAGTAATGATAATAACGCTGTAATCATAATTCTGACTGCTGCTGGAGACGGATCTATCATTCAGCGCATCGTTCTGTTTTTGATATTCTTCGAAAGATTTCTGAAACTGATCCTGTATTTTCTGTGTTGGTAATGCCTGAATACCTTTAAGGTCTAGTGCTTTAATCAACCCCACGATCTGCTGCAATACGTTTCTTAGCGCTTGATAGTTTTCAGCAATATTTTTCGTCAGCTCGGCGTTCTGTTCCGGCAATGGCGTAATTTGACTGTAGGCGGCAAATTTTTTGTCCGCTTCAGCCAGTGACTGGTTAACAACTGCAATTAACTCAGCAGATTTACCGCTGCTGGGAATGTTGTTGGTTTCCGCAATCATGCGGGCGATGGCGCGGTTGATGGTATTGCGAGTCTGGATAAGCGCTATCCAGGAGGCATTGAGTTCATTGCCCTGTTTGCGCAGGGTTTGTGATACCACGAAGTTATTCCGATCATTCTTCATGGCACCGAAGAAAAAACCGAAACTGGAGAGTTGAAGCACGCCTAATATCAGCAGTAATGAAAATAACCCGGTGACAAGTTTTATATTCCTGAACATATTCGCTACTCGATAGATGTGATTTTTTTGTAAAAAATACATCGGCATTGTAATGAGCGAGCTTTAGCATCTTTGTATTTTTAATCACATGAATTACTTATATTTGCGGCGGCGGGATAATTGTTGTCCTCAATGAAAATATCTGGGTTAAACAACCGGCGATAAGAAATTTTACGGGATTTCATTATTCTGTTTATGGCAAATCCTTCTGCTATTTTCGGCAATGTCGCCGAAAACGCCGCTGCGCCGATTAACCCCAGCATGGTGAATGCCGCCGGCTGATTATGCTTTGTCGGTGCGGTTTGGTTCGTCGGTTTGTTCCTCTATTAGGCGCTGGAAACGCCGTTTATCCTCGTACATGGCCGCGTCGGCCTGGCGTATCAATTCGTTGATGTTCAGCGTTGCACCTTGAGGCAGGAAGGCAGTACCGATACTGGCTGATAACGTGATGGTTTGATTGAAGATTTTTACCGGCTTCTCAATCCGATTTTTCAATTTTTCACTGATGATCTGTACTTCTTTGGACAGAGAGCTCTGCTCATGGATGACCATGAGAAATTCGTCGCCGGAAAGGCGCCCGATGAAGTCATAGGCACGGGTATTCCGGCGCAGCAGGCGGGCAAAAGCCTTAATCACCCTATCGCCGAACCCATGCCCGAATTGATCGTTGTAGTGCTTGAAGTTATTGATGTCGAAAAATAACAGCGCCAGGGGTTTACGGTGCTTTTTATTGATGATGCGCGTCAGATGGTTGATGACGGCGCGGCGATTCGGCAGGCCGGTGAGGTGGTCGTGATTCGCTTCGAATACCAACCTGTCGCGCAGCGCCGTCAATCGGGAGATGTCGGTTGACAGGATATAGGTGCCATCCTCCGGCCGTGCTGCGGGTACCAGCTCGGTATGGTAGGTAATAAACTGGTTGTTCAAGGTATGTACGGTGTGTTCGAAAGACATCGGCAACCGTTTTTGCCGCGATTCCTCCAGCCGGGGGAGAAATAGCGCTAACTCCGGCGGTTGCATGATGTTGTGAATATCCTGCCGGTAATAATCCTGGTGTTCGTCGCCCAGCTGTTTACGCAAATGGCGGTTGGTAAACGTGAAGTGGTTATCCGGGCTGATGCAGGAGACCAACGCCGGGATATGATCGGTGATGTCTTGGATGAATTGATGGCTAAGCATGAGCTCCTGCGTTCTCTGCTCTACGCGGTGTTCAAGCTCCTGACTCAGTTCACGCAGCGCCTGCTCGGTGGCTTTTAATGTGCTGAGGTCGTGCAGCGCCACCTGTAGCCCGAAAATGCTGCCGTCCGGATTATGGAGCGCGGAAATGGATACCAGCATCCAGATGACGCTGCCGTCTGCGCGTAAATAACGCCATTGCGCCATATCCTGTGATGTTTCTCCCGAGAGCAGATGACGATGTATATCAATCAGTTCCGGCAGGTCGTCTGGGTGAACCACTTTTTCTATCGGAAACGTTAACAGTTGCTCTTCGCTATAACCCAGCATTCGACAAAGTGCCGAGTTGACTTTCATCGCTTTCATATCCGTCGTAATTAACACCAGCCCTACCGCGGCGCGAGAGAAGATCTGCTGGTTGATGGACTCCATGTGTTGGAATTTTTCCCGTACCAGTTCGGCGTTTGCTTGCATTTCTACCTTTTGCAGGGTGGTTTGCACGATGAAAGCCAGGTCGCCCAATTGTTCTAGATCGTGCGGGCTGAATGGTCGCGGTTGATCGTGATACAGGCATAATGCACCGAACGCTTTGCCTGTCGATAGGTGTAGCGGGTAGCTAGCATGAAAACGTACCAGCGGTTCCCCGGTGACAAGAGGGTTGTTGGCGAAACGCCGGTCTTCCAATGTGTCGGGGACGATCAGCGGCGCATCGCCGTCGACAGTGTGGACGCAGAAGGAATGGTTGATCGGCGGTTCGGGCAGTGAAAAGTTGCAGTGATACAGGAACCATTGCCGATGGTCATCTAGCAGTGAGATCACTACGCTTTTTACTTGGAAATAGGATTGAACGATACGAATGAGCCGTTGCAGCTCTTCGGCCGGCTGAGACTCGAAAATTTTCAGCATACGTGCAAGGACGCGCTGTTGATGCTTATCGCTACGGTGGCGTAAGGAACCCATGAAGCAACCTTTATCAATGACAACGAGACGGCCGCAGTTCCCTGACCCAATGTTCTGACAGCAATGGATGTCCTGCTGCTGACAGGTGAAACTCGTTCAAGCTAATCCGGCAGCACCTATGGCGCGTACCGCAACCCTAAAGACAGTTATCGAACATCTTGACCGATGCTTGTGTTTTTTTTTAAGAACTGTGTATCCGATCACCGATTAGACGCGAGTATCGTCCTTACCTGATGCCTGCGTTCGTGAGGAAATGCGCTTAATCATTCGTCAAATAGGATAAGTGCTGAAATCATGACTGTATACATAGTAAGTGACTGAAAATAAGCCAGAACATTAGAATTATAATCCGAGTTATTATTTGACGTCACCCGATTATTTTGTGATTTATAATTCACTTTTTGTGTTTTTTATTCTCGATATTTTTGTGTGTTTCATAAAAAACCCGCCTGGTGGCGGGAAAACGGTCAGGGAGAGAAAAACACAGTGAAGTGTGGAGCAGATATTAAGAATGGGGGGGCTCTTCAACGGGTTCGGTTTTGCCTGGACGCATGATGGAGCGAGTGACGGCTTCCAGGGTGACAAAGGTATGACCGCAATTTACGTTAGTGCACTGGTGGTAACGTTCTTTCGTATTTTCAGACAGGTAACGACTTGAGCGGGCATGGGCTGCGTGGCGACACAATGGACAATGCATCATTTTGAATTCACCTTATGTGTTCGGGTTAACGAAATAACTTATCTGTACACTACATACTGAGGTTCTAATTTGCAAATAATAAATTCGATAAGTGATTGCATTTGTAATGCATTTATTATCATGTAATTTATGGTTTTATTGTCTTGTCTTGGTAGCAAGTCCTCTAATTAAACACTCATTTTGAGGTATAATTTTTTCACGTAGCGTGTGATTATTATGGGCCAAAGTTTTTCATCAATCACTTTTTGAAGCCTTTCACGCTGACTAATCCCCTCCAGGTTTGAAGTGTTTCTGGCCTTTGACTAGCGACAGCTTTAGCGTGATGCCCTGTCTCTGAACTTCACGCCATTTGCTTACCGCGGCCTGGATAGCTTATTGCTGTGTGGCATAGGTTTTTTGGGGCGCGTTCTGGTTGTCTTCCGCTCCCGCTGTGTAATCGTCGGACTGCGTGCCTGTTGTGAGGGGCGAGTCATAGCGCTTTGGCGGCAAACAGAAGGCATGCGAATGGAGTTTGGTATGGGATGGTATAACAGCATCGCGATGAACTTATTTTATTGGTATTAAAAACAATTGATTACGTGAAAATAAAAAACGGATGCCGCAGTGACGGCATCCGTGTCGGGGAACATAAGATACGGCCTATACCGCTCAGGCCGGTATGGCTGGCCAATCAATCGACGGCGCTTCCGATACATCAACTCGATTTAGCAGAACCAGATAGGTTTTCCAGTCTGCCAGACGCTGAGTTTCCTGTTCGGTTGCGATATTCAGGTCTACGGCATATTGCAATACAGTGAGTTGCTTTTCCGCCTGGGCGATATCATCGGCCAATTGCGCTTTAGCTACCTCGACCTGCGCCGTTTTCTGCGCTTGCACATCAGTAACCCAGCCATCATCCTGCCAGACATCATAGTCGGTAGTGGGAGAGAGCAACGTCAACTGGTCAGACAGTTCCCCAGGCTGAGTGACAAGGACAGACTGTCGGGTCTGTTTATCGTAAGCCGTTTTCCCTCGGTAATCGGGCGTGAACACCCAACTTAACCCGTCTTCGCTGCGGACAATTGCTTGTTCAGCCTCCGAATCCGGTGGTGTATCAATGAAACTGTATGCTGGAATACCCACGCCCTCCATGAGAAATTCTCGGGAGCTGCCAATATATTCTCGGGTCAGTGGCGCGATATGATAAACCGTAATATAACCTGCACTCATACTCAGCCCTTGGGGACTAAGCTGAATCTCTGTGTCGTTCAGGGTTGTCATCATTAACCTACCTTAACAATATAATTGAAGGCAATGTTGCGTGGACGGTTTTCCGATGCAGTTGGGACGACACGAGATGCATCGAATATTGTAGGAGCCCATGCGTTTACTGTTGAACTCGTTGTCCAGGTAACAGAATTTTTTGTATCTTTCACCACAGCATTCAGGTCGTAATATAAAGCACCACTAGAATAACTTTCAGTCAGCTGAACATCAGCGTCGGCCCCGTAGTATAGACTACCGGTAATATTGCGAATGGCATCCGTTTGCACAGATAGCAGTTCGCGATTGGTATCGATATTGCGACTATCATCCCAACCACGAATAAATTCGCCGCGTAAATCCGGTAAAGTCCCGCTCGGATAGCATTTCGCCAGTTCAGGGTATGTGGCCGTATCAAACGCCTGCCCATTACATTTCAGCCAGCCTTCCGGAGCATCGGCTAGCGGCCAGGGTTGGGGGATGCCGATAAGCGCCTTCAAGCTATCGACGGATTCATCAGCGCATTTGCAACAACACACTGAAATATTGTCGATACGAACCCGATTGTTTTTATAAAAATTCTCTTTACCTAACGTCAAATCAATAGAGTGAGTTTTTTTCATGATTCCTCCAGGAATTAAAAACGGGTGTTATTTTCCCGATGAGTATTTTGCCAGAGAGAATGAAAATTTGTTTTTTCGCCTGTTGTGTGAGAAATGGCTAAGCATGTTTTTTATTTTCTCTGCGTAAATAATAAAGGCGCACTGCTATTAGTCATGACCTCTATTAGCCATAACATTCAAAATGTATTACACGGCAATATCTGATAAATAAACTCTATTAGCTAACATAGGGCGTAGCCATTTTTATCGATGAGGGTTTGTGATGTCAGCGGATGGGGGCAGGGTGATCGGTTAATTGCAGAATCGGGGAAGAACGTCGGTGAGCGGATGATCTTTCCCGGTGCTCTCGCTATAGTAGGCCGGTTGTTTCAGTAAATGTGGGTGACACGATGACCCTTGACGAGAAAGACCTGTTTTTAAACGCCATGGATGATGTCAAACCGCTGAAGCAGGCTGCATCCGTTGTACATCTGAAGCCTTCGTCGACCAAAGTTGCCCCGGTGGTATGTACCGAATCGGCAACGGATAATTTTCTGATCACGGGTTTTATTGACCCTATTCCCATCACGGCCCCGCTTGAATTCCGTCAGGAAGGTATTCAACAAGGGGTATTGGATAAATTGCGTCAGGGGAAGTACCCACTGGATGCCAGCCTGAATTTGCTGCGTCAGCCGGTGGCCAACTGCCGGCAGAGTCTGTTTGCTTTCATGCAGCAAGCACAAAAAGACAGCTTGCGTAATCTCCTGGTCATTCATGGGAAGTCTCGCGACGATAAATCGCATGCCAACATCGTGCGCAGTTATTTGTTCCGGTGGCTACAACAATTTGAGACGGTACAGGCATTTTGCGTTGCGCAGCCGTTTCATGGCGGCAGTGGGGCCTGCTACATTGCGCTGAAAAAATCCGAACAGGCGCGCCGGGATAATCGTGAACGACATGCCAAGCACAGCCGTTAGTACGGCGCCCTGTCAATGAGGCAACATAGTAACGCCCGGCGAACCGGGCGTTGCTGTGATAGTCATCCCCAAACCACTGCCCGGGGAGGTGGTAATGGTTCAGCGGTCAGTAGGCGGCCTCGAGTACGGCGGGACGAGTCTGGCCGAGCTGGCCTTTGGCCAGAATCATCGCCGACGTGAGAAATGCCGGCAGCGACAGTATGGCGAACATAACCACCAATCCCCATCCCATATTCACCATTTGTGCACCCACAAAGGCACTCATAATGGCGCCGAAACGCCCGATGCCGTGCATCCAACCGGCGCCGGTCGCGCGGGCTTCCGTCGGGTAATAGCGAGCCGAGAGGGCGTTCATCCCGGTGTTGGCACCGTTGAGGCAGAACCCGCTGCCGAAGGCGATCAGTGCCAGCAGGACGGTACTATTCGATATGCCGAGCAACGCCGTTGCCATGCCGCCGACGGCGTAGATGGCGCCCAGCGCCAGATGCGGATTGATACGATCCATCAGCCAGCCGGCGAACAGGGATCCGAACATGCCTCCCGCCTGATAGAGCGCGGTGATCACCGTGGCTTCGGTGACGCTCATGCCAGCGTCCTTGATCACTGTCGGCAGCCAACTGCCGAGCAGGTACACCATAAACATGCCGCAGAAATAGCCTCCCCAAAGCATAACGCTGCCAAAACGATAAGACTTCGACAACACCAGTTGAACCGAGAACCCTGGTTTTTTCTCGGATGAAGGCATGACGAACTGACTGTCCGCTGTGCTGACGCCGGGTGCGACTTTCTCGATAACATGATGAATTTGTTTTGATGAGGCGCGTCTGGTCACTAAGAATCGAACGGACTCCGGCAGTTTCCACAACAGAAACGGCGCCAACAGCAGCGGCAGAATGCCGCCCAGCCAAAAGACGGACGGCCAACCCCAGTGGGGGATCATCCAGGACGCTGCGAAGCCGCCGCTGGCGGCGCCAAAGCTGAAGCCACAGAAGACGACTGTAATAATAAATGAACGCCTTTTTTCCGGCGCGAATTCGGAGATTAACGTACCGACGTTCGGCATGGCGGCACCGAGCCCCAGACCGGTCAGAAAACGGAATATCACCAGGTGCTGTAAATTTTGCGAGTAGGCGGCCATCAGGGTCCACAGGCCGAACATCAGCACGCTGAACACAATAATCGCCTTGCGGCCTTTCCAGTCAGCCAGCGGGCCTGAAACCATAGCACCGACGGCCAACCCGATCAGCGCCGAACTGATGACCACGGCCAGCTCGGCGTTGCTGATCCCCCAGGCGGCTTTCAGCGAAGGGCCGATAAATCCCATCAGTGCGATGTCCATGCCATCAAGGGCGATAATGCAAAAAGCCAGAAAAACAATCAGTTTTTGATAAGACCCAAGGGGGCGTTGATTAATCAACTGGCGAACGTCGATTGCGGTAGAACCCGTCACGCTTTATTCTCCAACAGTGCAGCAAGATGTTCATAATGGCTTACACTGTAAACAATAATTGCCGACAGGGAAATACGGTGATGGGAATAAATTTTATCTGTGCAGTGAAAGCACGTGGTGATGGGGCAACCCGCTATTCACCACCTGGGTTAAGGGCGCCTAACCCTCTTGTAGCCGCCCCGTTGGCCCATCGAGTTAACGGATCAGTTATTTCAGCGGTTGAGGGAGGTGAATGATCCAGAGCTGGCTGACGGCTTCGTCGCTGGACAGCGGTTCCAGTTCAACACCCGCCTGGGTGGGCTTGCCATCCAGCGATAAGGTGCCTTCAGCGTTGGCCTGGTAGCTGCCGATTTTCTTCACGCCGTTCGCCGGATGCGTCAGGACGGATTGCAGGCCGAAGTCATTGTCATTGGTTACGGCCAGCGTACTGGCGTCAATCAATGCCAACCCTTCCGCTTTTTCCGGCTCCCAACCCAGTGCCCGCAAATCAACGATTTGCTGTTTGTCAGCCAGCCGAATTCCCCGGCTGGTCAGGGTAGCGGTATCGTTCCATTCGGCAGGTTGCTGTTGATCGAAAGTGGTCAAATCGCTGGCATTGCCAAAATCAACCCGATAAATCAGGTTGTGCATGACTTTGTCCTTGTCGGCGCCCTGCTCGATAACCAGTATTTGATGATTATTTAGCGCAACGATGTCGCCGATTTTGGCGTCGCCCATCTTTTTCCAGTGGTTCGGATCCAGCGGGTAGCCGTACATGGCGGTTTTCCCCGTCGCCGGATCGAAGCTGACCAGCCGGGTAAACAGGGCGTTATCGCGCGTCTTCCCGTCGATATCCAACGTACTTTGCACCGCCGCCAGAATACGGCCGTCCGGCAGGCGAGTAACGCCTTCAAATCCACGATTGGGCTGACGCCATTTGATGATGTTGGGCAACCCGGTGGCGATGCCAGTTTCGCTATCAGCCGGAGTGGGCCCGAATTTCTGCAGAATTTTGCCGTCAGCGGCGATATGGAGCAGGAACGGGCCGTATTCGTCGGAGAGCCAAAAGCCGCCGCTGCCATCCGGCGTAATGGCCTCTGTATCCAAGCCACGCGCGTCATCCGGCAGTTTCTTTAATTGGTCGCTCAGTGCGACTTCTCGCGTGCTGCCCACCAGTGTTGCCGGCAGAGGCAGGCCGCTGACCGGCCCTTTTTCGTCATGTAAGGGATGCAGGGCGGATGCTGTTACCTGATTACCATCGAGGGTAAGAGTCATAATGGATGGCGTAAAGTCAGGGGCGGCGAAGATCTTGCCTTCCTGCCCCTGATAACCGGGCGCATCGGCGTTTGGCCCGCGATCCGTGACGGTGACAAAAGTCAGTTGGTTGCCGTTCCGACCGGTAAACGTCAGCCCTGAGCCGATCCCCATCGGGAAACCGGTAGGAAATCGCGTTTTCCAGGCGCCCTGATAGGCAACTCGATCCTGATTGGGGAATGCAATTTGGTAGTGTTCGGCGTGAATGTCGGCCGCTTGTGCGGCGGCGGTAGCGAAAACAGCGGAAAACAACAATGAGTGCAGACGCATAGTGGTAGCCCTGATGATGTAATAATTGCATTTACATTAGGAAACCAATACGACAGTAACATGACAGCCGGATCGCCGGATAATCATCGGCGTCGGGCGTGAGGATATTTTTAGCGGCCTGAAGGCACACGGGGAAATGACCGGGTGCCTTGATGAGGTTGGTTTAATGCAGAGGAACAACAACAAGTCCATTTACATAAGGGCGTTCCTTAACCTTAATAGAAACGCCAACACGATGAACGGGTTGATAGTCGGGCTGGAGTCATCGTGAAAATACAAATCGAAATCAATTGCCGTCAAAGGTTCCGTTATCACGGTTCTGCCCCCGACAGGTAAACGAGCCTGTGTGAAATCGTTAAAAATAGAGCAGTTGCTGTTTGGTGCCAGCGCTCATGCAACCACTGGAAAAAGAGACTTACTGTGTTTGTCGACAATATAAAAAATGTGGAAAGAAATAATAAAAGCGGCATTGATAATTCAGTGTGAACGGGTTCTGCGGGCTGCCACTCATTATTGCTCCTTACAGTATCTGTTGGTCGAACCAGGTTCTCAGCCGCTGAAGATCACCATATTCCTTCAGGATTTGTTGATAATCACCATCCGGAATTTCACCGTGCGATAAATCGGCGATCAGTGACATGGCGATTTTCATTTCTTCAGGATTGCATTGTGAAATCAGTGACATATCTGCGATTAATCTAATCCTTGACAGGGTTAGCTCTTTTGTTTCTGTCTGTTCCACGGTACCTCTTCCATTACATCACTGTATTTATATACAGTATTTTATATTCAGATATATTCGTCAACCTATAAGTGCAGAACCTGTGATGGCATGATGCACTATTCATCAAAAGCAGATATCGGCTTATTTTTAAATTCATCAATGAGTTGGCTATTAATAATTTCGCTGGTTCCTCGTGCCGTCGCTTCCCGTTCTCAGCGGGAACTGCCTATGCCGCACTGTTGTCGTTGTGCGCTAGTGATACCAGATGGTTGCGTTGGTGGTAGCTCAATCTTGCCGATGGCGCTCGTGGTGCGAGATCGCAATAAAGCATCTTATGCCAGTGCAGGGGCCGTCGTGGTGGGGTTCCACAACACGTAATCCATAATCAGCGGTAAAGGTATAATGCGTTTTCATGAGGGATCTCTGGGTGACGGAAATGGGGCGATAACACGGTCATTTAAAATTTTCGAATTATTCGTGTTCGGTTGCAAAACGAATGTTGCGCTTTTGATTCCGCCGTGGATTGGAAAAACCTTTGGCGGAGTTGTCTATTCGACGGATTTAAATTTGCAACCTGAATTCTGTTGAACGTGCTTAAGGGGCTCGGTGATCGCCGTGTTGAAGACTTGAGTAAAACGTCAACTCCCGCCATATCGGGTAACACTTTTCCAACGGCATATAGAGCGAGTTCTGGTGGTGTGCTATGGATCAGATAGAGGCTAAGATTTTCCCAGAAGACGGGGATCCAATTGAAATCTCACGCAACATAAAGCAATATCTCCCTCGGACAGAGTGTTCTATGGCGTGACATGTGATATGTAGACACTGTAAGAAACATAACGTGTATATATAAATACTCGTGAGGTGTTTTTGAATACGAATAACAGTGCCGCCTCTGCGGCCTCCGTACTGGAACGCATACTGTCGAGCTACGGAGTGAAAACACAGAAAGAACTCAGTGATGTTACTGAAATACCAACCAATACAATCAGTAACTGGGTTCAGCGAGGTAATATTCCCGGTAATATCATTCTGCGATGTGCACTGGATACCGGAGTGGATGCGGGCTGGTTGGTGACAGGTGAATTCGCAAAATCGAATGCGAGGGCGGAAAAAACATCGCTCAAGGGAAAAACGCTGTATGAGCAAGTTCTGGCGTCTGGAGGAAAAGCCGTCCTACGTCGTATGCTGGATGCATATGGTTTTAGCACGCAAAAGGAATTTGGGGATCTATTGGGCATCGCGCCGGGGACGATCAGTACCTGGATTCGACGGGATTTTTTCCCCGGCGACGTGGTGGTGACGTGTGCGTTGGATACCGGTGTTTCTCTGGAATGGCTGGCTACCGGGCAGGGTAAACCGTTTGGGGATGAAGCGCCGGTCATCGATGATGGGGGCGACAGTATGTTGTCGATCCCACACATGACGTTGAAAGCTGGGAAGCTCGAAAATGTCGGGAGATGGAAAGCCGATCCGCTGTTTTTGCCCAAAGGGCTGCATAAGCCGCTATTGGTGGTAGGGGGGAATGCTTCCTGGCTGGTGGATTCTGGCGTAACCAGTATCGGTAATGGCCGGTGGCTGCTGGGCATCGATGGGAAAAGCGATATCTACGATGTATCGCTGTTGCCGGGGCGCAAAATTCATGTGGTGGGCAGCGTATCGCCGTTTCAGTGCGGCGTGGAAGAAGTGACTCCGCAGGGACTGGTCGTGCTGACGATAACGCCAACATATTGATTGATAATGCGTGTTTAGCGGCGTGCCGGCTATTCCGATAGACATGCCTTTCTGTTGAGAGCCTCTTGCCGGGGGCTGTCTTTCTAAACCACTTCGGTCCTTGCAAAAGGCGGCAGAAGCTTTTAATTGTCTGGTTGATGGTGTTCCTTATGACGCTTCGCGTTTGTCGGGACATCCCGCGCCCAGATGTGTACTCTGCCGAGGTGCTAAACATAGCATATACATAGCTGCCGAATGAATCGGTGTCCGTTTATTTTGGCAGACACAATAATATATCCCTATATACCCTAAATAATTCGAGTTGCAGGAAGTCGGCCAGTGAGTCAATTCCGATGAGCTTTCTCGGGTAAGTCATCCGGGTGAGTTAACGTAGTTAACACACCTGCAACGTTAAGTATGACGGGTATATAACCTAAGTAGGGTTATAATAGTGGTTTTCATTCTATTTAAACTGGACATGAATTGCATAGAGAGTTGATGGTAAACAAGGAACATTATTTTATTAGTCTAATTAAACTTATGTGAATAATGAATTGTGATGTTTGTCATGATCTTTTTCCTCGGGTGGTCTTTCCTTAATAAGACGCTAATCAAGTAATGGCGTGTTGCTGCATATCTTTATATCAGTAAGTAGTAAAGCCAAGAATAAAGCCTATTTTTATTTATTGTTTTTACTATGTTGGAATTAATGATGAGATGCTTGGGGGGTTGAAGAAGCATCGTGGCTGCAATTTATCTCAACAGGTGAGCCTATGAGTAGTCTGGGTGAAAAATACAATAGTCTGAAAGTGGGGACTAAACTTTCCTTGGGGTTCGGTTCGGTTCTTTTGCTCACATTGATCGTTCTGATCGCCAGTATGATTGGGTTTAGTCGTGTTGGGGATCGTAATAATAAAGCATTGGTGAGTAATGAAGTTTACTCAGCGTTGGCGCAGGCAAGAATTTTACGATTACAATTTCAGTTTACCCATGATTATAGCTATATTGAAAAAAATGGTGAGCAGATTAAAAAAATGCTCACTCTCTATGAACCGATGATGGGATTAAGTTGGGATATAGATGTTTTGTCGAATGTGAGGGATATCGGTACTGACATCAAAAACTATCAGGATATGAGAGAGGCATTTATTGCGACCAGCAAGAATCGTGATAATGCCGGCAAGCTCATCGGACAGGATGAGAGTGAAGTTGTATTAGATGAATTCAAAGGAAAATGGTCACAGGCGTCCGACATCAGTGCAGAGGCTCAGGTACGGCTATATCGAATGAAGGATGCCATGGCTGATATTCGCGATCTGGCTCACGACTTGCTTCTGGCTCCATCGGATGACACCTTGAATCAGGTAATGAAGTCCATTGACACGGCGGAAAAAGAAATCAAGGCGGGTCGCGATATAGTCAATACAGAGACGCAAATAGGGTTAGATAAAGCCTGGGCCTATTTTTTGCAATACCGCAATACCGCACCAGCCTATTTGATGTCTTTTCAGGCAGAAACGGCGGCCAGTAAAAATATGACCGCAGCGGCGGAAAAATTGAATACGGATGTATCGACACTGTTCGCCTCGCAGTTGAGCAAATCAACCCAAGACATACAGTCAGCCAGATTACAAATGCTGGTTACTGGCGTGATAGTGATTGTACTCGGCATTATCATGACTTGGCGGATTACCCTCCAGATTACCACGCCGCTGAAACAAGGGCTGGCGGTGGCTGAACGTATAGCGAGCGGAGATTTGACCAGTTCGATTAGCTCGTCACGTAAAGATGAATTGGGCATGTTGATTACCGCCATGGCGACCATGAATGGCAAACTGCGCCAAATTATTCATGACATTCGTGACGGTATCGACAAGGTAGCGACTGCGTCGGCGGAAATAGCGGCCGGAAATAGCGACCTGTCATCTCGAACCGAAGAGCAGTCGGCCGCAGTGGTGGAAACCGCGGCCAGTATGGAGCAATTGACGTCAACTGTCCGCCAGAACTCGGAAAACGCGCATCACGCATCGCAGTTGGCGGCGGAGGCGTCGCAAAACGCAGTCAAAGGCGGAGAGATTGTCACTAACGTGGTGCAGACAATGGACGGCATTTCGAACAGCTCCAGACGTATCTCTGAAATCACGTCAGTGATTAACAGCATTGCGTTTCAGACCAATATTCTGGCGCTTAACGCCGCGGTAGAAGCGGCCAGAGCCGGGGAACAAGGGCGGGGGTTCGCCGTCGTCGCCAGCGAAGTGCGAAATCTGGCGCAGCGCAGTTCGCAGGCGGCCAAAGAGATTGAGGGGCTGATTAATGAATCGGTAGAGCGTGTCAACACGGGTTCGGTGTTGGTGGACGATGCCGGACGCACCATGCAGGACATTGTACGCTCCGTGACCCATGTGCACGATATTATGGGGGAAATTGCCTCGGCATCCGATGAACAGAGTCGCGGCATCAGCCAGATTGCCCAGGCGGTGACGGAGCTTGACAGCACGACGCAGCAAAATGCCGCGCTGGTTGAGGAGTCGTCCACCGCAGCCAATCAGTTGGAAGAACAGGCGCAACGCCTGGAACAGAGTATTTCAGCGTTTTATTTGGGTGATGCACCTATTTCGACTCACAGCAACCTGCATAAACCGCGTAATACCGGCGATATGCCGCTATTACCGGCGGGTAAACCGCAGCGTCAATCTCATCGAACCGAACACAATAAAACGGTAAAAAATCAAGGCGAAACACGTCGACATTCATCCGAGGATGAATGGGTGAAATTCTAATAACAACATGTTCTCCCTCTATTTGGGCAACATCCTGCAGCCATGATGTTGTCCTTTTTTATGCCATCGTGATCGATACAGGCGTTGTCTTTTGGAACGATCAGGGTTGCGTCATGGTCGGTGAGCGGAAATTTACGCCGGTACTTTCGGTCATTTATGCGGGAATAAGATTTAGCACAACATGAGTGAAAATGTTTTATATCAGATAGATAACTCGTCGCGACCCGGCGCTTCAGCGGCGCCATAAGTCGCTGTGTTCACGAGCGGGTTGCCAAAGGTCGTGGGTAAAGTCTTCGATGGGGAAACAACCGCCATTACGTATGCGTTGCTCGTCCATAGCGCTGAGACACTGTGCTTCCGAGTCATAGGCGCCAGCGACCAGATTTTCACAACCACCGCCGAGATAGCAGACAAAGATCACCAGTGCAAACATACTTCCCTCAACCGGTTAGGTCATGCCTTGCCCATAAGTGGAAGTGTAGATGAAAAAACGGGAAGCGGGCGTCATGTCATACCGCTAAACATGAGAAGACGCGCAAGCTTGCGAAGGCCGGGTTCCCGACAGGCATTCGTCCGGTGGGTATTGAAGGGTAATTTTCAGGCATTGAACACAGACAGGCGAACCGGCAGCGTGGTAGGCCGCCGGCGCCTGATTTTGTCTGCGGTGTTAGCGCAGCCCGGCGGCGCTGGCACCATCGCGCACCAGATCGCGCGGCAATGTGTTTTTCAGCCGAGATCCGACGCGCTTGGTCAAGCCAAGTGGCGTTTGCCGCCAGACCAGCAGGATATCGTCATGGGGCGGCAGCGCATCCGGGTAGAGATCTTTGCCCTGAAACCACGCGCGCGCATTATCATCATCCAGCATAAATGCGTTGGCGCTTGATGTGTCGCCAAGCGCGACAATGGACTCGTGTTGCCAGCGATAGCCTTTGGCGAAGCGTTCTGCCAGCCGAATGCCTGGCCGTGAGAAGCGGATTCGGCCAAACAGTGGGTGCAACTGTGCCGGGAACAGCCAGATTTCGTCATCACGCTGCCAAAGCTGCAGCGTGTCTTCCGACCAGACAAGCCCCAAATGATGGGCCGTCTGGATGAGCTGGCGCGCTTCTTTGGCGTTGATGGGGGAGAAAGGGAACTTCCCGGCCTTATAGCTGGGTTCCGGCAACCCTGAAACGCTGGCGGTTTTACGCAAACGGGCGATAAAAAAACCTTCACTGTCGTAGATTTGCGGAAAAACGTGCAAAAAGCCTTCGGCGGTGGTGGCATGGTGGGCTTCGGGAAACAGGTTATCAAGCGGTTCGATTTCGCAGGCATGGGGAAACTGGGTCAGCAGCCAGCGGCAAACATCCTGATTTTCCTGATGATTCAGCGTACAGGTCGAGTAAATCAGTACGCCGCCCGGTTTGAGCGCGTGAAAGGCGCTGAGAATCAGCTCCCGCTGCGTCGCGGCGATATCGACGATACTTTCCGGCGACCAGTGGCTCATGGCGGCCGGATCTTTGCGTACCACGCCTTCGCCGGAACAAGGGGCATCAAGCAGCACCGCATCGAAATGTTCCGGTAACACCTCGCCGAAGATGCGGCCGTCAAAATGCGTCAGCGCCGTATTGCTGACACCGCAACGGTGCAGATTGGCATGCAATACCTTGACCCGGCTTGACGAATATTCGTTGGCGACAATCCCGCCTTGATTGCGCATTCGCGCTGCCAACTGCGTGGTTTTTGAACCGGGCGCCGCCGCCATGTCCAGTACCCGTTCTGGCGTGATACCACCGTGGAACAAGGCATTGACCGGCAACATGGAGCTGGCTTCCTGGATATAAAACAGCCCGCCGAGATGTTCCAGCGCATTGCCCAGACGCAGCACTGCGTCGTCGGCATTGAGCAACCAGAAGCCTTCGTCGCACCAGGGGATAGGTGCTAACTGCCAACCATAGGGCTCGACCAGCGCGAGGAAATCTGTGACGCCGATCTTCAGCGTATTAACACGGATACTGCGCCGCAGCGGGCGTTGGCAGGCAGCAATAAACGCATCCATGGATAAATGCGCCGGCATGATGTGCTGCATGGCGGCAAGAAATTCGACGGGGAGAGCGGCGGGAATGTGTTTAGTCACTGGCGATACCGTTTGCTGCAAGCGTTCAAAGGAGCGAGATAGTACCACAAAGCGGCGCCATCGAAACGGACGGTGCCCGCTCCACGGCCGGGAGACGGGCGCCTGTACTGATTAGCGGTCGGGCAACGCGGTGCCCCATTCACGCCATGCTTTGGGTTCTTCGTTTTGCAGCAAAAAGTGCCGTCCGGGCTGCGCCTGAGGCGCCAGCGGGGTTGCCGGCGGCGTAGCGAAGGCAATACCGCCGCGGATAAATTGCTGGAACGTACCGCTTTTGATGACCCCGCCGGTCAGGCCGAATTGCAGGTTATAACCGGAAGCCAGCCAGAACACGGAATTGTCCCGCACCAGATGGGCGTGGCGCTTGCTGATGCGCAACGCAACCGATACCCGATCAGACAATGGCCCCAGGCTCAACCCGGTGACTGTACCGACTTCAATACCGCGGAACAGCACCGGCGTACCGATTTGCAGGGAGCCGGCTTCCGCGGTATCCACGCTGATATTCACACCCTCCTGATAGCGGGAATCGGAGATGGTGGCTTTTTGTAATTCAAAGCTGCGGGTGGTCGCGCCGCCACCCGGTTCGACGTTGATATAAGGCTGAATCAGGGTTTCCAGATGGTTAACGCCGGCGGCGGAAATTTCCGGCGTGACCACCGAAAACCGCGTGCCGGCACGGGCGAAATTATGTACATATTCTGGGTAAAGCACCGCCTGAATCTGGACTTCGTCGCGCTGGGGCGCCAGTTTTAACGACTCGATCTGGCCGATATCGATACCCAGATAACGGATGGGCATGCCCGCGGACAATTTGCTGGCGTCGTAGGTTCTTAGCGTAATGCGGCTGCCGATCGCCCTGGCGGCGGTTTCACTACCGTAAAGCGGGCGTTTGCCGCCCTGGATGGCGTCGACGCCGTCAACATTGTCGAAGCTGATGGCGCCTTTCAAGGCTCGACTGAGCGGCGAAGCTTGTACTGTCAGCCCCGCGCCGTTCAACTGGACGCGAGCGCCGCCTTCTGCCCAGAACACACTGTTTTCCGTCAATAGTTTGCGGTATTCCGGCCGGATATAGACCTCTACGTCGAAGTTCTCCGGGCGAGGTCGGATACGGGTGATTTCACCCACCTGGAATTTACGGTACAGCACGGCGGAGCCTTCCTGAATATCCGGCAGATTGTCAGCCTGCAGCGTCAGGGTCGTCGGCAGGCCGTTTCCCTGAATGCCGGCCTCGGCGCGGGCACGATCGCCATACAGCGGATAGCGAGACTGCGCGTCGCCGCGATTGCCGGCGAGGACGTCAATGCCGCCGGTAAGCCATTCATCGGCACTGGCGCCGGATACTTGCACACCGTCCAACCCCAGTTTTACGCCGATCCGGCTGCTGGCGATAAATTTGCTGTCCTGATGCAACAGTTGACGATAACGGCCGTCGATCACTGCGGTGAAGGTTACGCCGTCGTTGTTCAGCGTGCGTTGGATGACACGGCCAACCTGCACGCCGTGCAGTATCACCGGCTGCCCGCTGTCGACGCCGTAACTTTGGTCTGCCGTGAGGGTGATGGTCAGCGCGCCAGGTTGTTGTTGCAGCTGCTGAGCGCTATCCAGTACGGTAAAGCGTTGACGGGGTTCGCCCTCGCCGGGCACCAGCGACAGCGTGGTACCGCTCAGCAGTGCGGGGAGGTTGGGATTACTCAGCGACAGACTGGGCTCGTTAAGCGTAATCCGGGTGTTCGAGCGCATCAGCGGAACGATCGACGGGTCGATAATTAATTCACCGGTGACGTGGTGATCGTCGGTCAGTGATAGCCGTCGCAGCGTGCCGACCTCCAACCCCTGGTATAACAATGGCGTGCGACCGGCTTTGAGTTTATCGCCGGAAGGCAGGTCAAGGGTGATCGCGACACCACGCTGGCTGCTGGCCAGATCGGGATACAGCGAATAATTCTGATCCGGCGCGGCGGCGTTATCCTGCTCGGGGGAATCGAAGGCAATCGCGCCGTTGACCATCGCGGAGAGATTCTGTATGTCGACGGTCGCGCCATTCAAGCTGACATCGGCCTTCAAGCCGGAGACGTTCCAGAAGCGGCTGTTGGTTTTCACCAGCCCGGTAAAGCGGCGTTCGATCAGAACATCCACCGTGACGCCGCCATGATCCTGACTGACGCTATAGTCGTAGACTTTTCCCACCGGCATTTTACGGAAATACACCAGCGAGCCGATATTCAGCGAGCCTAGATCGTCGGCATGAAGGTGAATCAGCAATTCACCGGTGTTGACCCGATACTTGGGCTGGTTATCCAGCGCAGTGAAGTGGGTTTCGGGCGTACCGCTGCCGGGCATCATGCCGATGTAGTTTCCGCCGACCAGCGCATCAAGGCCGGAAACACCGGCAAGTGAGGCTTTAGGCGTCACCAGCCAGAATTGAGTGCCGCTGCGCAACGCCTCTTTCATATCGCTGCGCACGTTGGCCACTACGCTGATGGTGCGCAGATCCTTGCTTAGCCTGATATCCCGCACGGTGCCGATTTCTACACCTTGATAACGCACCTGGGTTCGGCCGGGGACGATGCCGTCTGCGGAAAAAAAATCGATGGTGATGGTAGCGCCGCGCTCCTGTTGATTGGTGTAGAACAGCCAGCCGGCAATCATCAGCGCTACCAACGGTAGTAGCCAGAAAGGCGAAATACGGCGTTTGGTTTTAATGCGCGCCTCAGTTGGTGTCTTCGTCGTTTGGTCTTGCATTGTTGTCCCACAACAGTCGGCTATCCAGCCAGTCGACCGACAGTATCGTCAAAAATACCGCCGCCCCGAAATAGAAGGCGGCGGGCCCCATAGTAAAAGCCAGCAATTGATCGCGATTAACCAGCGACATGGTCAGTGCGATCACGAACAAGTCGAGCATCGACCAGCGACCGACCCAGGCAATGGCCCGCAATAACCGCATTCTGGTCATCAAACTGTGGCTGACTTTGAAATGAATACTCAATAGCAGGGTCGCAGTGACCAATACTTTGGTGAACGGCACCAGAATACTGGCGATAAAAACCACCATGGCGACCGGAACGTTACCGTTCGCCAGCGATATGATGCCTGAGAAAATGGTGTCTTCCTTGCGGCTGCCGTTGACATAAATAATGGATATGGGCAGCAGGTTGGCCGGGAATAGCAGAATGATCGAAGCGATCAGCGCCGCCCAGGATTTTTGCAGGCTATGAGCGCGCCGGGCGGTCAGCGGAACGTGGCAGCGATGGCAGCGTCCTCGGCTGTCCGGCGTTCCGGTAAACAAGCAGGAGAGGCAAACGATCGGTGCCGTCTCAGACGAACCGGCTGGTGGCTGTGGGTAAAAGCGGCGCCACAGTTGTTGCGGATTGAGATGAATCAGCGTCAGTAGGCTGAGTAGCATCAGCGCCAGAAAGGCTGCCAACCCGTACCCTGGTTGGACATCGGAGAACTCGCGTACTTTGATGGCCGCCACCGCCAGCCCCACCAGATACACGTCCAGCATGATCCAGGCTTTCAGTCGTTCGAACAGCAACAGCACCGGTCGCAGATTCATACCGATTCGGGGGGCGAAAAACAGATAGAGCAGGGCGCACACCAATGTAAACGGGGCGCCGATGGTGCAGAACATCACCATGCTGGCGGTAAAAGGGTGGCCTTGCCGCGTCATCTGCCAGATGCCTTCCAGCAGGCTGGCATTAATGGAAACCCCCAGCAGTTGGATGTTGAGCAACGGCTCGGTGTAGGCAAAAGGCATCAGCACCAGCATCGCCGCGCCCATGGCGGCCAGCCGGGAGATGGACCAGTCCCGGCCTGAATCGATATGTGCCTGGCAACGGGGGCAGTGCGCGTGCTGATTGCGTTTCAGTCGAGGAAGCGCAAACAACAGATCGCACTGCGGGCAACGCTGTCGGCGTATGCCGGGCGCAGGCGATGGCGCCGTAGTCACGTTGTTCTCCGGTGCGGTGGATGACGAGAGGTGATAAATTTTCATATTTCCTGCAGGCAGGTAGACAGGACAGGTATTATCATAGTGTAACTGGATGATGGATGACACAAAATTGCGTTTCGTACCATCTGATTCAGACCTTACGCGCGGGCGTCTTGCATCGACCACCGCGCGTCGCATTTTTCTGCATAAATGGGCATTTGTGCCGTAGCGGAAATCGAGTAGCATCCTCGGCGGGCTCTTCATTTAATGTGTAGCCAGGGTGTCGGTAGCTGAACTGTTTAGACAATATCCGGATGATGACAAAACAAGAATTTTATGACGATCTGGTGCGCGACCTTTCCTCGCTGATTGCGGGCGAGAATCGCTTTCTCACGGTGTTATCCAATAGCAGCGCGTTGCTGTTCGAACGGTTGGAGGGCGTCAACTGGGCAGGTTTCTATCTGCTGGACGGCGATACGTTATTCCTAGGGCCATTCCAGGGAAAGGTGGCCTGCGTGCGAATTCCTGCGGGCAAAGGCGTGTGCGGGCGGGCAGTTACGGAGAATCGGGTGCTGCGAGTGGACGATGTCCATGCTTTCCCTGGCCATATCGCCTGCGATGCTGCCAGTAACGCCGAGATCGTATTGCCGCTGATGATCAATGATCGGTTGATTGGCGTACTGGATATCGACAGTACCCATTTCCACCGGTTTGATAATGAAGATGAGGATGGTTTGAAAGCTACCGTGGCGGCTCTGTGCAACCAATTAGCGCAGACCGATATCATGGTGTTCATCAATTCTCTCACGTTGCGACAAGGATAACGTGGCAATTGCCGATGGCGTCATTATAATGACGCCTGTTCATGCCTGCGCTGGTTGGCAAACCCGTTGTAATCAGGAAATTTCATGGAAAATCAACCTAAGTTGAGCAGTAGTAAAGAAGTTATCGCCTTTCTGGCTGAGCGTTTCCCGCTTTGCTTCACGACCGAAGGCGAAGCGCGTCCGTTAAAAATTGGGATTTTTCAGGATCTGGTCGCGCGCGTGCCGGATACTGAAAACGTCAGTAAAACACAGCTTCGTTCCGCATTGCGGCTCTATACCTCAAGCTGGCGTTATCTGTACGGCATTAAGCTGGGCGTCCAACGTGTCGATCTTGATGGTAATCCGTGCGGCGAGCTTGAGCAGCAGCATGTTGATCATGCCCGCAAGCAATTGGATGAAGCGAAAGCGCGCGTGCAGGCACAGCGGGCCGAGCAGCAGGCGAAGAGACGTGAAGCCGGAGAAAGCGACGAGCAACCGCGCAAACGTCGGGTTGCCGACAGGAATGCGCCGCGCCGCGAACGCAACGCCGCAGGCTCCGCTGCCGGCAAACCTCGCCAGCCTTCTTCCCGTCCCGTGCCGACAAGTTCTTCATCACCTGCCAAAGCGCAACCCCGTCAGCCTAAAGTGGCTAACGAGGTTCAGCAGGCGCCGCGTCGTAGCGTTACGGATATTTCCAGCCTGCATATCGGTCAGGAAATCAAAGTCAGAGCCGGCAAAAACGCCATGGATGCCACTGTGCTTGAAATCGTTAAAGATGGAGTTCGGGTTCAACTGGCTTCCGGTCTGGCGATGATTGTGCGCGCAGAACATTTGCAGTTCTGATACGGAGGCCAACCTGGGCATGAACAAATTTGTAAAAGTAACGATGCTGACCTGGCTTCTGCTTTCCGGCGTCGCCAGCGCCAGCGAAAATATCACTCGCGCCGATCAGATCCCCCAATTGCAGCCTGAAGCGCAGCATGCCACGGTGAGTGAGCGAGTGACGGCACGCTTTTTGAGGTCGCACTATCGTCAGTTCATGCTGGATAAAGAGTTTTCCGGCAAGATCTTTGATCGCTACCTCAATATGTTGGATTACAGCCACAATGTGTTGATGGCGTCCGATATTGAACAATTCGCCGGCCGCAAGAGCGAACTGGGCGAAGATTTAAAGAATGGCAAACTGGATTTGCCCTACGCCATGTATAACCTGGCGCAGAAACGCCGCTTTGAACGTTACCAGTACGCGCTGTCGTTGCTGGAAAAACCGGTCAATCTCAACGGCAACGATTACATCGATCTTAACCGTGACAAAGCGCCCTGGCCGAAGAACGCTGATGAGCTGAATGCGTTATGGGATGCCAAAGTTAAATTCGATTGGCTTAGTCTGCGCCTGACCGGTAAGACGGATCAGGAAATCAAGGAAACGCTGACTAAGCGTTATCAATTCGCGGTTCGCCGTCTGGTGCAGAGCAATAGCGAAGATGTGTTCCAACTGGTGATGAATGCCTTCGCCCGTGAAATCGATCCCCATACCAGTTATCTCTCTCCGCGCAACACCGAACAGTTCAATACTGAAATGAGCCTGTCGCTGGAAGGGATTGGCGCCGTGTTGCAGATGGATGATGACTATACGGTTATCAATTCCATGGTGCCGGGCGGGCCGGCAGCGAAAAGTAAACGTATCACCGTGGGCGATCGCATCGTTGGCGTCGGTCAGGCCGGCAAGCCGATGACGGATGTTATCGGTTGGCGTCTAGATGATGTGGTGGCTTTGATCAAAGGGCCGAAGGGGAGCAAGGTGCGGCTGGAGATCCTGCCGGCCGGAAAGGGCACCAAGACGCAGGTGATCACGCTTACGCGCGAACGTATTCGTCTTGAAGACCGTGCGGTTAAAATGACGATCAAAGAGGCCGGCAAGGATAAAGTCGGTGTGCTGGATATCCCCGGTTTTTATGTCGGCCTGACCGATGACGTGAAGGTGCAGTTGCAGAAGCTGGAAAAAGAGCATGTCAGCAGCATTATTATCGACTTGCGTGGTAACGGTGGTGGCGCGCTGACGGAGGCTGTCAGCTTGTCGGGCCTGTTTATCTCCAGCGGTCCAGTGGTGCAAGTGCGTGATAACAATGGCAAAGTGCGTGAAGACAGCGACACCGACGATACCGTGTATTACAAAGGGCCGTTGGTGGTGCTGGTGGATCGCTTTAGCGCCTCGGCATCGGAAATTTTTGCCGCAGCGATGCAGGATTACGGACGCGCATTGATTGTCGGCGAGCCGACCTTCGGCAAAGGAACGGTTCAGCAATACCGCTCGCTGAATCGCATCTACGATCAGATGCTACGACCGGAATGGCCGGCATTGGGCTCGGTGCAGTACACCATCCAGAAGTTTTATCGCATCAATGGCGGCAGCACTCAGCGCAAGGGTGTCACACCGGATATTCTGATGCCGACCGGCAATCAGGCTGTAGACACTGGCGAGAAATTTGAAGATAACGCATTACCGTGGGATAGCATCAAAGCGGCAACTTATACCCCGATGGGGGATATCAAACCGGTGTTGCCTGGGTTGATCGATCAACATAATGCGCGCATTGCTAAAGATCCGGAGTTCCAATATATCGAGCAGGATGTTACTCGATATCAGGAGCTGAAAGACAAACGCAATCATGTATCTCTCAATTTGGCGCAGCGCCAGAAGGAGAACAGCGAAGAAGAAGCGATGCGTCTACAGCGGATCAATGATCGGATGAAGCGACAGGGTAAGCCGGCATACAAGTCGTTGGATGATGTACCGAAGGATTATCAGGATCCGGACGCTTATCTTAACGAGACGGTACAGATTGCCGAAGATTTATCTCACATACCGTCGAAGCAGCAGTAATTCATTGCCATCAGGCCCCGGTCAGTACCGGGGCTTTTTTTGTCGCCATATCCTCCCTTGTCGCAAGCTGTTGAGCCGCTTTTCTGCGTGTCGGTAAGGCGTCATTGCCGCTTCTCACACCAAACGCACTCGCGCCATTCGTTATTCCTTCCTGTCTTGATGTACGTCAAAAGACGAGCTGCAATCAGGAATATTATTGAGAATAGTTATTAATTATTTTTTCCTATGCACTCGCACTGCTGATTTGCATTTGGAAGCGATGATGTACCAAATCATTGGTGAAGGAACTCTGTATGGCCCTAAGTCTTCAAACTCTGCTTGAGCTGCCGCTCAACGTAAATGCTGTCGTCGCGCGCATTCGCCTGACAGGGGAACATCAACAGCGGTTAACGGAATTGGGGATCCGCATCGGCGGGACGGTACGGGTGATCCAGCGTGACGCCAATCAGCCGTTGATGTTGGCTTCCGGGGATTGTCGTGTGGCGATTAATCGCGATATCGGTCAGAAAGTCTGGGTATCCTCGCAACAACACAATGCATAAGGACGATAGTCATGACACTGGAAACATTGACCGTGGGTTCGCGCTGGCGTGTAGTCGGCTTTCAAAAAGGTGAGGCGGATTACCGCAAACGGCTATTGGCGCTGGGGGTGACACCGGGCGTCGAATTCACCGTATCCCGAGTGGCGCCGTTAGGCGACCCCATTGAATTGCGTCTGCGCGGCGCGGCGATAAGCGTGCGTAAGGGCGAAGCACAAATCCTGATTCTGGAAAAATTTTAACCCCTGCGCAGGTAAGGATCTTCTATGGCTACACAACCGGTTATTTGCGTGGTTGGCAACCCAAACTGTGGAAAAACTACGCTATTCAATGTATTGACCGGCGGCAAGCAGACCGTTGGCAACTGGCCTGGCGTGACGGTAGAGAAAAAGGTCGGCACTTATCGTTATCAACAACAGCAGGTTATGCTGGTGGATTTGCCGGGCGTTTATTCACTCAACCCATCATCAGAAAGTTCGGAAGACGAACGGGTCGCTCGTGACTATATTCTGTCAGGCGAAGCCAATCTGGTACTGAATATCGTCGATGCCTCCAATCTGGAACGCAATCTGTACCTGACCTCTCAGCTGTTGGACATGAAAGTGCCGATGGTGGTCGCGGTGAATATGATGGATATCGCGGCGGCGCGTAAACTGGAAATCGATATCGCCGGCCTGCAACAGCGACTGGGGTGTCCGGTTATTCCGATTACGGCAAGCCAGAAAAAAGGAATTGATGCATTAAAACAGCAGTGTCAGGACGCGGTGGCCCAACCCAGCAAGCCGACGGTCGACGTGCCTTATGATCCCCCTTTACACGAGGCCGCGCTGGCGATTGCCGCGCAACTGGCGCAAACACCGGGCATCAGTAATCCGTACTGGCTGGCCGTGCAATTGCTGGAGGGGGATGCATCGGTTCGGCCTGCCGCGCCGCCGGCTGCGCTGCAGTTTGCGGATGAGCAGGTTCGGCGGCTGGTCGCTGATTATGACGACGAATTGGATATTTTCCTGGCGGACGGGCGCTACCAGTTTGTAGGGAGCATCGCGCGAGAAGTGATTGTTCGGCGCGGAGAAGCGTCGGCCACGCTAACAGATAAAATCGACCGCATTGTTCTACACCGTTTCTTGGGGATCCCTATCTTTCTGCTGGTGATGTATTTGATGTTTGTTTTCACCATCAACGTGGGTAGCGCGTTCATTGATTTTTTTGACAAGCTCTTCGGTACGCTGTTTGTCGATGGGCTGGGTGAATTATTGCTGGCCATCAATACGCCAGAGTGGCTGAAAACGCTACTGGCGGATGGTGTCGGCGGCGGGATCCAGACCGTTTTCACCTTTATCCCGGTTATTGGGTGTTTGTATCTGTTTTTGTCCTGGCTGGAAGACTCTGGGTACATGGCGCGAGCGGCGTTTGTGATGGATAGGTTTATGCGCAGCATCGGCCTGCCGGGCAAAGCATTCGTCCCATTGATCGTCGGTTTTGGTTGCAATGTGCCGGCCGTGATGGCGACACGTACCATGGAAAAACATAACGACCGCGTCGTTACTGTGATGATGGCGCCATTCATGTCTTGTGGCGCCCGGTTGCCGGTCTACGTACTGTTCGCTACCGCGTTGTTTGTGGACGGCGGACAGAATCTGGTGTTTGCCTTGTATCTGATCGGGATTCTGGCGGCGATCGTCACCGGCTTCCTGTTGAAAAATACCGCATTGAAAGGGGATGTGTCGGCGTTTGTGATGGAGATTCCGCCCTACCACTTGCCCAGTCTGCAGAGTGTGCTGATCCGTACCTGGGATCGGTTGAAGGGTTTTATTCTGCGCGCGGGGCGGTTGATTGTCGTGGTCGTCACGGTGCTGGGGTTCCTGAATTCGATGGGAACCGACGGTTCCTTCGGCAACCAGAACACACAGAAGTCAGTGTTGTCGGCCATCGGTCAGTCGATCGTACCGATGTTTAAACCCATGGGTGTGCGGGAAGATAACTGGCCCGCCGCGGTCGGCGTGTTCACCGGCATTTTCGCCAAAGAAGCGGTAGTGGGAACCCTGGATTCTCTGTATGGCGCAATGGCGTCCCGTCAGGATGGCGGGGCTCAGCATGAGGAAAAAACGTTCAGCCTGACCGATGGCGTAATGGGTGCTTTGGCTACCATTCCTGAAAATCTTGGCAAGTTAAGCGAGGCCGTACTTAACCCGCTGGGCCTCAACGTCGGCGACCTGTCTGATACGGAAGCCGTCGCGAAAGACAACAAATTTACCGTTACGTCGCTGACTATGATTGAACACATGTTTGACGGCCAGTTGGGGGCGTTCAGTTATCTGTTGATGGTACTGCTGTATATACCGTGCGTTGCGGCGGTATCGGCCATCTGGCGCGAGGTTGGCACCGCCTGGACGCTGTTCTGTGCGGTTTGGACGATCCAGGTCGGGTATGGCGCGGCGACGTTGGTTTATCAGGTCGGCACTTTCGGCCAACACCCTCTGTACTCGCTGTGTGCCATTACCGGCGTGGCGGTGATGTGGGGCGTGACAGTGTTGTTGCTGCGGCGTCATGGCCTACTGCGTCAGCAGATGCTGGTCAACGATGCGAAATAACCGTTTGGTGGGGAGTCGATCATGACACTGATGGAATTGCGGGATTTTGTGCGCGAGCGTAAGAAAGTGTCGCTGCGTGATATCAGCGTCGCTTTTCACGCTGAACCGGGCGTGATTGAGGGGATGCTGGATGTGTGGGTACAAAAGGGCAAAATCCGCTGTCACCGGGAAAAAATCGGTTCGCAATGCGGCAGTTGTTGTTCGTGTGATAAAAGTCTGGGGCAGTTTTATGAGTGGCTGTAATGCTGTCTTAAACACGTTTTGCAACGAGCATGCCGTTCAATTGCCTTGATGTCATCGGGGAAACGCAAGGGATATACACGGAGAGTCATCTCCCTTGCGTTCGCCCTGCAGGCGCTGAGATTAACGGCGAAGCGTCAGGTGTCGTGCGTATTTTTTCATCCCGACCAGTTCGATATCTGATGTGTAAAGTGCGTGGAAATTGATGACCAATTGATTAACGCCTCGTTGCTCAGGGCGATACCGAATACTGTCCGCCACTCTTCGTTCTCGTCATACCTTTTATTCATCCTCTACACCTGACCCGTTTGCCGCATTCAGCCAATGCGCATGCCGTGGCGGGCGCATGGGTCGTGGGCGACGTACTGAGCGCGGGTATCACGTCGCGGTAATGTGGAACAGACGTTACCGGAAGGTTGCGCGATGTCGTCTATATAGGGTGCCAGAGGGTTAAATAGTCTGTATGCCGCACCGGGCGGGCTTCTCGTAATTATAACGAACGGTAACGAAACCAAACAAAAACTGACCTGACGCAATATCTGCCTATAACCGCCTCTCCATAATGAAACCAATCGTCCATCTGGGGGGTAGATGATGGAAAAATTACTCGATCGTTTTTTGAATTACGTTTCTTTTGATACACAGGCCAAATCTGGCGTTCGCCAGGTGCCGAGCACGGAAGGTCAGCTGAAACTGGCGCAGGCGTTGCAGCAGGAACTTGTTGAACTGGGGTTTGAACAGGTATCCATCAGCAAGCATGGCTGCGTGATGGCGACGCTGCCTGCCAATGTGGCATGGGCTGTACCGGTTATCGGTTTCGTTTCCCATATGGATACGTCGCCGGATTATTGCGGCAAGGGTGTGAATCCGCAAATTGTTGAAAATTATCGGGGTGGCGATATCGCGCTGGGTATTGGCGATGAAGTGCTGTCGCCGGTGATGTTCCCGGTATTGCACCATCTGCTGGGGCAAACGCTGATTACCACCGATGGAAAAACCTTGCTGGGGGCTGATGATAAGGCAGGGATTGCCGAAATCATGACGGCAATGGTGCGTTTGAAGAAACGCCAGGTGCCGCATGGTGAAATTCGAATTGCGTTCACACCGGATGAGGAAGTGGGCAAAGGCGCACAGCATTTTGATGTGGCGGCGTTTAATGCCGAATGGGCTTATACCGTGGATGGCGGCGGTGTCGGAGAATTGGAGTGTGAAAACTTCAACGCGGCATCGGTTACTGTCAAGATCGTCGGCAATAATGTCCATCCGGGCAGCGCCAAAGGCGTGATGGTTAACGCCCTAACGCTGGCGACCCGTTTCCATCAGGAAATCCCTGTTGATGAAACGCCGGAGCACACCGAGGGTTATCAGGGCTTTTACCATCTCCATAGCGCTAAAGGATCGGTAGAGCGTGCCGAGCTGCACTATATCATCCGCGATTTTGAGCGTGAGCGTTTTGAGCAGCGGAAACAAACGATGGTGGCCATCGCGGAAAAAGTGGGTAAAGGACTGCATCCGGATTGCTATATCGAGGTCACGATCACCGATAACTACTACAACATGCGTGAGCAGGTGGAAAAACATCCGCATGTGATTGCGCTGGCGCAGCAGGCGATGCGGGATTGCGACATTGAGCCTGTCATGAAGCCGATTCGCGGCGGTACGGATGGCGCGCAGTTGTCATTTCAGGGATTGCCGTGCCCAAATCTGTTTACCGGTGGCTATAACTTCCATGGTAAGCATGAATTTGTCACGCTGGAAGGCATGGAAAGCGCCGTTTCCGTGATTATGCGAATTGCTGAGTTGACCGCGTTGCGCGCCAAAAACCGGCAGTCGGTGAGCGATACGGTATCGGCGCGAGTCTGAGTGATCTCAGCGGGCCCTTGTTTTGCGGCTGAATGGGTAGGGAACACCGCATGCCCGTCAGTTAAACGTCCGTGCCTGCGGAGTGAACATCGAAGGGCGTCCTTCGAGAATGCCGTTTGCATTTGCCCAGTGTAATGTTGTGCAACGGGAAATATGAGGGGGAGGCCCACTCGGTGCCTCCCTTGGTTTTTTTCGCATCAGACTGGGTCGTCAGCGGGCGGTGTTGATGTCAGTCAGCGAAGTACCAGTAGCCGCTGTTGATAAACTCGGCCAATTTCGCCAGAAATGCCGGGTCGTCAAGCGCATCGCCGAGCAGGGCGCTATCGAGAGTATAGTGCTGCGCCAGCGCCGACAGAGCGCTCTGATGGCGGGTTTCCAGCGCTTCGCCGTTCACGTAGCAAATGCCGTCCAGGCACAATACGCGCAGCCCGCCAAGCCGCCGCAGAGATTCGCCCTGTTGTAGCAGTTCGTAGATTTCTCCCGGTTGATAAGGCGGCTCCGGCGGCGCCAGATCCAGTTCGTGGCGGGACTGAGAGACAAACTCCCCGAACCAACGATGAAACGACTCTTTATCCTGCACCAGCGCCAGCATCATCTGTTGAAGCTGGTTCACTTCCTGCGGCAGGATTTCCGCCGGATGAGGACGGGGCGGGATATCCGGATCGCTATAACGGTGGCTGCCCAGTTCTCGGGTCAGCACGTAATCGGCGAACCCGCTGACCAGCTCGCGTGCGCTGGGTGCACGGAAACCGACAGAAAAACTCATGGAGTTTTCCATCGAGTACCCCTCGTGCGGAAATGCAGGCGGGATATACAGGATATCGCCTGGCGAGAGCTCTTCGTCGATGATGGCGTCGAAGGGATCCACCTGCAGCAGATCGGGATGCGGACAGTGCTGTTTCATGGGAACCTGCGCCCCTACGCGCCAGCGTCGGCGCCCCGTCCCCTGAATGATGAATACGTCATACTGATCCAGATGTGGCCCTACTCCACCACCGGGGACGGAGAAGGAGATCATCAAGTCGTCAATGCGCCAGTCTGGCAGGTGGCGGAAGGGGCGCATCAGTGCGGCTGAGGGTTCATGCCAATGGTCGACAGCCTGCACCAACAGCGACCAGTTGGTTTCACCCAGATGATCATAACTGTCGAACGGCCCATGGCTGACATCCCACCGCCCGTCCTGATGGCTGACCAGCCGGCTGTCGACCTCATTTTCCATCGCCAGCCCGGCCAATTCATCCGGCGTGATGGGGTCGATGAAATGGGTGAAACCACCTTTGATGATCACCGGCGATTTTTGCCAGTGATGGGCGATAAAGTCCTGCCAGTCAATATTAAGTTGATAGTTCATAACGCATTTCCAGTAACGGGAGGCTAACGGCAAGTATAACGGAAGCCGAATGGCGCTGTCCTTTTCTTCCACCAACATCCGGGGCGTATCACACTCCCGGATGAATTCGCTGCAACGGGAAATGCCGGCCAGGCATGGGATGGGTAGTCACATCCGTGTAAGCGAAGCGAGCGCCGCAAAAGGGCGCCGCCGGTTATCTCCTCCGCATAGTTCTACCCGCGTAATTTGACGGTATAACGCTCAGACATCGTTCTGATTAAGGTGCTGACGGGCGAAAATGGCTTCGACGCGCGCACCGCCAAGCGTGCTGTTGCCGATCACAATTTCCCCTTGATATTGTTCAATAATTTCTGCCGCCACGGACAGGCCGATCCCCTGACCGGGACGCATGGTGTCGGCGCGTTGTCCGCGCTGGAAGATCACGTCCCGTTTACTGTCGGGGATGCCGGGGCCGTCATCGTCAATCACCAGGTGTAGTTTCTGGCCGGAATAGCAGGCGCTGATCTCGACAAACTCGAGGCAATACTTGCAGGCGTTATCGAGGATATTGCCCATCACTTCCATAAAGTCGTTCTTCTCGCCGATAAAGGTGAGCTCGGGCGCGATATCCATGGTCAGTACCACCCCTTTGCGCTGATAGACCTTGTTGAGTGCGGAACACAATGCATCCAGTAGCGCGGGCACCGAATGGACTTCTCGGGGCATGACCAAGTGTTCGGTGCGAACGGTGGCGCGGTGCAGGTAGTAGCCGATTTGCTGAGAGAGGCGACTAATTTGCGTCAGCATAATGGGCTCGGCCTGTTCGATAGTCAGCTCCTTGCCGGTACGCAGCGATCGTAACGTGGTCTGTAGTACCGCCAGCGGAGTTTTAAGGCTGTGGGTCAGGTCGGTGAGCGTGGTGCGATATTTGTGATAACGCTGGCGTTCGTTGTTCAGCAACGTGTTCAGATTGCGCACCAGACTGGCGAGTTCCCGCGGCGGATTCTCGTCCAGATGCTCACGCGAACCGTTTTCCAGTTCCCGGATTTGCCGCACCAGATGTTTGATCGGCCGTAAACTCCAGTGTGCCGCCAGCCATAACAACGGCAGTACCAGCGCCAGATGTGCGATAAATACGTAGCGGAACCATTCCCAGACCACATCCGCCTGTTGTAATTCTTGCGGCACCCGGTCTACCACCACAATCACCAACTTGGGCAGATGAGAGGTGGCGGGGTAAACGTTAACGGCGATGGAGTGGGTAAACGGCGTTTTGTCTTCCGTGTTGTAAGCGTGGAGTTTATCCAGTATCTGCGGACTACCCTGTAATACCGCATTGCTGGTGCGCGTGTCGGCGTCTAATTCGTGATAGTCGGTTTTTTCCAGCCATTCCGGTTTGATCTGCGATTCCAATTCTGGCACTGCGCGTTCCCGCCACAACAGTTTGCCGTGCTCGTTGTAGATAAACACCAGCGTTGGATAGTTAATATCCAGTTCGGGCGGGGTAGCGATAGTGAGCTGGTTGTCGCGCCATTGCGCCAGGCTGTAGAACAGATTGCTTTCTCCGCGCAGCAGGCGAAAAGAGGTTTTGTCAAAGCTGACGCTATAGCCTACGACCGCGACGATACCGTAGGAAAGCGACAGGGCCAGCACGATCGCCACGGTGGCGATCAAAAAGCGGAATCGGAGTGAAAACGGGGATTTTTTGGCCATGTCAGCCCTGGAATCATAATCAGCGGATGTCGAAACGATAACCCTGGCCGCGAACGGTAGTGATTACCTCATTGGTGTTGGCTGCCTGTAACTTCTTGCGCAACCGTCCCATCAGCACATCAATGGTATGGCTCTCACGCAGTTCGGCATCGGGATACAGTTGCAGCATTAACGACTCTTTGCTGACAACTTTGCCGATATTACGAATTAACGTTTCGATGATGGTGTATTCGAACGCCGTCAGCTTGACCGGCGCACCATGTACCATCAATTCACGGCGGGAGAGATCCACTTCAAAGGGCGGCAGGCTGATAACCTGTGAGGCCAGGCCGCTGTTGCGTCGCATCAGCGCCTGAATACGTGCCATGACTTCTTCCAGATGAAAGGGTTTAGTCACGTAATCATCGGCGCCGGCTTCCAGCACTGCCACTTTTTCCTGCCAGCTTTCCCGTGCGGTCAGCACCAGAATCGGCAGCTTTTCCTGCCTGGCGCGCCAGCGGCGGATCAGGCTGGTGCCGTCTTCAACCGGCAGGCCCAGGTCGACAATGGCGATGTCTGGGGCGTGCTCATGCAGAAAGTAATCCGCTTCTTTCGCGTCGGCCGCCGCATCCACCTGATGCCCCAGTTCATTCATCTGAACCGTCAGGTGGTGACGTAGCAAGACGTTATCCTCAACAACCAGAATGCGCATGACTTTTTCCTCTGTCATTGTTTTTGATGAGCGTCTGCACGCGGATGAGGGCAGACCACCGCCTAATAGTGGCAGCTCGGTCAGAATTATCCACCATTGTTATCAACTGAGGTTAAACGGTTTAGCAGAATATTCGGGCAGATGCGCCGCGGCATCTGCCCGAAGGGGAGGAAGTTAAAGCTCGTCGACCAGTTTCACGGCACGGCCAATATAATTGGCAGGCGTCAAGGCTTTCAGCCGCACTTTTTCGTCTTCCGGCAGTGCGAGCCCGTCAATAAAGGCCTGCATACCTTCAGCATCCACACGTTTCCCTCGCGTCAACTCTTTCAACTTTTCGTAAGGTTTTTCAATGCCATAACGGCGCATGACTGTTTGAATCGGCTCGGCCAGCACTTCCCAGTTATGATCCAACTCGTCCAGCAGGTGATTCTGATTGACTTCCAGTTTGCTGATACCCTTGAGGGTGGCTTGATAGGCGATCACGGCATAACCAACGCCGACGCCCAGGTTGCGAAGAACGGTGGAGTCGGTCAGATCACGCTGCCAGCGGGACACGGGCAATTTACCGGCCAGATGCCCCATTACCGCGTTAGCCAGGCCCAGATTACCTTCCGAGTTTTCAAAATCGATGGGGTTGACCTTGTGCGGCATGGTGGAGGAGCCGATTTCACCGGCGATGGTTTTTTGCTTGAAGTGGTTCAGGGCAATGTAACCCCACATATCGCGATCGAAATCGAGCAGGATGGTATTGAAGCGGGCGATGCAATCGAACAGTTCGGCAATATAGTCATGCGGTTCGATCTGCGTGGTGTAAGGGTTCCACTGGATACCCAGCGAGGTGACGAAGCTTTCGCTGAACTGATGCCAGTCCACGGCTGGGTAAGCCACCATGTGTGCGTTGTAGTTGCCGACGGCGCCGTTGATTTTACCCAGGATATCAATCTGCTGCAGCTGGCGATACTGGCGCTCCATCCGATAGGCGACGTTGGCGAATTCTTTGCCGATTGTCGACGGCGTTGCGGGTTGTCCATGGGTTCGGGACAACAACGGAAAGTCGCGATACTGTCGCGCCAGTTGTTTGACGGCGTCGATAATTTGGCGCCAGAACGGCAGTACGACATCACGGCGAGCGGTATCCAGCATCAGCGCATGGGACAGGTTGTTGATGTCTTCGGACGTGCAGGCGAAATGGATGAATTCGTTAACCGCATGCAGCGCGGGGACGGCGGCTACCTTTTCTTTCAGGAAATATTCCACGGCTTTGACATCGTGGTTGGTGGTTCGCTCGATGGTTTTGATGCGGGCTGCGTCCGCCTCGTTAAATTCGGCAATGATTTTATCAAGGAAAGCGTTTGCGTCGGCATCAAATGCAGGAACTTCCTTGATTTCTGCACAGGCCGCCAGTTTTTGCAGCCAACGTACTTCAACCTGCACACGGAATTTCAGCAGGCCGAATTCACTGAAAATGGTGCGCAACATGCTGACTTTATCGCCGTAGCGTCCGTCAATGGGGGAAACGGCGGTCAGTGAGGATAATTCCATCGCAAGCAACTCCTGGGATTGTGTTCAAAAAATAATGGTTGTTTTTACATTATCTCATGGCGGGCGCTGAACCGGAATAAGCCGCGCGGCGCCTGAGTCTGACGGTAGTTGTTAATGGCAGCGAGACAGAATGTCCTGTGCCTGTTTGATCAGCCGGGTTCGGGAAAACATCAGTTGCAGACGGCCGCCGCCGATTTGCTGCCACAGTACGGCAGCGCGGATACCTGCCAGTAGCGCCGCTCTGACCCGGGCTTGCGTCTGTGAATTTTTCAGCACTTCCTGCGCGCCAGTGACCTGAATTCGGGGGCCCAGTTTACTGATGACATCCACATAGACCCCAGCCAGCACGTTGATGAATGCATCCGACAGCAGCTCGTAATGATCCAGTTGTCGATCCAACTGGCTGATACGGTTGCCCAACTCGTTCATCGCGTCGGTATTTTTGTTCAGCCGCCGCTCCAGCGTCATCAGACTGAAGGTATAACGCGATAATTCGGCACCCAGATTTTCATGTGCACTGCTTAATATGCCCAACAGTGTCTCCAGCCCGGCGCGAAGGTATTTTTCCGTATTGCCGAAAACGTCGAGAGTCGTGGCGGGGTTGACGATCAGGATGCTACTCAGCGACGTTCTGAATGCGTCGGTGTCGCAGGTTCCCTGGTGCGCCAACTGCTGTACCAGCCGGGCTGATTGGCAGATGCCCGCCAGCGCCAGCGTGATGTCATAATAATTCTTAGCCACAATTACTCCTGTTATCGTCATCCAAATGGCTGTGGAATGGCCTGTTTAAGCCCTCGCGATCAGCACCATGGACGCAGAGAAAAATCAAAGCCGGGTAGACGTTACCCGGCTTTCTCATGCGTGCAGAATCATGCCATAAAAAGGGCAATGAACCCAGCATGAAGCATGCCGGTCGATGCCATCAGTCTGTCGTCGAGTCGTCTGATATAAATGCTTTCAGTTTAGCGAAAAATCAGAAAAAACGACGGGGTACCCTGCGACGAAATAGCATCAGGGCGCCTGTAAGCGCCCCTGAAAAAATGTGTTCTTTTTATGCGGTCAGCCCAAAGCGCTCTTCAATGATGCCGCCGCCGAGACACACTTCGCCCTGATAAAACACAGCGGATTGCCCCGGCGTTACCGCCGCGACGGGGGACTCGAAATGCACTTCCACCCGGTCTTCGCCCAGCGGCGTCAAGGTACAAGGGATATCCGCCTGCCGGTAACGGGTTTTCACCGTGCAGGTTTGCGGTTGACTCAATGGCTCGCGATCGACCCAGTGCAACTGCTGGGCGATCAGACCTTGCGACATCAGACGCGGATGTTCGTGCCCCTGGGCGACATACAATATGTTATTGGCGACATCTTTATCGACTACGTACCAAGGATCGTCGCCGCCGTCTCGGACGCCGCCAATGCCTAACCCTTTGCGCTGCCCCAAAGTGTGGTACATCAGCCCTTGGTGTTCGCCCATTGTTTTGCCGTCGTCGACAGAAATAATGGCGCCCGGTTGTGCTGGCAGATAGCGGGCCAGAAAGTCACGGAATTTGCGCTCGCCGATAAAGCAGATGCCGGTGGAGTCTTTCTTTTTAGCGGTGGCCAAATCCAGCGCTTCCGCGATCCGCCTGACTTGCGGTTTTTCAAGTTCGCCGACCGGAAACAGGCTTTGCGCCACCTGCTCGTGACTCAGCGTATACAGGAAGTAACTTTGATCTTTGTTATTGTCCAACCCGCGTAGCAAGCGGCTTTTACCGGCGATGTCCTGCCGGCGCACGTAGTGCCCGGTGGCGATATAGTCTGCGCCGAGATCCTCAGCGGCGAACTCCAGAAAGGCTTTGAATTTGATTTCCTTGTTGCACAGGATGTCCGGGTTTGGAGTTCGTCCGGCACGGTATTCAGCAAGGAAATGCTCAAAGACATTATCCCAGTATTCGGCGGCGAAATTCACGGTGTGCAGTTCGATGCCTAGTTTGTCGCAGACTGCTTGCGCATCGGCCAAATCGGCCGCAGCGGAACAGTATTCCGTATCGTCATCCTCTTCCCAGTTTTTCATGAACAGGCCTTCCACCTGATACCCTTGCTGTTGCAACAGGTAGGCGGAAACGGATGAATCAACGCCGCCGGACATGCCGACAATGACTTTTTTCTGGCTGTTATCTGACATGGAAAATCTCGCGAACGGAATACATGGAAGCCCTTAGGCGAAAAACAGGCGTTATAAGGTATCACAATCAGCCTGGCCTCGCACGATCGCAACCCGAATCCCTTCGGGCATGGTGGGTAAGGCTAGAGAGAATAGGGCCAGTTAAAAGCCTCAAACAGGCTGAGCGGGTAGCGTTGCCCACGCTGGTAGCAGCGCAGACTCTCGGCAACCAACGGTGAGCGCAGGCAGGCTGCGTTCAAAATCTCTTCCGGCTTCAGCCAGTGACAACAGGAAATATCGCTGTCACGTGGCGCCGTCGGCTGACGCTCAGGCAAATCAATCGCGAAGCTGAAACGCAGAAAGGGGGTACCGTCTGGTGCGATCCATTGGTGAACTTGCAGCAAACTCTGCGGTTGGGCGTGAATACCGGTTTCTTCGAGCAATTCGCGGCTGGCCGCCTGCAACAATGTTTCGTCAGCCTCTAGGTGCCCGGCCGGTTGGTTCCACAGCATCTTGTGATTTATTTCTTCTTCGACAACGAGAAAATACCCCTCAGCCTGTACGACGCAGGCGACGGTTACATGGGGTTTAAACATGAGCGATCTCCTTCCATTCCCCGGGTTGTAATCCATCCAATGTGTGGTTGTCCATACTGTAGCGAATCAGGCGTAGCGTTGGGAAACCGATGTGGGCTGTCATTCTGCGGACTTGCCGGTTACGGCCTTCATAAAGCGTGATTTTTAACCAGCTGGTCGGGATTTGCTTGCGTTCCCGGATCGGCGGATTTCGAGGCCATAACCACAGCGGTTCATCCACACGCTCCGCGCCCGCCGGTTGGGTCAGACCGTCGTTCAGTTGCAGTCCGGTGCGAAATGCTTGCAATGCGGCTTCGTCGGGTATGCCCTCTACCTGGGCATAATAGATTTTGGGCGTTTTTTTACCGGGTTGGGTAAGCCGGGCCTGCAATTTGCCGTCGTTCGTCAACAACATTAACCCTTCGCTATCGCGATCGAGTCGACCGGCGGAATAGATGTCGCCGAACGGTATGTAGTTTTTCAGCGTTTCTCTTCCTGATTCATCAGTAAATTGGGAAAGCACATCAAATGGTTTATTAAACAGCACGATACGTCGCGCTTGTCCGATCGGTATGGATTTTATGCGCGAGCGTGAACTGAAACGGTTAAGTTTGTGATTTTTAACAGAGAATTTATTCATCTTAATACTGGCCGTAGGTGACAAAACCATTATACTCGAAAACGGTTTGTGATTGGCGCGGGCTGAATATTCAAGTAAAATTGACACCCATCTTACAAGTCATTAACAAAATGGCGCTCGAAGGAGAGGTAAATGGAAAGCAAAGTAGTTGTACCGACAGAAGGGCAAAAAATTACAGTTGACGCTCAGGGCAAACTGATTGTTCCTGATAATCCGATTATTCCCTTTATTGAAGGTGATGGTATCGGCATTGACGTCACTCCAGCCATGATTAAAGTCGTTGATGCTGCAGTGAAAAAAGCCTATCAGGGCCAGCGCGCGATTTCCTGGATGGAAATCTACACGGGTGAGAAATCGACTCAGATTTACGGTAAAGACGTATGGCTGCCGGATGAAACACTGGATTTCATCCGCGACTATCGTGTTGCGATTAAAGGGCCGTTGACGACCCCGGTAGGGGGCGGTATCCGTTCGCTGAACGTGGCGTTGCGTCAGCAGTTGGATCTGTATGTTTGTCTGCGTCCGGTTCGTTATTATGAAGGTACACCCAGCCCGGTGAAACAACCTGAGTTGACCGATATGGTCATCTTCCGTGAGAACGCAGAAGACATTTATGCCGGCATTGAATGGAAAGCCGGTTCAGCGGAAGCAGACAAGGTAATTAAGTTTCTGCAGGATGAAATGGGCGTGAAGAAAATTCGCTTCCCGCAGCAGTGTGGTATTGGTGTGAAACCTTGTTCAGAAGAAGGAACCAAACGCCTGGTACGTGCAGCAATCGAATATGCCATTGCTAATGATCGTGATTCGCTCACGCTAGTGCATAAAGGCAATATCATGAAGTTTACGGAAGGCGCCTTTAAAGATTGGGGATATCAGTTGGCCCGTGAAGAGTTTGGCGGCGAGCTGATTGATGGTGGGCCGTGGGTCAGCATCAAGAATCCGAACAGCGGCAAAGAAATTGTCGTCAAGGATGTAATCGCGGATGCTTTCCTGCAACAGATCCTGCTGCGTCCTGCTGAATACGATGTTATCGCTTGTATGAATCTCAATGGTGACTATATCTCTGATGCACTGGCCGCCCAGGTAGGTGGTATCGGTATCGCGCCTGGAGCGAATATCGGCGACGAGTGCGCACTGTTTGAAGCGACTCATGGTACTGCGCCGAAATATGCAGGCCAGGACAAGGTTAACCCCGGTTCTGTCATTCTTTCAGCCGAAATGATGCTGCGCCATTTGCGTTGGTATGAAGCCGCAGATTTGATCGTCAAAGGTATGGAAGGCGCTATCAAGAACAAGACTGTGACCTACGATTTCGAACGTTTGATGGACGGTGCTAAACTGCGTAAATGCAGCGAGTTTGCGCAAGACATCATCGACAATATGTAAGTAATGAGCGTCGCGCTTTGTGTTACGCCGAATGGTGTAACCATCCGCGGCGCTGTTTTTCTTTTTTAGTGCGTGTGCGTTACCTTCTTAATTCACCACTCCCCACCTAGTCTTAAACCGTCAGTTTCGCTGCTTCTAGCCATATTTTTCTTTCCACCGGCTAAAATTGTCTTTTTGTGGTTATGCGAATTTTTTTTGCATGAAAAAACAGCGAGATCTGGCAATTCATATAAACACTTATCATTTGATTGGTACTTTTTGTTCAGTCGTTCGGATATCTGAGGGAAAGAATGTCTGTATTGCAATCAGATGGGGAAATGAAGTCAATGTGATAACAAGTCGTCGTTAACCGGTGAGAGCATGAATTTATAGTAATGGGTTATCAACTCGATGGCGGATGATTGAAAATAGCGATCTATTAAGATAATTAACGACTTTTGACTACGTCCTTGATATCGGAAGGCATTGTAACCTCAGAAAATATTGACCTAAGGTCTTCCTCATCGTCGGCATTTTGCTATTCTGTAAAATGCGGCCTGATAATTTGCATAATAGATGTGATCCCGTTTACAGGGGCAGAATGCGACGAAGGATAGTAGCCAGCGAGCATTTTTAATTTCTTTGGGTGAGTTCGGTGAATTTATTCACTAACAATGATTTTTACGTAATAAAGTTACGCAAACACCGGTACTGCGATAGGCTACGAGTTTTTGACGAAAAAAAACAATGGATAATGTGAGGGGAACCCCCATGAGTCGAGCCCCAACCAATAATGACGAAAAAAACAGGCTTACGGCATTGAGTGAGTATGGCGTCAATGAACCGTTGTCTGATCCGGATTTCGATAATCTGGTTCGTCTGGCGGCGAATGTGTTCAACGTCCCAATCGTGCAGATTTCTCTGCTGGAAGAAGAACGTTTACTGTTTGCCGCAAGTGTTGGCATATCCACGCATGAAGCTACACGGGAAGCTTCTTTTTGTACGTATGCGATTCTTCGAAAACGTATGTTGGTTGTTCCTGATGCCCGCAAAGATCCTCGTTTCAAGAATAACCCAATGGTCGTCGGCGATCCGCATATTCGCTTTTACGCCGGAATTCCGTTACGTACAGCAAGCGGATATCCGATCGGCGCACTCAGTATTATTGACAACAAACCGCGAGCATCCCTGAGTGCGCGTGATGCACACAACCTGCAAGATCTTGCCACGTTGGTTATGGATCGTTTGGAAATGCGTCGTTTGGATTTGGCTCGGAAATCCAGCCAGGCGTGCTTTGAGTCCGTTTCAGAATCCTCTCCTGATTCCGTATTGTGCGTAAATGATAAGGGCATCATTACCTATTGGAATCAGGCCGCGGAAAAATGCCTGGAATATACCGGTGAGCAAATTATCGGTGAGCATATCAGCACTATTATTCCCGATATGTTTGTAGTTCAACTGCATCATTTGGCGACGGACAAAGTTTCGTTGTTCAGAAAAAGTGCGATGGAGCTTGAAGCCCGGACGTTAAGCGGCACATTGGTGCCGGTTGAACTATCGGTGTCCATGTGGCAAAGCGACAACCAAACCCGGTATGGGGCGATTCTGCGTGATGTGACGGATCGAAAACGTTATGAAGAGCGGCTGTTTTTGCAAGCGCATCGTGATCCTTTGACCGGGTTGGCAAACAGAACCCTACTGGCTTCGACTCTGGATCACGTTTTGAAGAGTGCACTGGCGGTAGCGGTACTGATCATCGATCTGGATGGATTCAAAGATATCAACGATAGCCTCGGTCATTCGAGTGGTGATGAGATTCTTACCAGCGTAGCCAAACGTTTGCAGGCGAATGCCCGGCCCGAGGATCTGGTCGCCCGGATGGGGGGCGATGAGTTCGCCATGCTGTTGCCTGGTTTGAATACGGAAGCGCTGGTGGCGGACTTAGCCGAGAGAATCATTCATGATATTTCTCAGGTGGTACAAATTGATAATCAACAAATCAATATCAGCGCCAGTATTGGTATTGTCATTTCACCTTCTCATGGAATGACTTCGCAAGATTTGCTAACTAGCGCGGATCTGGCTCTTTACAAAGCCCAATCCGACGGTCGCAACTGTTATCGCTTTTTTACCCGTGAATTGCGGGAGGTTTTCCAAGCACGGCATGCATTTCAGCTTGAATTTATCAGGGCCTATGAGCAGAAAGAGTTCGAAGTTTTTTATCAGCCGCAAGTCAGTCTGATCAGCAATAAGGTTGTTGGTGCGGAAGCTTTGCTACGTTGGCGGCACCCCTACAAGGGATTACTGACGCCGGCCGTGTTTCTTTCCGCTTTGGAGCGGGGGCCTTGGGCCGAGCGCATTGGGGACTGGGTTGTTGAGACGGCTTGTCAACAGGCGGCGGAATGGTACAAAGGTGGGGCTGAAAATTTCCGGATCAGTATCAACCTGTTTGCCGCGCAATTCCGTTCCGGCATGTTGGCGCAGAAAATTCAATCAGTGTTGGCGAAATCAGGGCTGAAGCCAAGTTCACTCGAACTGGAGATTACGGAAAATATTATTCTGCGCTATGACGAAAATATGCTGAAGCCGTTAAATGAATTACGTAACCTTGGTGTTGGCATTGCATTTGACGATTATGGTACGGGGTATGCTTCGTTAAGCATGTTGAAAAATTATCCGGTAACCCGGCTTAAAATTGATCAGACATTTGTCAGAACAATGTGTGACTCAGCACCGGATGCAGCTATTGTCAGGGCCATTTTGTATCTGGGTAAGAGCTTTGGTCTGGATGTTATCGCTGAAGGGGTGGAGACCGAAGATCAATGTGAACGCTTGCGCAATAAAGGGTGTGAACAGGCTCAAGGTTATCTTTTTGGCCGCCCGATGCCCTCTACTGAGTTTGAAAAGTTACTCGAGCTGGGGGGGTAGTGTGAGAGTGAAATATCTGGGATTGATGGTATGTCAATAGCAGTCCGCATTATCGATTGATGATCTTTATTTTCCTCTAATCTTTGCACCGTATTGGAATGCAATTTCAAGCCGCTTTTACTGAAAATGGCCATCGAGTTCTGTGTTTCTGGCATGGATGATATTTCTTTACTAAATGCCATATGTGTATCATTGGTAGTTAAAATGTAAAGTTATGTTTATCCGGTAACAAAAAGGTTATCAATGCTTGAAAATCGGTGCTTAACCCATACGATGTTTTTGCAAACAAACCATTGTTGCTTTCGCTAAATAGAGGAAATCAGATTTATATGATGCGTATCGCGCTTTTCCTGCTCACCAACCTGGCTGTCATGGTTGTTTTCGGTATTGTGCTCAGCCTTACGGGCATAAAATCCAACAGCTTATGGGGATTGGTTATCCTGTCTGGAATCGTGGGTTTTAGTGGTTCAGTGATTTCTCTACTGATGTCGAAATGGATGGCATTGCGGTCTGTCGGCGGAGACGTGATTGAACAACCACGTAATGAGACGGAACGTTGGTTGCTGGACACGATTAGCCGCCAGTCTCAGCAGGTCGGCATCGCCATGCCGCAGGTTGCTATCTATCATGCTCCCGATATTAATGCGTTTGCCACGGGTGCTCGTAGGGATGCTTCTCTGGTCGCAGTGAGTACCGGGTTGTTGCAAAACATGACCCGAGATGAGGCAGAGGCCGTTATTGCACATGAGATTAGCCATGTGGCCAATGGTGATATGGTTACCATGACGCTTGTTCAAGGGGTCGTGAATACCTTTGTATTCTTCATTTCACGAGTGATTGCCCAGATTGTTTCGACATTTGTTGCTGGGAATCGAGATAATGAAGAAAGCGATAGCGCTGGAAATCCATTGGTATACTTTGCGGTCGCCACCGTTCTGGATCTGGTATTTGGAATTTTGGCCAGCATTATCACTATGTGGTTCTCCCGTTATCGTGAATTCCATGCTGACGCAGGTTCTGCAAAGTTGGTGGGGCGTGAAAAAATGATCGCCGCGCTGCAGCGTTTGAAAGTGAGTTATGAGCCTCAGGAAGCCAGCTCGATGATGGCATTTTGTATTAATGGTAAATCTAGGTCTTTCAGCGAATTGTTTATGACACATCCTCCGTTGGATAAACGAATTGAAGCATTACGAAATGGCGAATACCTGAAGTAATAGCAACCGAATATCTCTAAAATCCCGCATTGCCGCATTGCCGCATTGCCGCATTGCCGCATTGCTGATCACTTAAGCGGAGTCACATTACGGTCTACCGGAAAGCGGGTTTTTGATATCTTCACCGCCCTGGGTCTCGATGGCCTGGGGCGTTTTTCTATGAACATGATGCCTGTGCAGCCTGGCAACTCCGCCAATCTCCGTGGCGTATGCGCTGGCGATAACGTGCCCGCCATCACCGCTATCTGGTTTGCTATGAACTGACAGGCAAACTTGACGCTCACCTCATTGGGTGTTCTTTGATGGACGATGGCAGCCTGACACGTCTCCCGCCTGACCAAATTGTATCCAGGCAGCAACTCCCATAGCTCCTGATACACCAAGTCCACCTTCTTGTTCCTCAGCGTGATGGCATTGTGCTGCATCGAGCTTTGATATTCCTTGTATCCCCGCTCGATTTCCCAGCGTTCATGGTATAGGGTTGCCACCTGAGCTGAATCGCGCCACGGGGAGAGAAGTAAATACCTTTTTCTCCTTGCCAGCCACCTCGTAGGTCACTGCGCTAACTTGCCAGTGCGTTGGCTGCGTTGGTTTTTTCTTGCGAGCCTGAGGCGAGACCTTCATTTGCAAAAGACAGTCGCCGTCGCCATAGCGCTCAAGCTCCGTATACACCAGCCTCTTACGTTCCGGGATGAACCTGTGGCGGTTAGTGGCTTCGGTCTGAATATGCAGCAACAACTCGGCACTGAAGAACTCCTTATCCAACAAGATCACTGAATTGTCCGGCAATGATTGTATGAACGTGCTGGCCAGGGGAGTCTCCTCTTTGCGGTACGGGCTGATCGCCGCATTGGCAATCACATGGGAGTGAACATTCATGAGCGTGACCAACCGCAGCATTGAGTAGGGAGGCTGCCGGTCGGTTGAGGTGTTACCTGGGGCGAAATCGCATCGCTCAAGTTGTTTGCAATAGACATAAAAAGATCAGGAACCAATGAATGGTTCCTGATTGTCCTACAACAGAAGGAGCGGTCAATGGAGCCTTAACTGATCAGCATTGTGCGTAATAGCAGGCTTTTTTCCATCCAGCGTATTCGGAATGGATATTGAATACATCTTCTATGTCAGACAGCCAGTAGCGGCATAGTACGTGGGATACTTGCGCGATATATGCAGGGCATGTGGTATCAGTCATTCGAGTGTTATAGCTTCAGTCAAAACAGTTAGTGAAAAATGGGATGATGTTTCATAAAATAAAATCGAGATCACAGAAAAATGAAACATTGTTTCTACAATGTTGACAAGATAAGGCGTTTAATTGTCTGTCAAAATGATGAAGGCAGTGGCGTCTGAATTTTCACGATAAGCACTAAGGATTTACGGATGGCTAAAGGTAAAAAGCTTTCTTTTACATTTCATACTTACCAGGATTCTGCGACCGGTACGGAGGTAGTTCGTCTCACTCCACCCGATGTCATTTGTCACCGTAATTATTTCTATCAGAAATGTTTTACCAGTGACGGCAGCAAGTTGCTGTTTGGCGGAGCGTTTGATGGCCCGTGGAATTACTACCTGCTTGATCTGAAAACACAGCAGGCTACGCAGCTTACTGAAGGAAAAGGCGATAATACCTTTGGGGGTTTTCTGTCCCCGAAAGATGATGCGCTTTATTACGTTAAGAATGTCCGCAATCTGATGCGCGTTGATTTGGAAACTCTGGAAGAGAAAACTATTTATCAAGTGCCGGATGAATGGGTGGGTTACGGTACCTGGGTCGCGAATTCCGACTGCACCAAGATGGTCGGGATTGAGATTAAGAAAGAAGATTGGAAACCTCTGACAGACTGGAAAAAATTCCAGGAGTTCTATTTCACTAATCCATGCTGCCGCCTGATTCGCATCGACCTTCAAACTGGCGAGGCTACAACCATCCTCCAAGAAAACCAATGGCTTGGACATCCGATCTATCGTCCGGGCGATGACAATACGGTCGCTTTTTGCCATGAAGGCCCGCATGATCTGGTTGATGCGCGTATGTGGTTTATCAATGAAGATGGATCGAATATGCGCAAAGTTAAGGAACATGCTCCCGGTGAAAGCTGTACGCATGAATTCTGGGTGCCGGATGGTTCTGCGTTGGTGTACGTATCCTACCTTAAAGGTGCAACCAATCGGTTTATTTGCAGCATCAATCCCGTCACTCTGGAGAATCACCAGGTAGCTGAGATGCCGCCATGTTCCCACTTGATGAGTAACCATGATGGTTCCTTGATGGTGGGTGATGGATGTAATGCCCCAGTTGACGTAAAAGACGATGGTGGTTACAAGATTGAGAATGATCCTTTCCTCTATGTTTTCAATATGAAAACGGGGCGTCAGCATCGTGTCGCACAGCACAATACGTCTTGGGAGGTTCTGGAGGGGGATCGTCAGGTAACACATCCACATCCGTCGTTTACGCCGGATAATAATCAGATTCTGTTTACGTCCGACGTCGATGGAAAACCAGCGCTGTATCTGGCAAAAATACCGGAATCTGTTTGGCAGTGATTATTATGAAACCGCGCCATGGATGAGCGCGGTTTGTTATTTTCCGGGATTAGATATTCGTGTCTGGTAATGCCATAACTACGCAGAGTTTGTGAAGAATTGTGGGTTATGGCAATGCTTGATTGCTATCCCCAACACGTTCCCTTTATACTAGAACAAGCGTTCTATTTTTTTTAAAACAAGAAAAACTGAGTAGGGTAACCACAAAAATGGCTATTGCAGATTTAGATAAACAGCCCGATTCCGTGTCGTCAGTATTGAAGGTCTTTGGCATTTTGCAGGCGTTGGGGGAAGAGCGGGAAATTGGTATTACCGAGCTCTCTCAGCGTGTAATGATGTCGAAAAGTACCGTTTATCGTTTCCTGCAGACGATGAAATCCTTGGGTTATGTCGCTCAGGAAGGCGAGTCAGAAAAGTATTCTTTAACGCTGAAGTTGTTTGAACTAGGCGCTAAAGCGTTGCAGAACGTGGATCTGATTCGCAGCGCTGATATTCAAATGCGCGAATTATCCGCGTTGACTCGTGAAACAATCCACCTTGGTGCGCTGGATGAGGACAGCATTGTCTATATCCACAAAATTGACTCTATGTACAATTTGCGTATGTATTCACGAATCGGACGCCGTAACCCGCTGCACAGTACCGCTATCGGCAAAGTCTTGTTGGCTTGGCGCGATCAGGAAGAAGTGCGGGGAATTTTGTCTAATGTTGAGTTTACACGTAGTACGCCTCGGACTATCAGCAATACTGAAGAACTGATGTCTCAGTTGGATCTGGTGCGCGAGCAAGGATATGGCGAAGACAATGAAGAGCAGGAAGAAGGACTGCGTTGTATCGCTGTTCCGGTATTTGATCGCTTTGGAGTCGTTATCTCTGGGTTAAGTATCTCGTTTCCAACGATACGCTTCTCGGAGGAAAGCAAACACGAATATGTCGAAATGTTGCATACAGCAGCGCGGAATATCTCTGATCAGATGGGATACCACGACTATCCATTCTGATTTCATCTTCGAGTAGGAATCTTTACAGCAGCCTGTCATTATGACAGGCTTTTTTACTGTTATTGCCGACAGAGCTCCCATCAAAGAAGGCGGTTATCGAATTTTTCATTGTGCAAGTGGTAGAATGAGCGCTTGGGTCAGTAAAGTGGCAGGTTTTTAGACATGAGTGGGTTGGTTTCAAGCATGCTTGAGATTGTATTTGTCGGTTTAGTTGTATTACTGGTTATTCTCGTGTGGTTTTTTATCAATCGTGCCAGCGTGCGCGCCAATGAGCAGATCAGGTTATTGCAAGAGATCGTCGAACAGCAGAAACAGCAGCTAGTTCTATTACAATCATTGGTACCTACAACGGAACATAAGGAAGAGGCTGAACCTCAGCAATCGGTTCCAAATGAAGCTGAACTTTATTTGGGCGGTATGATTCCCGAACGGTGACTGTTTCATTTCATCCACGGCAGAAAAAACGCAGTAAGGCAACGTGGTTTTTTATATTGCGCTATCTTCATGTTTTATCCGTCTAGATTCTGATGCCGAGCGGTGGCGTGGCGTGGCGCAGAGTGCTACTCTACGCCGTCAGGTTATTGGCAGGATTGGAGCGCTGTAACCTACGGATAGTCGGAAGATTATTTAACAATTGTGGGTTAAATATTTTTTCGAATTGCAAAACTAAACAGAAATTATCTTTTGCATGTGATCTTTCGTGTGGATCACCACTGCAGATAAGGGAATTAACATGCCTGTTATTACACTTCCTGATGGTAGTCAGCGTCATTACGAGCGTGCCGTCTCTCCTTTCGATGTTGCATCAGATATTGGCCCTGGCTTGGCAAAAGCGTGTATCGCGGGCAATGTCAATGGTGAGTTGGTTGATGCGCGCGATCTGATTGAAACTGATGCTCAGTTGTCAATTATCACTACCAAAGATGAAGACGGACTGGATATTCTCCGTCATTCTTGTGCGCATCTGTTGGGGCATGCCATCAAACAGTTGTGGCCGGAAACTCAGATGGCGATTGGACCGGTTATCGACAATGGTTTTTATTATGACGTTGACCTAGACCGTCCCTTAACTCAGGAAGATTTGGATCTGCTTGAAAAGCGGATGCATGAGTTGGCTGAAAAAGACTACGACGTCATTAAGAAGAAAGTAAGTTGGCAGGAAGCTCGAGATACTTTTGCTGCGCGCGGCGAATCTTACAAAGTTGCCATTCTTGACGAAAATATTAGCCGTGACGATCGTCCGGGCCTCTATCATCACGAAGAATACATTGATATGTGCCGCGGTCCGCATGTACCGAACATGCGTTTCTGTCATCATTTCAAACTGCAGAAAACTTCAGGTGCATACTGGCGTGGCGACAGTAATAACAAAATGCTGCAGCGTATTTACGGTACTGCGTGGGCGGACAAGAAACAGTTGAGCGCATATTTGCAGCGTCTGGAAGAAGCGGCCAAGCGCGATCATCGTAAAATTGGCAAGCAGCTTGATCTTTATCATATGCAAGAAGAAGCACCGGGGATGGTGTTCTGGCATAACGATGGCTGGACGATCTTCCGTGAGCTTGAAGCTTTCGTACGTATGAAGCTGAAAGAATATCAATATCAGGAAGTTAAAGGTCCATTTATGATGGATCGAGTCCTGTGGGAAAAAACCGGTCACTGGGAAAATTACAAAGAAGCGATGTTTACAACTTCGTCAGAGAACCGGGAATATTGTATTAAACCAATGAACTGTCCTGGTCATGTACAGATTTTCAATCAGGGCTTGAAGTCCTACCGTGATCTCCCCTTGCGTATGGCGGAATTCGGTAGTTGCCATCGTAACGAACCATCTGGTTCTCTGCATGGGCTGATGCGTGTACGCGGTTTTACTCAGGATGATGCGCATATTTTCTGTACTGAAGAGCAAGTTCGTACCGAAGTGAACAGTTGCATTAAGATGGTGTATGACATGTATGGCACCTTCGGTTTTGAGAAAATAGCGGTTAAATTGTCAACCCGTCCCGAAAAGCGCATTGGTAGTGACGAGATGTGGGATCGCGCCGAAGAGGATTTGGCGGCGGCTCTGACGGAGAATGGCATTCCGTTTGAATACCAGCCGGGAGAAGGTGCATTTTACGGCCCTAAAATCGAATTTACTCTCCATGACTGCCTGGATCGCGCTTGGCAGTGTGGTACTGTCCAGCTTGATTTCTCATTGCCTGGCCGATTAAATGCATCCTATGTCGGTGAAAACAATGAGCGCCAGGTTCCGGTTATGATCCATCGGGCGATTTTAGGCTCCATGGAGCGCTTTATTGGTATTCTGACTGAGGAGTTTGCCGGATTCTTCCCGACATGGCTGGCTCCCGTTCAGGTTGTGGTAATGAATATTACCGATAGTCAGTCTAATTATGTCAGCGAATTGACCAGAAAATTGCAGGATGCAGGTATTCGTGTCAAAGCAGACTTGAGAAATGAGAAGATAGGCTTTAAAATCCGCGAGCACACTTTGCGGCGTGTTCCCTATATGCTTGTTTGTGGTGATAAAGAGGTCGAGGCAGGTAAAGTAGCTGTCCGTACCCGCCGGGGCAAGGATTTGGGGAGTATCGATGTCAGTGAAGTGATCAATAAGCTGCAGGAAGAGATTCGCAGCCGTAGTCTTCATCAGTTGGAGGAATAAGGTATTAAAGGCGGAAAACGAGTTCAACCGGCGCGTCCTAATCGCATCAACAGAGAGATTCGCGCTCAAGAGGTACGCCTGGCAGGCGTTGATGGCGAACAAATCGGTATTGTCAGCCTGAATGAAGCGTTAGAGAGAGCTGAGGAAGCTGGGGTCGATTTAGTTGAAATCAGCCCGAACGCCGAACCGCCAGTTTGTCGAATCATGGATTACGGCAAATTCCTCTATGAGAAGAGTAAGGCCACTAAAGAACAGAAGAAGAAGCAAAAAGTTATTCAGGTCAAGGAAATCAAATTCCGGCCTGGTACCGATGATGGCGACTATCAGGTCAAACTACGCAACCTGGTTCGCTTTCTGGAAGACGGTGATAAAGCTAAAATCACGCTCCGTTTCCGCGGACGTGAAATGGCGCACCAACAGATTGGTATCGAAATGCTTAACCGCGTTCGTGACGATCTGATTGAACTGGCGGTTGTTGAATCCTTCCCAACGAAGATTGAAGGCCGTCAGATGATTATGGTGTTGGCACCGAAGAAGAAACAGTAAGGCTCTCAAGTAACAAACCGCGCTGCATGTTCGGCGCGGTTTTTGTTCGCCTTATCTGATTCGTTTTATTAACAATGCGAAGTGGAAATAATAATGCCGAAGATTAAAACAGTACGTGGCGCCGCTAAACGCTTTAAAAAAACCGCCGGCGGTGGTTTCAAGCGTAAGCATGCTAACCTGCGTCATATTCTGACCAAAAAAGCGACTAAACGTAAACGTCATCTGCGCCCGAAAGCTATGGTTTCCAAAGGAGATCTGGGTTTGGTTGCAGCATGTCTGCCTTACGCATAAGTAACCTTTTCATTCAGAATAAGATTTTAGGAGAGAGCATATGGCTCGCGTAAAACGTGGTGTGGTTGCTCGTGCACGTCACAAGAAAGTATTGAAACAAGCGAAAGGTTACTATGGTGCCCGTTCGCGCGTTTACCGTGTTGCCTTCCAGGCTGTCATCAAAGCAGGACAGTATGCTTATCGTGACCGTCGTCAGCGTAAGCGTCAGTTCCGTCAGCTGTGGATCGCACGTATCAATGCTGCAGCCCGTCAAAACGGCTTGTCTTACAGTAAATTCATCAATGGCCTGAAAAAAGCCTCTGTTGAAATTGACCGTAAGATTCTGGCTGATATCGCCGTATTCGACAAAGTAGCGTTCACCGCTCTGGTTGAAAAAGCGAAATTGGCTCTGGCGTAAGTCAGATGGAAGAGGGGGCTTGTCTCCCTCTTTTCGTTTTTACTAGACTGAATTTATTGTTCTGATTCAGATTTTTGTCTTTCAGACAACGTAGAATAGATATATCGTCAACCAGAATGATAACGACAAGGTAACGCAAGTATGAACGCTGCTATTTTCCGTTTCTTTTTTTACTTTAGCGCCTGAACGACGGGGGCTTTGCGCGTAAGAAAAGAAACGAAAGATAGCGCCTGAGCCTCCTGAATGGAGGCTTTTTTATTGGAACGAGCCTCGGATTCCACAACGTGGCTCCGGCGTACTGAAACCGTTATTTTCCCAATCATGATCGTTGGCCATACAGGCAGAAGAAGAGGAATGCAATGCAACATCTCGCAGAACTGGTTGCCAAAGCCAGAACAGCCATAGAACAGGCCGGAGACGTCGCCACGCTGGAAAACGTGCGTGTCGAATTTCTGGGCAAAAAAGGTCATTTGACCCTTCAGATGACCTCACTGCGCGAACTGCCTGCCGAAGAGCGTCCTGCCGCTGGTGCGGTGATCAACCAGGCGAAACAGGATGTACAGGAAGCGCTGAACGTCAGAAAACTGGCGTTGGAAAGTGCGGAGCTGAATGCGCGTCTGGCCGCGGAAACAATTGATGTGTCGCTGCCGGGAAGGACCATGGAGAACGGTGGGTTACACCCGATCACACGTACTATCGATCGCATTGAAACGTTCTTTGGTGAATTAGGTTTCTCGGTTGCATCCGGGCCTGAAATTGAAGATGACTACCATAACTTCGATGCCTTGAATATTCCGGGCCATCACCCTGCTCGTGCCGACCATGACACCTTCTGGTTTGATGCAAAGCGCCTCTTGCGTACGCAAACGTCCGGCGTGCAGATTCGGACGATGGAAAAGCAGCAGCCGCCGATTCGCATTATTGCGCCGGGCCGTGTCTATAGAAATGACTACGATCAGACGCATACGCCGATGTTCCATCAGATGGAAGGGTTGATTGTTGATAAAAACATCAGCTTTACCAACTTAAAGGGAACGCTGCATGATTTTCTGCGCAATTTCTTTGAGGAAGATTTGCAAGTACGTTTCCGCCCATCCTATTTCCCGTTTACCGAGCCGTCGGCTGAGGTCGATGTTATGGGGAAAAACGGTAAATGGTTGGAAGTATTAGGTTGCGGTATGGTGCACCCGAATGTGTTGCGCAATGTGGGCATTGATCCTGAAGTGTATTCCGGGTTCGCATTCGGTATGGGCATGGAACGTTTAACGATGTTGCGATACGGCGTGACGGACCTGCGCGCATTTTTCGAAAACGATTTACGCTTCCTCAAACAGTTTAAATAAGGCGGAATAGCAATATGAAATTCAGTGAACTCTGGTTAAGGGAATGGGTTAACCCCGCTATCAGTAGCGAAGCCTTATCTGAACAAATCACAATGGCCGGGCTGGAAGTCGATGGTGTTGAACCGGTGGCCGGTGCTTTTCACGGTGTGGTGGTCGGCGAGGTCGTTGAATGTGGGCAGCATCCTAACGCCGATAAACTGCGCGTCACCAAAGTTAACGTTGGTGGAGAGCGCCTGCTGGATATCGTGTGTGGTGCTCCCAACTGCCGGCAGGGGTTGAAAGTGGCGGTGGCCACGGTCGGCGCGGTATTGCCTGGTGATTTTAAAATCAAGGCTGCCAAGCTCCGTGGCGAACCTTCCGAGGGCATGCTGTGTTCTTTTTCCGAACTGGGTATTTCCGAAGATCACAGCGGGATCATTGAGCTGCCGCTGGATGCGCCGATTGGTACTGATATTCGCAACTATCTGCAACTGGATGACAACACGATTGAAATCAGTGTGACGCCGAACCGTGCCGACTGTCTGGGTATCCTCGGCGTAGCGCGTGATGTGGCCGTGCTGAATGCGCTAGCGCTAAGTGAACCGGTTGTTACCCCTGTCGCTCCGACAATCGAGGATCGTTTTCCGATTCAGGTTGACGCGCCGGAGGCTTGTCCGCGCTATCTGGGACGTGTGGTTAAAGGGATCAACGTCAACGCGACGACGCCGTTGTGGATGCGTGAAAAACTGCGTCGTTGCGGCATTCGCTCCATCGACCCGGTGGTTGATGTCACTAATTATGTGCTGCTTGAACTGGGGCAACCGATGCATGCTTTCGACCTTGATCGGTTGGAGGGCGGTATCGTGGTCCGCTTGGCTCAGGAAGGCGAAGTGCTGCGCTTGCTGGATGGCAATGATGTATCTCTGAAACCAGATACATTGGTGATTGCCGATCATCAAAAAGCACTGGCGTTGGGCGGTATCTTCGGTGGGGAACATTCAGGCGTGAATGGTGCAACACAGAACGTGTTGCTGGAGTGCGCCTATTTTAATCCACTGTCTATTACCGGTCGCGCACGTCGTTATGGCCTGCACACCGATGCTTCGCACCGCTATGAACGTGGTGTTGATCCGGCGTTGCAGCACAAGGCGATTGAGCGTGCAACTTGCTTGCTGCTGGATATTTGCGGCGGACAGGCCGGGCCGGTTATGGATGTCACCTGTGAGTCCACACTGCCTGCGCGCGCTACGATGACTCTGCGGCGCGAAAAACTGGATCGTTTGATCGGCCATGTGGTGTCGGATGAGAAAGTGCAGGATATTCTGACTCGTCTGGGCTGCAGCGTGACGAAAATCGCTGAAGGATGGCAGGCAGTGGCGCCAAGCTGGCGTTTCGATATGGACATTGAAGAAGATCTGGTGGAAGAAGTCGCGCGCGTTTATGGCTACGACAATATCCCGAACATTGCGACGCACGCCCCGCTGAAAATGACGCAACATCGTGAGGCCGATTTGCCGCTCAAGCGCGTCAAGAACATGCTGGTGGATCGTGGCTTCCAGGAAGCAATTACTTACAGTTTTGTTGATCCGAAAGTTCAGTCGCTGATCCATCCAGGGCAGGACGCATTGATTCTGCCAAGCCCTATCTCTGTTGAAATGTCCGCGATGCGACTGTCGCTATGGAGTGGTCTGTTGGGCGCGGTAGTTTATAACCAGAATCGTCAGCAAAGCCGCTTGCGTCTGTTTGAAAGTGGATTGCGTTTTGTTCCTGATGCAAGCGCTGATCTGGGTATTCGTCAGGATACGATGTTGGCGGGTGTGATTACCGGTACACGGTATGAAGAACACTGGGATCTGGCACGTCAGTCTGTTGACTTCTATGATTTAAAAGGTGATTTGGAAGCCGTGCTGTCGTTGACAGGTAAGCTTTCAGATGTTGAGTTCCGGGCTGATGCTAATCCGGCGTTGCACCCTGGGCAGAGCGCAGGCATCTATCTGGCGGATAAACGTATTGGCTATCTGGGCGTTATCCACCCGGAATTGGAGCGCAAACTTGACCTGAACGGGCGTACTGTGGTGTTCGAAGTGCTGTGGGATAAGCTTGCCGATCGTGCGGTGCCGGAAGCAACTGATGTTTCTCGTTTCCCTGCAAACCGTCGTGACATCGCTGTGGTAGTGGCTGAAAACGTGCCGGCAGGCGATGTTTTGGCTGAGTGCAAGAAAGTTGGCGCAAATCAGTTAGTTGGCGTAAACTTGTTTGACGTGTATCGAGGCAAGGGCGTAGCGGAAGGGTATAAGAGCCTGGCTATCAGTCTGGTATTGCAGGATACCTCTCGAACACTGGCAGAAGAGGAAATTGCCGCTACCGTTGCGCAATGCGTAGCTGCACTGAAACAGCGATTCCAAGCATCCTTGAGGGATTAAACCTATGGCGCTTACTAAAGCTGAAATGTCAGAATACCTGTTTGAAAAGCTAGGGCTCAGCAAACGGGATGCCAAAGAGCTAGTTGAGTTGTTTTTTGAAGAAGTTCGCCGCGCGTTGGAAAATGGTGAGCAGGTCAAGCTGTCGGGTTTCGGCAATTTTGATTTGCGGGACAAAAACCAGCGACCTGGACGTAACCCGAAAACCGGCGAAGACATTCCAATCACGGCTCGCCGCGTTGTTACGTTCCGCCCGGGACAAAAATTAAAGAGCAGGGTGGAGAACGCTTCCCCCAAGGCTTCCTGAGTGAGTGTAAAAGGCCGCGTCAGCGGCCTTTTTCTTTGAGATACCCCGTCCTGAATAGCGTTGACACGAGATGAACATCGCGTTCGTCTTCTGGTTCCGCGTCAGTGCGTCTACCACCACACCACTAACCGCCATCAGTGGTTTTACTGATACCCCAATCGGTCAAAGAAAGGCGCGTCATGATGACAGTGACTTGTCAGACTGATCGCAGCCACATCACAGCGCAGAGTAATATCTGCAGAGCGTTCTTCGGGGTACCCGGGCACAGAGCGAACAGTGTGGAAAAAACGCAGGTTATCAATAAGGTCTCATCACGGGGGGAACTCATTAGTTTACCGCAGTGGTTTCTCCGGTTTAGGCGGCACGGGCTTGCGATCGTCGATCAGATGACGGATGGCCAGAATTGGGTGATGGATCAACATTCGTGGCCCTGACCAACGCATGACCGCTTTTATGGCTTCTCGTTTTGCAGGTTGGTAGCAATGGATTGGGCAGTGCTTGCAGGCGGGCTTATTTTCGCCGTAATAGCATTTCTCCAGCCGTTTCACGGCATAAGCCAGCAACTGGGTGTATTGTTCTGGGTTATTTTCAGGGGGGGGAAATGCCTTCTCATACAACGCCACCATATGTGTAATCGTTTGAATTTCGCGTTGAATCCGCTTGCTGGAAGGCGTTAATTTAGCCACGTCATTACGTCCGTCACAATAAAAAATGTATTTTACATGCATTTTATTGGTGGCTAAACCCCCCGCATTCGTAAATGAATCCGTCGCTGCATTACTTTGCTGTTTCTCTCGTTGCCAACCAGGATAGCAAGGATCCGATAGTCACCATGATAACGCCTTGCCAGAAATTGAGTGTTGGCATGACCTGCAGCCAGACTGATGCCATCAACGTGGTCAACACCGGAGTAAAATAGGAGGCCGTCGCCAGCAACGCCATATTGCCGCGCTGGATGCCGACATCCCATGCCACATAGGCTGACGCCGTCGATGCACCAATGAACAGCAATTCCAGCAGGATCCGTGGTGAGAAAACCAATACCGGAGCGTGGTTCAGCAGATATTGCAGCCACAATAGGCCGGAAACAGCGATAAAAAATAAGACAACGCTGCTTTTTCCATCGCCGAATCGGCGAGAGACATTGCAATACAGCGCCCAGACAACGGCAGCGACCAGTGCCATACCATAAGCGAGTGGATTAGTGAGAATATTCCGCCACATTAATGCGGGAGCCCATTCGCCATCGCCCTTTAGGATCCAAAGTATGCCGGCAATAGATAGCGCGATGCCGGGCCATAACCATATTCGGCTCCGTTGATGATTGATAAACAGCGAAAAGAGTATCGTCAGGCAAGGCCATAGATAGTTAATCATTCCCAGTTCCATTGCCTGTATCCGGTTTTCCGCCATGCCGATAGCCAGTGAGAAACAGATTTCGTAACTGACAAACAGCGCACCGCCTACCAGCAGGTAGATCTTCGATCGTGCGCGAATATGGGGGCGATGGCCGGACAATAACAGACAGAGGGCGCTGGCTGTATAAATCATGGCCGCGCCCCCTTGCGCCCCCAAGACTTCGGTCACACTGCGAATGATGCCGACGGATGTACTCCAAAGCAGGATGGCGAGAAGTCCGGCAAGGGTGGCTCTCTGTGATGTCATGCGGTATGCCGTGGTTGAGTTGTCGGAGAATAAAAAGCGGATGCCGCCGCATCCGCTCAATGTCTGTATCGGGTGATGTTTAGCGCCAGAAATCATCGAACACGGTGATGGGGGGGCGACGCTTGTGCTCAGTTTTGCGATACCAGGATTCGATAATTGCAGCCTCTATCGTCTCAAGCTGTTTTCCTTCTAGGTAATCGTCGATTTTTTCGTAGGTAATGCCTAATGCGGCTTCATCCGGTAGCGCGGGACGATCATCTTCCAGATCGGCTGTCGGCGCTTTGGTATAGAGGTGAGACGGGCAACCCAGCAGCTTGAGCAGTGCTTTACCCTGGCGCTTGTTAAGACGGAAAATCGGGTTGATATCGGTACCGCCGTCGCCATATTTGGTGAAAAAACCGGTCACTGCTTCGGCGGCGTGATCGGTACCGACGACGAGCCCAGCGTTCATTCCTGCGATACTGTACTGGGCCTTCATTCGTTCACGGGCTTTTTCATTGCCTTTCACAAAATCAGAAAGTTCAATGCCGATTGCCTGCAACGTGGCTTCACTGGCATCCACCGCCGGCTTGATGTTGACGGTTAAGACACGATCAGGTTGGATGAAATTGATGGCATCCTGGCAATCCTGCTCATCGGCTTGAACGCCATAAGGCAGACGTACTGCAATAAATTGATATTCCCGCCCCGTTTCCTGGCGGAGTTCAGTTATGGCCGTTTGGCATAATTTCCCGGTCAGCGTTGAATCCTGTCCGCCGCTGAGCCCCAGCACCAGACTTTTTGCAAACGGATTGGCCTTCAGATAATTCTTTAAAAAATCAACGCTCACGCGGATCTCATGAGCCGGATCAATAACGGGTTTTACTCCCATCGCGCTAATGATTTCTTGCTGTAGTGACATGCTACCCCCTCCTGAACCTGTTGATGCAACAGAATAAATATCGTAATTGACAGAGTGTAGAGTTTATTTTCGCGCGGTGAAAGCGCAAGTTTTGTCGTGGCGTTCGCCGCGAGAATGAAGGCGTTATCACCAGCCATCTCCAATATCACTGCTTTGAAAAATAGAAAATGCATAGCTACCCTTAGGCCAGCGTCTTGCCACGGTTTGCATCGCTGGCGCATTGCTGTTTGGACTTTATCGATTCCGTAGAACCATGAGTATTTGTCGCTGTCGTCAAGATGGCAGCGCCTGCCTGGAAAGCGCGTTGAATCAACAAGAGGAACCAATGATGAAAAAGCAGGGTTATCTGATGTGTACAGTAGCGGTAACGATAGGGCTGGCAGGGTGTACGGCTTATGATCGTGCCGAAAATTATTTCACCAAACCGGTGGTAAAAGAGGTAAGCAAGGGCATGAGCAAGCAGGACGTGAATCGGATTGCCGGGCCGGCTTCCAGCCAATCTCAGATGATTTACGCGCGCGGAAGTTGCAATACATATGTTCTTGGTACGCGGGATGGCAAAACGCAATACTATTTCGTCAGTTTTGATGAAACCGGCCACGTGATGAACAAAGGTTTTCAGAGCTGCCGGGAATACGATACTGCTCCCAAACTTTGATAAAAATGCCGATGGCGTAGGCCATCGGCATCCATGTGTTTGGCGCCGGGCGTTACCTGTGTGCTAGCTCTGAGTCAACCTGGCTGAGAAAGGCCTCTTTATTAGTTTGCTTCAACAACTGGCTGGTAATGGTGCCGGCTGTCATGGAGCCGCTGACGTTAAGCGCCGTGCGGCCCATGTCGATCAGCGGTTCGATGGAGATCAACAAGGCGACTAGCGTAACCGGTAATCCCATAGCCGGCAGGACGATCAGTGCCGCAAATGTCGCGCCGCCGCCTACGCCGGCGACACCAGCCGAACTGATCGTCACGATGCCGACCAGTGTGGCAATCCATACCGGCTCCAGCGGATTGATACCGACCGTGGGCGCAACCATCACCGCCAGCATGGTCGGGTAGAGTCCGGCACAGCCATTTTGTCCGATGGTGGTGCCGAACGAAGCTGCAAAGCTGGCGATGGATTCGGGTACGCCAATACGGCGGGTTTGCGCCTCAATGCTTAATGGAATGGTGGCTGCGCTGGAACGACTGGTGAAGGCGAAGGTCAGTACCGGCCAGATCTTGCGATAGAAACGCGCGGGATTCATACCGTTCAGGGCGAGTAGCAGGGCATGGACGCCAAACATCATCACAAGCCCCAGATAGGATGCGACGACAAAACCGCCAAGTTTCAGGATATCCTGCAGGTTGGAACTGGCGACCATCTTGGTCATCAGTGCCATCACGCCATAAGGTGTAAGACGCATCACCAGCCGAACCAGCTTCATTACCCATGATTGCAGCGTATCAATAGCGCCCAGTACCTGTTGGCCTTTCTCCGCATCATCTTTCAGCAAATGCAACGCAGCCACGCCCAGAAATGCAGCGAAAATCACCACACTGATGATGGAGGTGGGGTTAGCGCCGGTCAGATCGGCAAATGGATTTTTGGGAATAAACGACAGCAACAGTTGGGGAACGGATAGATCGGCAACCTTGCCCGCATAGCTGTTCTGGATGGCGCTGAGGCGAGCGGTTTCCTGTACGCCTTGTACCAACCCGGAAGCGGTCAGACCAAACAGATGAGTGACGAAGACCCCCACCAGAGCGGCAATCGCGGTGGTGAACAGCAGTATCCCCAACGTCAGCAGGCTGATTTTTCCCAGTGAAGATGCAGAATGCAATCTTGCCACCGAGTTCAGTATTGAAACAAAAACCAACGGCATGATGATCATTTGCAGCAGTTGGACATAGCCATTGCCGACGATATTGAACCAGAGGATCGACTGTTTAACTACCGGGTTGTTGTCCCCGTAGATGAGGTGTAGCGCCAGCCCGAACAGAATGCCGACAACCAGCCCCGTCAGAACTTTTCTGGACAAGCTCCAGCGTTGGCTTCCAAAGAAGCCCAGTGCGAACAGGAGCGCACCAAAAACAATAATGTTGATTGTCAGTGGAAAATTCATCCCTTGTCTCTCTTTTTGGGTGGTAATGAGTAGTGCATCAAGCCGAATGATGAACCGATACGGCATGGCCAGTGCGCCAGAATAGCAGCTCTTTTATATCTTCGTTATGCATATAACTAAATGAATAATAGCCGATTGCTATATGCCTTCAGGATTGGGGCGACAGTAACTGATGAAGCTGTAAGCCCATGGCGTGCAACGTTTTGAGCGAGGGTGGGTAGCGCCAGTTTTCGAGTGGCTGTTGTGGTTGCCACAGCATGAACAGAATCAGGCTGACGCAGAGAACGCGCTCTAGCTGATTTCCTTTGTCGCTATTGAGAATCGGCAAGCGGAAACGCCAACGACAGGGCCATAACAAAGGTACGCCGGCGGAAGTCAACATATCAGCGATGATATGGCTCAGATAACCGACGATCATCGCATGATAGACATCCGGCGGGATCGGCCAATCGGCGGGCAAACGTGTACGGATGAAGTACAACCCGGCGACAATCGCCAGCAGGCTATGGGTAAATCCCCGATGGCCACATAGCCTGGCGATCGGTGCAGAAATCCATTTTAGACGCTGACCCAAAACAGATTTGGGGTGGTCGATATCGGGCAATAGCGATGTCAGTATCGCGGCGGGAATGATATGCCACCAATCGCCAACCGCCAGTGATGGCGAGAGCTCTGCTTTTTTGGCGAAAATAGCGCTGGCTACAGCGAACAGAATGTGGCCTTCCGCGGTCATGAAATCTCTCAAAAACTGTCATTTTATACAGTATATGAAAACATCCCGGGCAGAAAAAGATGCGGACGTGTAACCAGCTATATTTTAACCCTTATTTCATTGATAACCGTTGTTGTTAAGGCGGGCCGGAACAGCGTTCAATGAGGTGGCCGTGTCAGTTTGTGTTGGTCGGCAGGGATTGGATCCAGTTATCGACCAGGTGGGGCCATGCGGCTACGGGTAATCCTTTGGTGCCGCGAATGCCGAAACCGTGTTTACCGTGCTCAAAAAGATGCAGCTCCACAGGAACCTGATGCGCACGCAGGGCGGAAAACATAACCAGAGTATTGTCGACAGAAACGGAGGGGTCATCCATGGCGTGAAGCAAAAACGTCGGCGGCGTGTTGGCTGTTACCTGGGCTTCTGCCGAGTATTCACGAACAAGCGCCGCATCAGGATGCTCGCCGACTACCGCTTGGCGGGACTGTGGGTGGGCGATCGATTCTTGCATCGAGATAACCGGGTACATCAGCACCATGAAATCCGGTCGTGCACTGAACTTATCGATGTCATCCACAGGTGCATAAACCTGCTGTCCGAAGCGGGTTCCCAGGCTGGCGGCTACATGCCCCCCGGCGGAAAATCCCATCACGCCGATACGTTGAGGGTCGATATGCCATTTAGCCGCGTCAGCGCGTAGCGTTCGGATTGCGCGCTGTGCATCCGCCAGTGGGGCATCTGCGCCTTCCCGGTGGCCTTCATTGGGCATTCGGTAGGTCATGACGAACAAGGTGTAGCCTTGAGCATTGAATACCGGGGCCAGATCGCTACCTTCCTTGTCCAGCACGACGCGCTGATAGCTTCCGCCGGGTGTCACCAGCAGCGCAGCACCATTGGGCTGCAGTGCCGGATAAACGGTGATTTCCGGACGCCGTATACCGGTGGCGGCCCGGTCGGGCAGGGCGGGATTTTTACTGCGATCCATTATTTGCGGCTGGGCTGGGGATGTTGCCGCGCCGGGCGCATCGCCCTGTGGCCAAACCGGAAATAGGGTGTGCGCTTGACTCATGCTGGTTAATAACATCACCAGTGCTCCGGGAATCATCATTCGAATAAGCATAAATACACTCCCTGTTACGTTTCCTGCTAGTAGAAATAATAGAGATAAAAAAAGGTAAACATCATTTTAATAATGTTTACCCGAATAAAAAATAAACTATATCCCTTGCGGGAGGACACACAAAAATAATGACGAATTGATGGTATTTCAATTCCCATGAAGGGAATTTTTTGAGCGAAAAATAGCATCGCTCATCAGCAGCAATTAGAAGCTATATTGCACGCCTACACGATAACGGGTCTGGCGATTATCAGTCGTTTTACCTTCTGATACATTGCCGACTTCAACATAGGGTTTCCAGTTTTTATCCCACTTGTACGACAGTTTCACGTTATGGGTAAAATCGTAATCATCGTTGTCAGCGATAATGGTTTCACCGGCAGTGGCTTTTTTATATTCCAGTTCATAGCCGATGGTATACACCTTCAGGAAGGTGTAATCGATATTACCGGTCAGTGTATAGCCTTTATCGGTGGTGCTTGATGATGAGCCGATACTACCACTATTGCGTTTAAAATAAGGACGATAGCGGAGAGCAACGGACAAATCGCTGGTGACATTCGCACGGCCACGAATATATGGGCGATAATTGTTGCTGGTTGAACTTGATTCTAAAGATAAACCTGGTTCGATAGAAAAGACGTTATTGAATTTATAAACATAGCTGGCGACAACTTCTGTGCCGTTGCTTACTTGTTCATTAAATGGTTTATTCGGTGTTGAGTCTTTGGATGACTGAGCCCATTTAACTTCTGAAGATAATCCGAAGCCATTAGCAAAACGGTGGGAAATAGACAGGCGATCTTTATGACCCGCTTTTGCCGTGTCCTGCATTTCATGACGATAATCGATAGATACAGCTAAAGCATTGACGCTTACCAGCGAAGCCATCGCCAGAGTTAATAATTTAAGTTTCATTGTATCTTCCCTATATATACAGAAAAAAAAGTACAGTAAGAAAACAAAATCGATGTGTTCTTTTAAGAACAGTTCCTATTTTATAAATTATTTAATCTTGTTTTGTGATCTTGATCTTTATGAACGACATTTTCTTCAAAATGATTTCAAATTGTGATGATGATCCTCTAAGTTGTTCATTTTGTTTCAAAATAAATAAAAAAGCCCCGAATCAAGACGGGGCTTAAAATTAATGAATGTATATACCCGTCATACGTTAAGTTGCAGGTACGTTGGCTGTATGATTCGGCCCATCCCTGCGCCACAGCGGCAAGTTGCGTTCAAACCTACTCGGTAGATTGGCCGCTTACCCGAATTGCTCACCGTAGCTAACGCATCGGGGTTCATTACTGACTGCGTTGCAAGGCGCTTAACGCGCCTTGTCCCGTCACTCGACGTATTTAAGGTATAAAACTTATTCTTTCATGGCGCGTTTCAAAATACGGTCAGCCTGGCGTTGGAAATATTTAGCCGTTTCTTCAACTGACTTCTGATCGTAATCGATGTACTGAATAGAATCGCCGAACAGGGATACGATCTGCGGATCGTCAAAGTAAGGCGATACTTTGACATCATGCGGCAGCGACAGCGCCAGATTGAGGCCTGCTACGGCCGGATCGCTATCCTTGATGGCTCCATCGCTGCGCAATTGAGCGACGGCGGCCTTGCTCAACGGCACACCACGTTCCAGACCCAGAGCCTGAGTCCCTTCCTTGCTGTTCAGCAGATAGTTGATCAGCATGGCAGCTTCTTTCGGATGTTTAGACGACTTACCGATAGAGAACATTTGTGCAGGTTTAAAGAACAGACCGGCGTCTTTTGCTCCCGGCAGCATCGGATAGCTACCCAGCTCCAGTTTGGCAGGAGGCTGTAGGTTGTCGGAGTATTTGGTGATAGTAGAGTTCCACATATATGTGCCACCCCAATCACCGGCGATCCACGGCTTCATTTCATACATGTTGCTCTTGCCGAAAGAGGCATAGTATTTCGCTGACGGCATGACGTGCGCATCAACCAGTTTTTTATACATCTGGAAGAATTCTTGCCACTGCGCATCGGTGTAGGAGAATTTTTTGTTCTTCTCATCGACGGCAGGAATGCCGTATTTCTGCACCATATAGGAGTTCAGCAGCGCCAGCGAATCCTGGTGTTCCAGAACGACAGGGTAGAATTGATCGCCCAGTTTTTCCTTAAAGACTTTCCCGGCGTTGATCAGGTCATCCCAGGTTTTGGGATAGGTCAGACCGGCTTTCTTCCAGGTTTCCGTGTTGAAGTAGAACACACGGGCTGTCACGGAAATCGGCAGGCCGTTCAACTTGCCGTTAACGGTAGTCGCTTGCAGCTCTTTAGCATCAAACTGAGTCAGATCCAGAACATCTTTGACTTTGTTGAGATCGTAGAAGCCATCACCGTTCTTGGAGAAAATCGGCAACCAGTTCCAGTTGGTTTGCATCACATCCGGTTCAGTATTGCCCGCGATCTGAGTGGTCAAACGGGAGAGATGACCATCCCAACCGGTGTATTCCGATTTCACCTTGATATTCGGATATTGTTTCTGGAATTCATCAATGGCCTTCAGCGTGACCTGATGACGGCCATTGCCGCCCCACCAGGACATCCGCAGTTCGACCTGATCGGCCGCGAAGGATTGATGAGCCATCAACGCCAGAGAGGATGCAATTAAGGTACGTAGGATCACTTTTTTCATTGGTTATAGCTCCTTTCAGAGTGAGATATTTTGTTCTGTTTTTGCATCGAAAATATGGCATTTTTCCATTTCATACTGGAAATACACCTGACGATTCAGACCGTTGGCGATGATCAGACGCGCCTCGTCGGAAGGCATGCGACTGGTTAATTCAAAACCGTCAACTTTGATATACATGAAAAATTCGTGGCCCATGTTTTCAGCACGCACCAGTTCACCTTGGAAATGTTCGCCGTCGAACGGTGATTCGGAAACGGTGACGTACTCAGGGCGGATACCGAAGCAGATTTCCTTACCGACATAGTCACGAACTTTGTCCTGCTTGCTCTGGTTGAGCTTCATGCTGCAATGGCCGACTTTCAGACTGATTTGACCGTTATCTTCGGTCAGCTGGCCCGGTTTGATGTTCATTTCCGGAGAGCCGATAAAGCCTGCAACAAACATGTTTTTAGGGTAGTGATAGAGATTGTCCGGCGTATCCACCTGCATGATGTGCCCCAGTTTCATAACGCAGATACGGTCGCCCATGGTCATGGCTTCGGTCTGGTCGTGCGTGACATAGACACTGGTGGCCGGATGACCGCTCTTTTTCAGCTGTTTGTGCAAATCGGAGATGCGAATACGCATAGATGCGCGCAATTTGGCATCCAGGTTGGACAGCGGTTCGTCAAACAAGAACACGTCCGGTTTTTTCACGATGGCACGGCCTACCGCCACACGCTGAGCCTGACCGCCGGAAAGCTGGCGAGGCAGGCGATCCATCAGTTCATCCAGTTCCAGGATCTTGGCGGCTTCGTTGACCTGCGCCTCAATCTTGTCTTTGGGCAGTTTGCTGAGCTTCAACCCGAAGGCCAGGTTCTCGCGCACAGTCATGTGCGGATAGAGCGCATAGTTCTGGAACACCATGGCGATACCGCGATCTTTGGGCGCCAGATTGTTGACGATTTTGGTACCGATACGAACTTCCCCGCCGCTGATAGTTTCCAAACCCGCCAGCATGCGTAGGGTGGTGGATTTCGCACAGCCGGATGGGCCGACGATCACCATGAATTCACCGTCTTTGATCGTCAGGTCGATACCGTGAACAGCTTTGAATCCGTTGGAGTAAACTTTTTCCAGTTTATTAAAAATGACTTCAGCCATGATAAATCCTCAATTAACCTTTAATTCCGCTGCTGGTCACGCCCTGAACGAAGTAGCGCTGAGCCATGAAGAAAATGATGATGGATGGCAGAATGGAGATACTCGCCATTGCCAGAATTTCGTTCCACGGTGCACCTTCCGTAACGTCGATAGACATTTTTAGGGCCAGTGCGATGGGGTATTTGTCGACGCTGTAGACGTAAATCAACGGACCGATAAAGTCGTTCATTGACCACATGAACTGGAACAGCGCAACGGAAATGATGGCCGGTTTCAGAATGGGTACTACGACGTACCACAGCACCTGCCAGGAGTTGCAACCGTCAATCTGCGCCGCTTCTTCCATGTCGCGCGGAACGCCGCGCAGGAACTGGATCAGCATGAACACGAAGAATCCATGGGTGGCGAACGCTAACGGCAGATACAACGGCAGATAGCTGTTCAACATGCCCATTTCGCGGAACATGATGTACTGCGGGATCAGCAGTACGGTGCTGGGGAGCAGCATGGTGGCAATCAGTGTGGCGAACCAGAAGTTCTTCCATGGAATCTCAAACCGGGCAAAGCCATAAGCCACGATAGTGGAAGAGATTACCGTCAGAACCACCTTCGGAATCACGTACTGGAAGGTATTGATCATGTAGTGACCGAAAGTATATTCGGTCCCGGTTTTCCAGCCGTTGATAAAGCCATCCCAAGTCGCGTGCGTTGGCCACAGGCTCAGCGTCGTGAAAATTTCGTGGTTGGGCTTGAATGAAGCTGAGAACATCCACGCCAGCGGGTAGAGCATCAGGATGCCGACACCCAGCAGAATGACGTAGCGAATCCCGGCATTGATTTTTTCCCGGCGCAATGTGCGGCGAACTTCTTCCGCAGCGATATCCTGCGCAGACATTGGTGAATGAATATCAGCCATTTTTCCCTCCCTTATCGGCGGAATAGAACACCCAGTATTTGGACGATTTGAAGGAAATCGCAGCAAAGACGGCAACAACCAGGAACAGTACCCACGCAAGGGCAGCGCCATAGCCCATATCGAAATACTTGAATGCCGTCTCGTAGATATAGAGTGAGAACAGATAGGTGTAATGGGTCGGACCGCCGCCGGTAATGACGTAGGGTGCGGTGAACTCCTGGAACGCCTGTGTGGTTTGCATGATGAAGTTGAAGAAAATGACCGGTGTAATCAACGGTACAGTCACTTTCAGGAACATCTGCCATTTTGACGCGCCATCGATCATGGCGGCTTCATACTGAGACTGCGGGACGTTCTGCAGTGCAGCGAGGAAGATCACCATGGCGGAACCAAACTGCCAGACGCGCAGCAAGGTGACGGACATCAGCGCCAGCGCCGGTTCACCCAACCAGTTAATCGGGTCGAGGCCGAGCACGCCGATAAAGCTGTTGAGCAGCCCGTCGATGGCGAACAATGCGCGCCACAACACGGCGATCGCTACGCTGCTGCCGAGAATAGACGGTACATAATAAGCGGTACGGAAAAAGCCGATACCACGCAGTTTGAAGTTAAGTACAAATGCAATTAACAGTGCGAAAATCAGTTTAAGAGGTATGGTCAGAAATACATAAGCGAACGTAATTCCCATGGATTTCCAAAAAAGATCGTCCTCCATAAACATCCGGTGATAATTCTCAAGACCGGTGAATGTGGGGGGGCTCATTAAATCATACTCAGTAAAACTGAGCACAAACGATGAAATAAAGGGGAAAGCGGTAAAAACTATCAACCCTATTATATAAGGGGAGATATAGGCTAACCCCAGCATTCTGTTTTCATTCATAATGCCTACCTACTTTAGTAATGTTGAATCTTAAAAAATAAAAAAATCAATGAGTCAATAATTCTGGGTAAATAAACTCAACGTCGTATATGACCTTGCTCTGTCCATTGATGCGAAAATCGCCATGTACATATCCCCCTTGTGTCAGAATGGTGGGAAGCGTGCTCAATTTATTTCTGCAAGCAGCAATTAGTGTAAGCAGAATCGCTGGGAATGGATCGTCAAGCCGTATATAGCGATGATGTTCTGAACGCATCAGCAAGCCGTGATGGAAATAACGGTTAAACAGAATTTCCGCTAATTGCCATGCATATTCCGCCCACTGCGCCGACTGTTTTTCTTCGGCGAGCTCAATAACCGCCAATAATAAAAATGGCGAAGCGGCTTGATGTATACCCTGCTTTTCCAACCGGGACAACAGTGTGGAGATCAACGAATCAAGCTCACTATCCCCGCTCAGACGCCAGGCACGCACCAGCGGCAGCAAATAATCCCCTTCAATGGGGAAGGGCTTGAGCTCGGTGCCGGCCTTACCATAATAACCGTCGCGCTGGAAACGATAACCTGTCATATCCTGACCGTTGTTCCACATAGGACGCAGCGTATTGGTGTCGGCATCATAGGCGTATTGGTAGTAGTTTTTGAGCCCGGCGATCACCCAGGTCAGCATTTCTTGATCCGGTTGGTGCCGCAGAATTTCCAGCATAGCGAGCGGATTATCCGCCAGTAGCGGGTGCATATCGCGAAAGAGTACGTTAGCCTCGCGGGCAATGGCGCCGAACTCCGGCCCGAACTGCCGCTGAGCGCGATCGCCGAACCAGGATTGTGTCTGGTTGTCATCTGCAGGTACGGGCTGGCGTTGAATGGGTGAACTGAACTGGTATACCGGCATGCCGGTTTCCGGGTTGCGCGCCAGTACATATTGGCGATAAAGATGCTTGCCCCATGCTGCTGCTTGGGGGTCTCCGGTATGGCGCGCATAAGCGAAGGATGCGTAAATCAGATCCGTACCAGCATTGACGAACGTCAACCCTTTAGTCAGCGGCAGTTCCGGCCAGCGAGAGGGATCAACTACATCATGGCGCACATGAGTGAAGACGTTAGGATCACGAACTTTTGCGTAATCGCCATGACGCCCCAGATCCAAAGACTCCCAGTTTTCCACATGCGCATTCCAGAATCCCTGAATAAAATTCAGCGTTTTTTCTGGTTCAAGTTCTAATAGCAATTCGTAATAGGGTAAGTGGTGTTTTAATTCATGCACCAGCGATTTTGATTCCGGCCCTTCGCTGCTTAATGTGTCAAGATTAATAAAACGGTGCCCGCCCCAGAAAAAAAGTCCGCTTTTATCATCAACGAAATGGTTGAGGAAATAGCGACACTGTTCAAATGCAGATTGACGGTATTTTTCCGTTTCTGTGACTTCGCTCATGGAAATTAAAAGACGCAACCAGTTTTGTTGACTGGCGAAATTAGATATAGGGGCGTCATGACCATCTGGAAATTTCCAGACAACCGGCGTCAATGTTTTGACATCAAAACCATCAGCAAGTAACGGCGTTGGATTTACAACGCTTTGAGCGCAGGTTTGAACTTTTTCGATATGACTATTAATGGCAGATAACCATCGCTCTAATTGCCATTTTCTGCTGGTGTTTAAATCCGAAAAAATACTCATGGAGTACCTTCTTAGGAACCTTACGGTCAGTTCCTTATAAATAGAAACATTGTTTTGATTGATTATATTGCCCAACTAACTCTCTCGTCATGTGCTCAATATCGAAAGTGTGATCAGGGTCGGAACGTTGTTTTAAAATTTTTCTGAGTAATTTTGGAAACAGTGTGGAAAAAGAAGAAAATAGGTAACTTATTGATGAAAAAAAGAAAAGCACAATCCAGGATTGTGCTTTCTATCACGAAAAAATATTGAAGCCAACTTAGCGAGCGAGCCAGCCACCGTCTACGGCAACGGTATAGCCGTTGATATAATCAGAGGCGCTTGATGCCAGGAATACCGCAGGGCCTTTCAGGTCTTGCGGCAAACCCCAACGACCGGCCGGGATGCGATCCAGAATTTCTTTACTGCGATCCTGATCCGCGCGCAGCTGCTGAGTGTTGTTGGTGGCCATATAGCCTGGCGCGATGGCATTAACGTTGATGTTGTGTTTCGCCCATTCGTTAGCCATCAGGCGGGTAATCCCCATAACCGCGCTCTTGGATGCGGTATAGGACGGAACACGGATACCACCCTGGAAGGACAGCATGGACGCGATATTGATGATTTTGCCGCCGGTGCCTTGCTTAATGAACTGGCGGGCAACAGTCTGAGACATGAAGAAGACGCTCTTGATGTTAAGGTTCATCACATCGTCCCAGTTCTTTTCACTGAATTCGATAGCATCTTCGCGACGAATAATACCCGCGTTGTTCACCAGGATATCCACTTTGCCGAATTCGGCGACGGCTTTTTCCACCAGAGCGGCATGGCCGGAGACATCGCTCATGTCAGCCGTCAGGCTGAGAAAACGACGACCCAGAGCGGTGACTTTTTCAATCGTGTCTTTCGGCTCGACGATGTTGACACCCACAATGTCACAGCCTGCTTCGGCTAGCCCGATCGCCATACCTTGACCCAGACCGGTATCGCAACCTGTGATCAGAGCAATTTTGCCCTGTAAATTGAATGAATCTAAAATCATAGCTTTAATCTCTCTGTGAACGACATTATTCGTCGCGTGCTGTTACTGTAGGGATTACCGGAGCTCCGGCTTATCACTGTTAGCGTAGTTCGCTAACATTAAGGTGATCCATATCGCCAAAAACCTGATTTTCACCCACCATGCCCCAGATAAAGGTATAGCGTTTGGTGCCTACGCCTGCGTGAATCGACCAACTGGGAGAAATCACGGCCTGTTCGTTATGCACCAGAATGTGACGGGTTTCCTGAGGCTGCCCCATCATGTGAAACACTGCGCTTTCTTCGTCCATGTCAAAGTAGAAGTAGACTTCCATCCGCCGCTCATGCGTGTGACATGGCATGGTGTTCCAGAGGTTGCCCTCCGCCAGTTTGGTTAGACCCATAGTGAGCTGGCAGGTGGGTAAGACATCAGGAACAATATATTTGTTGATGGTTCTCAGATTGCTGGTGGCGTTATCGCCCAACGTTTGAGGTGACGCCTGCGCCGCAGTAATTCTGCGGGTTGGGTAGGTTGTATGGGCTGGGGCGCTGTTGTAGTAAAACCTGGCCGGTGAGTCCGGATTCAAGCTACGAAAATGAATATCTTTGGCTCCACGACCGATATAAAGCGCTTCTTCGTGCCCAACGGCATAGTCCTGCCCATCAACGGTAACGACGCCGTCGCCGCCGATGTTGATAGTGCCCAGTTCACGTCGTTCCAGAAAATAGCTGACGCCCAGTTGGCGGCCGACATCTTCTCCTAACGTTACAGCATGATGAACCGGCATGACTCCGCCGATGATGATTCTGTCGATGTGGCTATACGTCATGGTGCAGGCGTCGGCATCAAAAATCTTTTCTATCAAAAATTCACGGCGTAACCCAGCCGTATCAAGCTGACGGGCATGCTCACTGTGAATACTCTGACGGACTTGCATGATCGCTCCTTGCTTCCAGACTGAACCGGATGAGGGCTCGGGAAGGAAAGCCCCGGGCAGGGCAGGAAACATCGCGTGGCAGTGACAATGTCACCAGACCCTGACTGCCCGGTTCTTTCGTATATGGCGCGATAATAGTGTGGTTGGGATATGAATTCAATAAAAATGAAATAATGTTTTATTTATTTCTTGAGGGGCGTCATGGTTTTACTTATTTTATGTTTCGTCTGGTCCTGATGTTACTAGAATGTCGGTACTTGTCTTGTCCTGTTGCCTGAGGGTATCAAGGCGAACACATAACACAATATTGAGGAGAAAAAATGAGAAGGTACTTTATTGACGACGATACGCCATGGGAAGAACTGGGCGGTGGCATCAAGCGTAAGATCATTACCTGGAGCGATGACCTGATGATGGTGTGCGTGCATTTTGCCAAAGGCGCGATCGGCACTCCGCACAAGCATGACATTCATGACCAGATAGCCTATGTGGCGGCCGGCAGTTTCGAAGTAGAGATTGAAGGCGAAAAACGCATTCTGAAAACGGGTGATGCCTATATGGCGGTGAAAAATGAGATCCACGGCGTGGTTTCTTTGGAAGATGGCAGTGTGCTTATCGATACTTTCTCGCCGAAACGTGCAGATTTCCTCTGATTGATGTCAGAATGATACCGGCCGGTTAGGCCGGTATTTTCGCTGTTCGTTTAATCTCGCCATTTCTTGCCTTTGTCCTCGGAACGCACACCAGGCTAGCGCTGATGCGTTGGGTGTTGAAGCCTATCTACAGCAGGAAAGAAAAGTTGACTCTTCATAAACCTGAAGTACCCTGCTATCGGGTTTGAATATACTTATTTTCTGTCTCGACCGGTAACGTTTCCACGACGTTGCACACAAGGGGAACTCATGACGTATCAACAGGCTGGCCGCATTGCGGTGTTTAAACGCATCGCGGGTTGGATCCTTTTTATCCCGGCTCTGCTTTCGACAGTGATTTCATTGGCAAATCTTGTTCATACCTTTACTGAGAAAACTCAGGGCATCAATGGTGTCCTGCAGGATTTTCTGCACTTAGTAGTCGAGGTACTGCGTTTTAATACGCCATTTTTGAATGTGCTCTGGTTCAATTCACCGGTGCCGGATTTTGGGCGTCTTTCCGCCAGCACAACACTTATGTTCTGGGCGGTCTATCTCTTGATTTTTTTTGGTCTGGCTTTACAAGTTTCCGGCGCGCGTCTTTCTCGTCAGGTCAAGCATATTCGTGAAGGGTTGGAAGATCAGTTAATTCTGGAAAAAGCGAAAGGCGAGGAGGGGAAAACTCGTGAGGAGTTAGAGTCCCGTGTCGAGTTACCCCGACATAGCGTTTTTCTGCAATTTTTTCCGTTGTACATCTTGCCGGTCGTTGTTGCGGTAGTCGGTTATCTGGTACTGAAAGTCATCGGTCTGGTCGGCTGATAGTCAATCGGGGCGCTAACCCCGATTGGCATTTTCACTCCGTGCGTTTTCATTCTCTGGAAAACAATAGCGCTGACTCAATGGCTTGCTGTGCGGCAACAACGTGTTTGCCGCCAAACAGGTTGGCGCGATTGAGTAAATAGTAAAGCTGGTAAATGGGCTGACGTTCCACAAAGCCTTTATCCAGAGGCCATACGCTTTGGTAGCCGTCATAAATTTGCTTAGGTAGATCCGGGTACAAGGGCAGCATAGCCAGATCGCATTCTCTGTCCCCCCAGTAACACGCAGGATCGAATAAATAACATCCCTCGGACGTATTGACCCAATTTCCTGACCATAAATCACCGTGCAGCAGCGCTGGTTGGGGTTGATGACCAGCCAATTGCTGTTCGACTGTAGCGATCAACATACCGATATCACCAAAACTCAGGCCTTTTTCCGCCGCCAGTTGCAGTTGCCAGCCAATGCGTTGCTCGGCAAAAAATGTGGCCCAACGCCGTTGCCAGGCATTGGGTTGCGGCGTGGTTGAGAGATCATTGTCAAAATCGAGGCCGAATTGCGGTTGGTCACTCCATTGGTGAAGTTTGGCCAGGTGTTGCCCAAGGCACCAGGCGCTGTGGGCATCCAATGGTTTGGTCGACAGATATTGCAATAAGAGGAAGCTGTAGTCGCGGGTACAACCCACACCGTAAACGGCCGGGGTCTGTACGGTTTTGCTTTTGGCCAACAGTTCAAGCTGTTCCGCTTCAGCCCGGAATTTGGTCAACAATTCCCGGGAATCACTCTTGATGAACACATCGTGTTCACCATAGCGAATAAACCATGCAGAGTGGATTTCGCCTCCGGGCAACTCTCTACGTTCCTGAATCTCACCCGGCCCCAGATGCTCTTCCAGTAGTTGTGCGATCGTTTGCCACATAGGTCACCTCCCGTTGATGCAATCTGATAGATCATTACGTTAATGAATTATGCAGTATAAAAAATGAATCTGGCGCACAGCCGATGGTGTTGGTAATCCCCATCGAAACGAAGGGAGAAAGATACGTATTATGCTGTGACCTTTCTCTGAAAAATGGTCTGAGTGACCGGCTATAACGGTGTGATAAAGAAACTGACGGGATGACAATAACGCTTAATTACTGTGCTTGTCACGACAGATGTTCAAATATTGTCGCGGGTTCAGAAATCCCAGCTGTGTCTGAAGGGATGTGGTCGATTTGATATAAAAGAAAATCAGATGGATACTTGGTCTTCGCTGTTTTTGATCTGGATCTTATCGGAGGGATTAGTTCCGCGTGTTAAAAATGCATGAAGGAAAATGGATGAGACATTAATCTCATAAAATAATCGTTGGACAAAACGTAATAGAAGGGTGATTGCATGAATCCGGCATCGTAATACATTTTTTCATGTAAATGCTCGTCAATTCATCCTGAGGGCGCTCGCAGAATTATGATCCCTATCACTGACTTAAATAGAATGGAAAGTATGCATCTTGGTGGGGCGGTGCAATTTTTGACTTGGTATTCTTTAACAATTCGGCGCAGTGTGTACAGAATGAATGTTAACAAACTATTTTTTGCAGAAATAATACAAGCATCTTTATAAGATGAAATTTATATATCACCTTTGTTTCATCATTATTGTATATTTAGATAATCACCATCAGAAATCGGTGTGCGTATCTTATTGTATATAAAGTTTTTTATTGTATTTTTTACATTTTTTGCCAACTGTGTAAGAACACGATTACCGAAACTGTCTCTATCATGAAGAGATGGGAAACATACGGGCAATATTGTTTTGTTATAGTGATGGGTACCGCCGTATTAATTAGGCGCAACACCTTGCGTAATTATCATATCGTGCACATAATCAAACCATTGGGACTGTCATAGGGAATACTTCTGGTATGTCAATATAGCAGCCCTGAGCGGATTGACATATTAACTGATACATTAAAGTCCCTAATTTGTGCGGCATGTCCATCACTGTAAAAAAATGGCTTGCCAATGATAACAGAGTGTGTAATAAACCTTTTTGGTAAAAACGAGGTACAGTTCTGTATATGAATGGCATTTTCAGTAAAGAAGTATTGAGTACAAACGTTAGCGTTGAATACCACTTCTCTGCCGATCCTTATTTTCGTGCCTCAATCAGTAACGACTCTGGTTTTTCTGTATAACGCACCTGTGCGGTTTAACTATTAAAGGAAATTTTGAAATGGCAAAGATTAAAGGTCAGGTTAAGTGGTTCAACGAGTCCAAAGGCTTCGGTTTCATTACTCCGGCTGACGGCAGCAAAGATGTGTTTGTGCACTTCTCTGCAATTCAAGGCACTGGTTTCAAAACATTGGCAGAAGGCCAGAACGTTGAGTTTGAAATTCAGGATGGGCAAAAAGGCCCGTCTGCGGTTAACGTTACCGCACTGTAATTGTCAGTTTATAGACTAAAACCCGCCTGGCGCGGGTTTTTTGCTTTTTTGATTTACACCTTCCGGTTGTCGGTTCTGTATGCAAACTCCTTTTTTTCCGTATCAATGCCCGTTGTGTCACCGTCCGTTGCAGCATGAGTTTGGACGCTGGTCATGCGGCCAACATCACTTCGATTGTGCCCGGGAAGGGTATGTCAACTTGCTGCCTGTGCAGTTCAAACGCTCTAAACAGCCCGGCGACAGCGCTGAAATGATGCAGGCCAGGCGTTCCTTTCTGGATGCCGGACATTACCAGCCGTTGCAGGCAAATGTCACCCGTCTGTTTGATGGGTGTTTAACGTCGCCCGGTAGTTTGCTGGATATCGGATGCGGGGAAGGGTATTACACGGCGGCATTGGCAGATGCGTTGACGAACAGAGGCATTCAGGTTTATGGGCTTGACGTTTCCAAAGCTGCAATCCAACGTGCGGCTAGACGTTATCGGCAAGTTATGTTTTGCGTCGCATCCAGTCAGCGATTGCCATTTGAGTCCTGCGGATTGGATGCAGTATTAAAGATTTATGCTCCCTGTAACAGCGATGAATTAGCTCGGGTGATCAAGCCTGGTGGTGTATTACTGACGGTGTCACCAGGGCCACGGCATTTAATGGCGCTTAAGGCCCGTATATACCCAGAAGTGAGATTGCATCCCGATATTGATGAAGTGTTTTCAGGGTTTCGGTTGGAGCAATGTGTGAAATTGGCTTATTCAATGCAACTCACCGGGAGAGAGGCCGCAGATTTATTGCAAATGACGCCTTTTGCCTGGCGTGCTAGCGAGGATGCTAAAGCAACGCTGCGTTCGGAGCCAGTATTTACTTGTGAAACGGATTTCCTGATACGTCTGCACCGACGCGAAGCATAATAGCGAAATAAATGGGCAACCTGGGTTGCCCATTGTTATACGCATCAGGCCAGACTGCCCAGATGTTCGTAGAGAATGTTACAGCCAATGCCAATCAGTACCAGTCCCCCGACAATTTCGGCTTTTTTACCGAGGATAGGGCCGATATAGCGGCCAATCATCATGCCGAGCGTCACCATGATCATGGTGGCACTGCCAATCATCATGGCTGTGTGGAATATATTGACTTGCAGGAAAGCCAGACCGACACCGATCGCCATGGCATCTAGACTGGTAGCTATTGCGGTACAAACCAAGGTAACTAGGCTATGTTTGCTGATTTTTTCGCAGTGACAGCCGGTTTCGCCTTTCAGGCCTTCCATGATCATTCTGCCGCCAAGAATCAATAGCAGACTAAATGCCACCCAATGATCCCATTCAATAATGAACTGGCTGGCATAGAAGCCAAGCGCCCAACCCACAAGTGGAGTAATCGCCTCAATGAGGCCAAAAATCAGCCCGGTTCTTAACGCTTCGCTAAAACGAGGTTTATGTAGTGCAGCACCTTTTCCTATGGACGCAGCAAAGGCATCCATAGACATGCCAAAAGCAAGGATGAGAGTTGCAGACAAATTCATTGTAAATAGCCTCGGCTGGGGCGGTTATCCATATCCACACAATCCACCCCCAACCAGACGATGGATCATGTGTCTATGGTCTCGCCTGCCTTTCTGGCCGTTCGCACCACGTTTTTGCAAACGAGTATGTTGATACGAACATTCCTGAAACTGCGTCAGGAATTGGCTACTCCCCAATGACTGCGCAACCTTATCATATTATTCAGGCATGAAACAACAAGTAATAACATGTTATTTATCAACGATATTGATAATTATTTTCATTTAAAACAAAAAAGAAACAAATGGAGTAAATTGCATCAATAATAATGTGGTTAAGGAAATAACTTAATTATTGTAGGGATAGAATATTAATATTTTAGCGTCATGAAATAAAATTCAATTTATTGAATTTCAATGAGAAATTTATAAATTTTGTCAAGGTCATCTAATTTCTTGACCGCAATGAATATACGGCGTTGCTCAAGATCTATAACAAGAATGCCATCTTCCGATAAGTTCATGGCTTTTATTCGATGATAAGGAATATAGGTATTGGCGTAGAAAAAACCTTGCTCTTTGAATAACAATTTAGGTTGTCGAATGATCGACAAATATATAGCCATCATGACCAGTGTAAATAACAGGACTGTAGTAAGCAGGGTGCCTTGAGTGGTGACGTTTTTGTAAATCAAAATGGCCACGAGTACAACGAAGATGACAGCGTCGAGATAATGGGTCCGTCGCAGAAAGATTTTCAGGCAGGTGTGTCCATATTGGCGATCCATGATGATTTCGTCATAAACCGCATACGCCAGTGCCAGCAGCAGACAGCCGCACAACGTTATATCGGTCAGGCTCATAGTCAGCTCCATGCTTTACAACGGGCAGATGATCGAGATAGAAGCATGCCGGGTTTCCCCGACATGCTTACTGAGATTACAAACCGAGCAAGCCGAGCCAATACCCGACAATACCGATAACGAAAAAGCCGATGATGAGCCAGAGTGCATTGATTTTGCGCCTCAGTAGCCACATACAGCCAAATGTCAGCAGGAGCGGCACTAAACCCGGCATCAACTGATCAAGGATCGATTGCACCGTGGTGACAGTGGTTTGCCCGTTCTGAGTGGTAACGCGGGAAACAACCAGCGGGATATTGACGTGCGTCCATTTGTTGACCAGCGCTCCCATGACGAATAACCCCAAAATCGAGGAACCTTCAGTCAGTTTTTGCAGGAGGCCGCCACCCATATCCTGAACGATATCCGCACCTTTGCGATAGCCATATGCCACACCGTAGTAGCGAACCAGCAGACGTACCAGATTAAACAGCACGAAAAACAGAATCGGCCCCAGCAGGCTGCCGCTCATAGCTATGCCGGCGCCCAATGCCGCAAACACCGGCCGTGCCGTTCCCCAGAATATCGGGTCGCCGACACCGGCCAGCGGCCCCATCAGGCCGACTTTCAGGCCGTTGATGGCACCGTCGTCAATCGCCGCGCCGTTGGCCCGTTGCTCTTCCATTGCCATGGTAACGCCCAGCACTGGCGCTGCGACGAAAGGTTGGGTGTTGAAAAATTCCAGGTGGCGCCTGATGGCCTGCTTGCGTTCTTCCGAGTTTTCCGGATACAGGCGGCGAATGACCGGTACCATGGAAAAACAGAAGCCCAGCGCTTGCATACGTTCGAAGTTCCACGACCCCTGAAACAAGTTGGAGCGAATAAACACAGCGCGAATGTCGCTGGGAGTAAGTTTTTTTTGCGTGGTATCAACCATGATAGCTCTCCTGTCAGTCCAGTTCGTTGTCGAGGTCGTTGCTGGCGGCGGCGGAAGCCGCGCCTTGCGCCTTGTTGTATTTGGGGCTGAGCTGGATATACAGAATTGCCATGACAACTCCGATAACGCCCAGGGCGACCAGATTGAAGTTGGTGAACGCGGCGGTGACGAAGCCCAAATAGAAGAAAGGCATCAGGTAGCCGGCACGCATCATGTTGATCACCATCGCATAACCGACGACGACAATCATGCCGCCGGCGATATTCAGGCCGGTGGTGACAACATCGGGAATGGATGAAAGTAGGGCATGAACCGCTTCGGTACCGACCGAAACTGCAACGATTACTGCTGGAATGGCAATACGCATGGCCTGCAGCAGCAGGGCGGAAACGTGGATCCAACTGATAGCGGAAAGGTTGCCGCGCTCGGCGGCGCTGTCGGCGGCATGCTGGAACGCCACGGTGATGGTTCGCACGATGATGGTCAGGACCTGTCCGGCGGCAGCCAGCGGAATGGCCAGCGCGATACCAGCGCCAACGCTCTGACCGCCGGCGATGACCAGAATAGTGGATATGATGGACGCCAGTGCGGCGTCTGGGGCCACCGCCGCACCGATATTCATCCATCCGAGCGCGATCATTTCCAGCGTACCGCCGATGATGATCCCGGTTTTCACATCGCCGAGTACGAAGCCGATTAGCGTACAGGCAACCAGCGGACGGTGAAATTGAAATTCATCCAGAATAGAACCCATGCCGGAAATACAGGCGACGAGAAATATCAGCACAATTTGAAGCGTAGTGATCTCCATTCTATTTCTCCTGTGAGAATAGCGTATTGACACGTTGAGTTGTCATTTAACCCGCTCATTTCTAATAGATTAAGGCGCGGCCTTGTTGATCAAATCCATCATATTGAGCCGGGTGTCGGTGGAAACCTTGCGAACTTCCAGTTCGATCCCACGGTCGTGGAGTTTGTTAAAGGCGACGATGTCTTGTTCATCGATGGATACAGCGTTGTTGACCTGGGTTTTACCCTGCCGGTAAGCCATACCGCCGATATTGACCGATGTAATCTTGACGCCATCCTCTACCAGCCGTACCACATCGGTTGGGTTAGTGAATAACAGCATGACGCGGTCTGCGGCATATTTGGGGTTGTTGTAAACGCGCACGGCTTTGGCGACATCCACCACATGGGCGGTAACGCCGGGCGGCGCCACCTGGGTGAGCAGGGTTTTGCGCACGGTATCCGCCGCGACTTCGTCGCTGACGACGATAATCCGGCTAACGTTGGTTTCTTTGGTCCAGCGGGTGGCGACTTGCCCATGGATCAGACGGTCGTCGATGCGGGCCAATCCAATTTTCATATGCCCACCTGGGCCAGGGGGAGCGGCTTTGGGGGCTGCAGGCTGTTTACGAACCGGCGTGTTTTCCGGTTCGACCGCTTTCAGCGCTTTTACACCGGCTCTTCCGGCTTCTACCGCGATGCTGACCAACTCTTCAAAAGCGGGATCGTCATCCCGGGCCATAAAGGTCTCTGCCAGCATAGGAATGTTGACACCGGCGACCACTTCATACCCTTGTTTGTTGTTCACCAGGCGGCTGGCCGCGTTGAATGGGCTGCCGCCCCAGGTATCCACCAGAAAAAGAACCCCTTCTGATGTATCCAGTTCCGCGAGCTTTGCCTGATATTTCTCCATCAAAATCTCGACATTTTCCCCGGGAACAAAATCAATCCAGCCAACATTCTGTTGTTCTCCGAGAATCATTTCCGCTGTTTTTAACAGCGGCCCGGCTGTGGAGCCGTGAGTGCATAACATGATGGCTATACTCACTTGCTACCTCCCTCATTGTTGTCACTGTCTTGCTGCGCATGCGCATTATGGATAAATAGGCGGTAAATGTTTTTTATCCGTGATGATCTTAGGCGCTAACGCGCTTTCCTGCTCACTCCATGGCACGAAAAGCGCGACTTTGCCCGAAAGCGTGCGAATCGATTCAGAACACACTGACATTGCCGGCAAATGACGGGATTTATTTTAGGTATCGAAAAAATAAATTATGTGACCTTGGTCGACAATTAATAGTAGGTGGTCATATTAGCTGCTCTTAAGTGTGAATTTGTCGAGGTAACAGCAAGATGCGGGTACGCCCGCAAGATGAAATAAAAATTTTGTGAAACGGTGAGTCTACCTGTTAGAGTTAATGTCCTTTTAATTGCAGAGGAGTAACGGGCGAACGCCCTTCCCATGGACTGTCACCGACGATTCATATCGCTAACCCCGGCGCTGGCCGGCGGTATTTATTCTTCAACCTCAGCGGGCCGCATCGGCCACCCATACTTCATCGCTGAACGTCTTTTTTCCTTACCGCGCAATGCTGATGCATTGTTGGCGTTTGCTCGTTCATTTTCCGGAGTCTGACATGGAATTTTTGCTGGATCCCTCAATCTGGGCAGGCTTACTGACGCTGGTGGTACTCGAAATTGTACTGGGTATCGATAACCTGGTGTTTATCGCCATCCTTGCCGATAAGCTGCCGGCTAAACAGCGCGATCGTGCTCGTTTCATCGGTCTTTCACTGGCGCTGCTGATGCGGCTTTGCCTGCTTTCGCTGATCTCATGGCTGGTGACGTTGACCCGGCCGCTCTTTAGCGTCTGGCAGTTCAGTTTCTCCGGGCGCGATTTAATCCTGCTGGTCGGGGGGATATTTCTGTTGTTCAAAGCGACGATGGAGTTGCATGAACGGCTGGAAAACCGTCCGCATGACCCCGATGGCAACCGTACTCACGCTAATTTTTGGGCCGTGGTGGCGCAGATCGTAGTACTGGATGCGGTCTTTTCGCTGGACGCGGTCATTACCGCCGTAGGGATGGTCAACCATCTTGGCGTCATGATGGTTGCCGTAGTGATCGCCATGGGCATCATGCTGCTGGCTTCCAAACCGCTAACCAATTTTGTCAATGCGCATCCGACGGTGGTGGTGCTGTGTCTCAGCTTCCTGTTGATGATCGGCTTGAGTCTGATGGCGGAAGGGTTTGGATTCCACATTCCCAAGGGATACCTGTACGCGGCAATCGGTTTTTCGATCGTCATTGAGTTTTTCAACCAGGTGGCGCGGCATAACTTCGTCAAACATCAATCGAAGCGCCCGATGCGTGAGCGTACTGCCGAGGCGATTCTGCGCCTGATGGGGACGCGAAAGGCTAGCGATGAACAGCACGAAGCGGTACCTGAACGGCGGCCGGAAGAGGCCTTTGCTGAGGAAGAGCGCTACATGATCAGCGGTGTGTTGACGCTGGCTTCACGGTCATTACGCAGTGTGATGACGCCTCGTACTGATATCTCCTGGGTGGACTGCGAACGTTCCGTAGAAGAGATTCGTCAGCAGTTACTGGGTACGCCGCATAGCTTATTCCCGGTATGCCGGGGATCGCTGGATGAATTGGTGGGTGTCGTAAGAGCCAAAGATCTGTTAGTGGCGCTGGAGTCTCATACTGATGTCGAGCAGTTCGCCGCCGCCACGCCGCCGCTGGTGGTGCCGGAAACGCTGGACGTTATCAATCTGTTGCCGGTGTTACGGCGCGCGCGCGGCAGCTTGGTGATGGTCACTAATGAATTTGGCGTGGTACAGGGGTTGATTACACCGCTGGATGTGCTGGAAGCCATTGCCGGCGAGTTTCCCGACGAGGATGAAACGTTGGATATTACCCTTGATGGCGATGGTTGGCTGGTGAAAGGCGGGACGGATCTACATTCATTACAGCAGGTGTTGAATGCCAGCGATCTGGTGGATCCGAAGGAGGAGTATACGTCGTTGGCGGGGTTGTTGCTGGCGCATTGTGACGAGTTTCCCAAAGCGGGGGATGAATTGGAACTCCATCGTCTCCGGTTCAGAGTCATGGCGGCGAGCGACTATCGTATCGAGTTGGTGCGCATCGAACGTATTCCGGTCGTCGAAGATGAAAGCATCGCCTGAGTTACGTATCTCACTGTCAGTCAGGGATATACCAGGTTAAGCACGGGTATTGTTCACTGGACGTGAAAGCAGAAAGCCCACCGGATGGTGGGCTTTCTGCATGCTAGACCGGGTGTTATGTGGTGCAACAGATTAATCGCACTGCACTTTAAATCACACGGTACTTTAATCAGACGGTACTTAATCACACTGTACTTTGATCGCCAGACCACCGCGCGACGTTTCCCGGTATTTGGCGTTCATGTCCTTCCCGGTTTCGTACATGGTTTCAATCACTTTATCCAGCGACACGCGCGGCTCGGACGTGCGGCGCATGGCCATACGGGATGCATTGATCGCTTTGACGGTGGCGATAGCGTTGCGTTCGATACAAGGAACCTGTACCTGGCCGGCGACCGGATCACAGGTCAGCCCAAGGTTGTGCTCCATACCGATCTCTGCGGCGATACACACTTGCTCCGGGCTGGCCCCCATCAATTCAGCCAGGCCCGCCGCCGCCATCGAACACGCGACGCCCACTTCCCCCTGACAACCGACTTCCGCGCCGGAAATCGACGCATTCATTTTGTAGAGCGTGCCGATGGCGCCGGCAGCCATGAAATAGCGCAGATAGATACCGGGGCTAACCGGCTCGATAAAGTGATCGTAATAAGCCAGCACGGCCGGAACGATGCCGCAGGCGCCATTGGTCGGTGCGGTGACGACACGCCCGCCGGCCGCGTTTTCTTCACTGACGGCCAGTGCGAACATATTGGCCCAGTCGACCACGTTCATCGGATCTTTGGACAGTTTATCGGAAGCCACCAGCATGCGGTGCAGGGAGGATGCCCGGCGAGGAACCCGCAGTGGGCCGGGAAGCACGCCTTCGGTATTCATCCCGCGATCCATACAACTGCGCATGGTCTGCCAGACGGCAGCAAAATAGTCTTCAATTTCCTGCCGGTTGTGCATTGCCAGCTCGTTGCACATGACCATCCCGGACATCGACAACCCGCTCTGGCGGCAATGCTCCAGGATATCTTTGGCGGAGCGATAAGGGTGCGGCACGCTAAAGGTGTCGGGCTGGGTTTGGCCGAAGTGTGCTTCATCAACAATGAAACCGCCGCCAACGGAGTAATAGGTGTTGCGAAAGAGTGGATGGCCGTCGTCGGAAAATGCGGTCAGCGTCATGCCGTTTTCATGTAATGGCAGGTTTTCGCTACGGAAAATCATGCCGCCTTCGCGCGGGAAGGCAACGTCCCGATGGCCTGCCAGCGTCAGGCGCTCTGATTGCGTAACCTGACGTATAAAGGTGGGAATGGCGTCAATATCCACGGTATCCGGCTGGTTGCCCGCCAGCCCGAGGATAATAGCGATATCGGTATGGTGGCCTTTGCCGGTCAAGGCTAGAGAGCCGTAAACCTCGACGGAAATACGCTCGGTTCGTTCAAGCAATCCCTGCTCTTGCAGTTGATCGACAAATTGTTTACCGGCTTTCATCGGTCCGACGGTATGAGAACTGGAGGGGCCAATACCGATTTTGAACATGTCGAATACGCTTATCACGCTGAAACTCCTATAAACGCATCAACGTCAGCTTGACATTGATGCAAAGCATGGTGTGGCTAATATGGAATAAAATTCGATATAACGCGCTATTGTAGTGGGGGATATGCTGCCACATTCACATTTTCGCATGAAATAATCTTATGTTATGCCACAAAAGAATTCATGCAGACCGTGATGCGACGAAGGTGGTTATCAACATTCGGCGACCTGTAGCGCCAGCTGGCGGATGATCGCGGCGGTCAGTCCCCAAACGAACTGCTGCTGGTACCAGGAGAGGTAGACGCGCTGCGGTTGCCGTCGCCGTTCGATATCCAGTGCATAGTAACGTTGCAGGGAAAACGCTTCCCGCAGCGGCATCTCGAACAGTTCAGCCACCTCAGCCTGATTGGGATGCAGTGGCGTGCTTTCCGGCAACAGTCCGACCACCGGCGTAACACGATAACCGCTGCTGCTATCCATCGGCGCAAGCGTACCCAGCACCTGCACGAATTCCGGCGGAATGGCGACTTCTTCCCGCGCCTCGCGCAGCGCCGTGACGATCAGCGAACCGTCTTCAGGGTCGGCTGCGCCGCCGGGAAACGCGACCTGGCCGGCATGTTTGCGCAAATCGGCGGAACGGCGAGTTAACAACAGGCTGGGTTCTCGACGGCGAATAATCGGAACCAGCACCGCCGCCTCACGCTGATTATGCGACTGACGGTAGCCGGGAAGCGTCTGCAACTGGAAACGGGTGATAAATCGGGACAAATCATATTCCGGTGCCTGAACCAAGGGCAGCGGCGTGTCCAGTATATCGTTCAGCATGGTATCGATGTCGCTCCGTCAGGTATTCGCAAGTTGCGCCTCATCAAGTATATCTAGCGTTTGACGGCTTGCCGGAAATCCGAGCGTTTTCTCCATGAGGCCGCTGGATCCGTCTTGCCGCCGTTTCCGCTCAGACCTCCAGCAACGGCAGGATTTTCCCTACTTTATCCAATGTTTCTTGGTACTCGGACTGTTCATCGCTATCAGCGACGATCCCGCCGCCGGCCCAGCAGTATAGGCTGCCGCGGTCAGAAACCAGCGTTCTGATGGTGATGTTGGTATCCATGGTACCGCATACGCTCAGATAACCAATGCTGCCGCAATAGGCGTTGCGACGCTGCGGCTCCAGCTCTTCAATGATTTCCATCGCCCGGACTTTGGGGGCGCCGGTAATAGACCCGCCGGGAAAACAGGCGCGCAGCAGGTCTGTTGCGGTAAAACGTGTCGGCAGTAATGCTTCGATGGTACTGACCAGATGGTGCACGGCGGGGAACGGCTCGACCACGAACAGCTCAGGAACCCTGACGCTGCCGGGCTCGGCAACCCGGCCAATGTCGTTGCGCAGCAAATCGACGATCATCAGGTTTTCAGCGCGATCTTTTTCTGACGACGCCAACCGCCGGGCCTGAAGCTCGTCTTCTACGCGGTCGGTTTTGCGCGGCAGCGTGCCCTTGATGGGGCGGGTCTGGATGCGGCGGTCATGTAGCCATAGAAACCGTTCTGGCGAGATACTGATGATTGTATGGTGCGGTAGGCGCAGGAAGGCGGAAAACGGTGCCCGATTACTGGCGGAAAGTTGCAGAAACGCTTGCCATTCATCCCCTTCATACTGTGCCTGAAAGCGCTGCGTCAGGTTGACCTGATAGCAGTCGCCGGCGTGCAGGTAGTCCTGGATGCGGCGGAACTTGGCACCGTATTCTTCGCGGGTCATGTTGGTCGTCCAGCTGCTGGTCAGCCGAAACGCCGCAGTTTCTGCGCCATGCTGTGCCTCAAGCCAGGCCAGACGCGCCGACGGCTCACCATGCGTAATCAGCGTCAGGCGCTGTAGCTGGTGGTCGGCGATCAGCGCCCAGTCGTACAGGCCTACCGCCATATCGGGGAGAGAGATATCCCGCTCGGCAAGCGTCGGCAACGTTTCCACCCGACGGCCGAGGTCATACCCGAATACCCCCAGCGCGCCACCCTGAAACGGGTAATCCGGGTGTGGATCGACATTCACCCCCAGCGCGTCGATTTGCTGTTGCAGCAACGCAAAAGGGTCGTCCGCACGCTGATGGCACTCGGCGCCGGCGGCAATCTCGGTAGATTCTTCCCGAGTCTGCAATGTGGCGATGGGGTCCGCCACCAGAATATCGAAGCGGTTATGAGGATGATCAGCAAAGCCGGAGTGCAGCAGCATGGCCCAGGGCTGTTGCGACAATGGCGCGAAAAGATGCAGCAGGGCATCCGGTTGATAAGGCAGTGCGTGATAGACTATCGAAGTTCGCATGGGTTCTCAGCGGTAGGGTACCGGGTGACGTGTGTTGAACCAGCTGCCGTCGCGGCCGCTCTCTGGCGCGCAAGCGTACCATAAATCAGGGTGGCTGAAATCATTCCCCCGGTGTTAATCGCCGGGCTTTGCAGGAGAAATAACGATGTTTGCAGGTATCCCGGCGCTGTCGCACGCACAGCAACAACAGGCGGTAGAACGAATCCAGCAGTTGATGGTAGAGGGGATGAGCAGCGGTGAGGCGATCGCGCTGGTGGCGGAAGAATTGCGCCAGAGTCATCAAGGGGAGCGTATCGCTGCCCGGTTCGACGAAGATGAGGCGGAGGAATAACGCCTCCGCCGGGTTGATTACGCGATCGCGGCGATCGCTTTGATTTCTACCTTGAAACGCGGGTTCATCAACTTGGCTTGTACCGTGCAGCGCACCGGCGCGCTGCCGGCCACCACCCAGGCATCCCAGGCGGCGTTCATGGCGGCGAAATCCGCCGCATCGGCCAGAAAGAGAGTCACATCCAGTAAACGGCGCTTGTCTGTGCCCGCCTGGTGCAGAATGGCATCCAATGCGGCCAGCGCATTTTCGGTTTGCGCGCGGGCGTCCTCCTCCAGATTCTCCGGCACGCTGGTGTAATACAGCGTGCCGTTGTAAATAACCGCGTCTGACCAGCGCGCTTCAGGGTTGATGCGGGTGATGGGCATCATGCAGTACCTCTTTAAATATGCAGCCATGAAAGAAAGACCCAGACGTTACCATATTCCGGCGCCAGTGTGTCGGCCGATGGGGCAGGCATCGGGCGTGCCCGAATAAAGTAGTCGTGCGACGGCTGGCTTGGCATAATCGGCCTCCACTCAGACGGCAGATGCGCCGTGATGTATTGAGAAAAAACAGTGAGGCAGCGTGGCAGCAAACAGTTCCCCCGACGATTTTGCCGAAGATGGCGCTCTGGCGCAGGCGATAACCGGTTTTCGTCCGCGTGAGCCGCAGCGACTGATGGCGGATGCCGTGGTTTCCGCCATCGCCGGGAAGAAGCCGCTGGTGGTAGAAGCGGGCACCGGCACCGGGAAAACCTATGCCTATCTGGCGCCGGCGCTGCGTTCCGGGCGCAAGGTGATCGTCTCTACCGGTTCGCGAGCGTTGCAGGATCAGCTCTATAGTCGGGATTTGCCTGCGGTGGCTCAGGCGCTGAAATTCGCCGGCAAGCTGGCGCTGCTCAAAGGGCGTTCCAACTACCTGTGTATTGAACGCATGGAACAACAGTCGTTAGCGGGTGGCGATCTGACGCAAGAACAATTACGGGATCTGGTGCGGCTGCGTGGTTGGTCGACGGAAACCGAAGAGGGTGATATCAGCACTTGCGGTGATGTGGCGGAAGACAGCCCGGTCTGGCCGCTGGTTACTAGCACCAACGACAACTGCCTGGGCGGCGACTGCCCACATTATAAGACCTGTTTTGTGGTACACGCGCGTCGTAAAGCGATGGATGCCGATGTGGTGGTGGTGAACCACCATCTGTATCTGGCGGATATGGTGGTCAAGGAGAGCGGTTTCGCCGAGCTGATACCGGAAGGCGAGGTCGTGATTTTCGACGAAGCCCACCAGATACCGGATATCGCCAGCCAATATTTCGGCCAGCAACTGTCGAGCCGCCAACTGTTGGATTTGGCCCGGGATATTACCATCGCTTACCGCACCGAGGTGCGGGATGTCGCTCAGTTGCAAAAAAGCGCCGATCGACTGGCGCAAAGTACGCAAGACTTTCGGCTGGCGCTGGGCGACCCTGGATTTCGCGGTAATTTACGTGACATTGTCACCGATGCGGCGACGCAGCGTGCGCTGGTGCTGCTGGATGACGCGCTGGAGTTGTGCTGCGATGTGGTCAAACTGTCGCTGGGGCGTTCGACTTTGCTGGATGCGGCATTCGAACGTGCTGCTCAATATCGTAACCGGCTGAAAAGGCTGCTGGATGTGCAGCAGCCGGGTTACAGCTACTGGTACGAATGCAGCGCACGTCATTTTGTGCTGGCCCTGACGCCGCTTTCCGTGGCCGATCGGTTTCGCGAAGTGATGAAAGAGAAACCCGCCTGTTGGATTTTTACATCCGCGACGTTGTCGGTGAACGAACGGTTGGATCATTTTGTCGAGCGCATGGGGCTGGAGGGCGCGGGTACGCTGCTACTGCCGAGCCCGTTTGATTACTCGCGGCAGACATTGCTGTGCGTCCCGCGCCATTTGCCCGAGACCCATCGTCCCGGCGCGGCGCGGCAACTGGCGCGGATGCTACGACCGCTGATTGAAGCCAATCGGGGACGCTGTTTTATGCTGTGCACCTCCCATCTGATGATGCGGGAATTGGCGGCGGAATTTCGCGCCTCGCTGACGTTGCCGGTGCTGGTTCAGGGGGAAACCGGCAAGGCGCAACTGCTGGCGCAGTTCCTGGCGGCCGGCAACGCATTGCTGGTGGCGACCAGCAGTTTTTGGGAAGGGGTCGATGTGCGGGGCGATGCGCTGTCCTGCGTCATCATCGATAAGTTGCCGTTTACCTCGCCGGACGATCCGTTGCTCAAAGCTCGGATGGAGGACTGTCGGCTGCGGGGCGGCGATCCCTTTGTCGAGGTGCAATTGCCGGATGCGGTCATTACCCTAAAGCAGGGCGTTGGACGCCTGATCCGCGATGTGGATGATCGCGGCGTATTGGTGATTTGTGATAATCGGCTGGTGACTCGGCCTTACGGCGAAGTGTTTTTGACCAGTTTGCCGCCCGCGCCGCGTACCCGCAATTTGCAACGCGCCATCGATTTTCTGACGTCTAAACCGTGACGGCGGTCAGGCGCGGCTGTTATGATGCGCGCCGTTAACTGTTTTCCCTGCCTGAGGTTGGCATGTCTACGCGAATTCTAGCGCTCGATACCGCAACGGAAGCCTGTTCTGTTGCGCTCTGGAATGAGGGTGAAATCCACTCTTTGTTTGAAATCTGTCCCCGTGAACATACGCAACGCATCCTGCCGATGGTGCAGCAGGTGCTGGCCGATCATGAACTGACGTTGGCGCAGTTGGATGCGCTGGCGTTCGGGCGTGGCCCCGGCAGTTTTACCGGGGTACGCATTGGTATTGGTATCGCCCAGGGGTTGGCATTGGGGGCGGATCTGCCGATGTTGGGGGTTTCGTCGTTAGCGACCATGGCGCAGGGCGCATATCGTCTGACCGGCGCCTCCCGCGTGTTGACGGCGATAGATGCTCGTATGGGCGAGGTCTACTGGGCTCAATATCAGCGCGATGCGCAGGGCGATTGGCGGGGTGATGACAGCGAAGCCGTATTGTCGCCCGAGCAAGTACAAACCCAGACGGCGGCGTTATCGGGCGCGTGGACGACGGCCGGCACCGGCTGGCAGACTTACCCTGGGCTGGTTGCCTCTGCTGGTATCACTTTGATTTCCAGCGAGATGTTGTTGCCGCATGCTGAGGATATGCTGCCGCTGGCCTGGCGGATGTGGCAGGCCGGAAATCGGTTGTCGGCGGAACAGGCCCAGCCCCGCTATCTGCGCAACGAGGTGGCGTGGAAAAAATTACCGGGCCGTGCATAACCGCAACTTATTGTATTGTCCGCAGTCTAATCGCGTATTGAGCCCTATGCGGGGCCAGCGTTGTTGAGCAGGGGGTGTGCGATGACAAGCGTATTTTTTGGCAAAAGTAACACCAGATCAGACGCCGGTATGATGAGCCGGACGGTGACGCGCTGCGGCGCCTTGCTGGGGATGCTGCTGTTGGCGGGGTGTGTTTCGGTGCCGGACGCGATTCGTGGAACGTCGGCGACGCCGCAGATGGATCTGGTGCGGGTCATGAGCTCACCGTCCGCCTATGTCGGCCAGGAATCCCGGTTTGGCGGTCGGGTGGTGGAGATCCGTAATGAGGCGAAGCGCACTCGGCTGGAGATCGCCAGTATGCCGTTGGATGATATCGGTCGTCCGCAGCTGGGGGCGCCCTCGGAGGGGCGCTTCGTGGCATATGTCGACGGTTTTCTTGAACCGACCGAATTCAGCAATCAGCTCATCACGGTTGTCGGGCCGATCAGCGGCGCTGAGCAGGGTAAGATTGGCGATCGTCCTTATCAGTTTGTCGTGATTCGTGTTCAGGGTTACAAGCGTTGGCATGTGGTTCAGCAAGTGATATTGCCGCCGCGCGCCTACGACCCGTGGTGGGATCACCGTTATCGTCGCGTGTGGGGGCCCGACTGGGACGGTTGGTATTCTCCCGCACATGTCGAGACGGTTGTAACGGAATAGTGAGCCTTTAACGCGGCGACGAAGGCGACGTAAGTCGCCTTATTTTTTATCGGCCAGAGGGCGGCGACGGGGCAGCGTGCGGGAAAATCCGCGTAATCAGTGATCCCCTTCGCAACCTGAAGATTGTTTATTTTCCCATGGCTTATCTGGGTTAAAATATTGTTAAAAATCACTCGAATTGGGATGAAATCATGCCACTTAAAAAATATCTCGGGAGTGAAGTTTTGGAAAAAATCTGGTTAGCACGTTATCCGGCGGATGTTCCCGCAGAGATCGACCCGGATTGCTATGCCTCGCTAATCGAACTGTTTGAACATGCGGTTGAGCGTTACACCGACCGACCCGCCTTCATCAATATGGGCGAAGTGATGACCTTCCGGCAGTTGGACGAACGTAGCCGCGCCTTTGCCGCCTATCTCTTGCACCGGCTCAAACTGAAAAAAGGCGATCGGGTGGCGTTGATGATGCCGAATCTGCTCCAGTACCCCATCGCATTATTTGGCATTCTGCGTGCCGGGCTGGTGGTGGTTAATGTCAACCCGCTCTATACGCCGCGTGAACTGGAACATCAACTTCGGGATTGTGGCGCCAGCGCGATTGTGATCGTCTCTAATTTCGCCCATACCCTGGAAAAGGTGGTGTACAACACGCCGGTTAAACACGTCATTCTGACGCGGATGGGGGATCAACTGGCGCTTGCCCGGGGGACGCTGGTCAATTTTGTGGTGAAATACATCAAGCGACTGGTGCCCAAATACCATCTGCCACACGCGATTTCTTTCCGTCAGGCGCTGCAACAGGGGCGCAATATGCCCTATGTTAAACCGGATGTTCGCGGCGACGATCTGGCGTTTTTGCAATACACCGGCGGTACGACGGGAATAGCCAAAGGCGCGATGTTGACCCACCGCAATATGCTGGCCAACTTGATGCAGGCACGAGCGGCTTATAGCCCGGTGCTAAAAGATGGCGAGGAACGGGTGGTGACGGCGCTGCCGCTCTATCACATTTTTGCCCTGACGGTGAATTGTTTGTTATTCATTGAAATGGGTGGGCAAAATCTGTTGATCACTAACCCCCGCGATATTCCCGGTATGGTGAAAACGCTGGCGCGTTACCCCGTAACCGCGATGACCGGCGTTAATACTTTGTTTAACGCACTGCTGAATAATGAGGCTTTTCAAAAACTGGATTTCTCTACCCTAAATCTGTCCGTTGGCGGTGGCGCCTCGGTACAGAAAAGCGTGGCGGAGCGATGGGAGAAGCTGACCGGATGCAATCTGCTGGAAGGATACGGCCTGACCGAGAGCTCGCCACTGGTGGCGGGGAATCCTTATGACCTCAAACACTATAACGGCAGTATCGGTTTGCCGGTGCCCTCCACCGATGTCCGTATTGTCGACGAAAACGGCCAGGATGTGATGCTGGGTGAATCAGGCGAATTATGGGTGCGCGGCCCCCAAGTGATGCAAGGGTATTGGCAGCAACCGGCCGCGACCCGGGAAGTGTTGAAAGAAGGGTGGTTGGCGACCGGCGATATCGTCACTGCGGATGAACAGGGCTTTCTGAAGATCATTGATCGCAAGAAAGATATGATTCTGGTCTCAGGGTTTAATGTTTATCCGAATGAAATCGAAGAAGTTGTGACTCGCCATCCCAAGGTATCCGAAGCGGCTGCCATCGGCGTGCCGAGCGACGTGTCCGGCGAAGCCGTGAAGGTGTTCGTCGTCCGTCGGGATAGTTCGTTAACGGTGGAGGAATTGATCGCCCACTGTCGACGCAATCTGACCGGGTATAAGGTGCCGCGTCTGTTTGAATTTCGCAGTGAGTTGCCTAAATCCAATGTCGGTAAGATTCTGCGTCGCGAACTGCGCAATGAGCAACAGCCGTCCGCCGCATGAGTTTCTGCCGACAGCGTTTTATTGTTTGTCCCTGCTGCGGCAGGTATGGTGAGTGTATCTGCGGTGGTTATGTCGATGCCGCAAACCCTATTCAGGCCGCCGGCCTGCGCCCGGTTAACCGTGGATGAAAGCAGGCGTAGCGCCCTTCAGGTGTGGGCACGTCTTTTCTACGTCGCCTTGCGGCCCTCTATCATTTTTTCCCGGCAGTCATCCCGGCGCCGGAAAACCAACTAAGAGAAAAATGTGTTGAATTATCAGTTGATCACGACCGATGACGGTTTGTCCGAAGTGTGCTCGCAGGCACGTCGTATGCCGCAGGTGGCGCTGGATACCGAGTTTGTCCGTACCCGTACCTATTATCCGCAGTTGGGATTAATTCAATTGTTTGACGGAGAGCGGTTGTCGCTGATCGATCCTTTGTCTATCACTGTCTGGCAACCATTTTGCGAGCTGTTGCTGGATCCCGCCGTGACCAAATACCTTCACGCTGGCAGCGAAGACCTGGAGGTCTTTTTAAATGCGTTCGGCCTGTTGCCGACGCCGTTTGTGGATACACAAATACTGGTTGCGTTCCTGGGTAAACCCTTGTCCTACGGGTTTGCCGCGCTGGTAGCGGATTATATGCAGGTCACGCTGGACAAAAGCGAGTCCCGCACCGACTGGCTCGCCAGGCCGCTGAGTGAAAAGCAGTGTCAGTATGCGGCGGCAGACGTTTATTACCTGCTGCCGATGGCTATCCGGCTGGTCGAGGAGACAACGTCTGCAGGATGGTGGGAGGCCGCATTGGATGAGTGTCGGCAGCTCTGCCAGCGGAAGCAGGATGTGCTGGCACCGGAACAGGCTTACCGTGAAATCGGCAATGCCTGGCAACTGAAAGGGCGTCATCTGGCTTGTCTGCAGAAATTGGCTGACTGGCGTTTGCGTAAGGCGCGGGAGCGTGACAGCGCGGTCAACTTTATTGTGCGCGAAGAGCATCTGGGTCAGGTGGCGCGGTACCTGCCGGGGTCGCTGGGGGAACTGGGGG